>DLAA01000039.1 GCA_002493835.1 Lachnospiraceae bacterium UBA7060 | reverse complement strand
TGATAACTCCTTTCGATTATGTATTAATTATTTGATAACAGGCCAAAGCCGCCTGTCATAACCGCCTTTTTTATTTTCTCATATCAATAGAAAAAAATCTAGATGTTTGTCAATTTTTTCTTACTTTTGATTTCAGTTCAGCCGGCGCCTCTTCACAAAACCGCCCTCTCATACTCACACCAAGGCTGCTAAGCAGTCCTCGTGATCGAGTGCCCACTTAAAGCATCATTCGCCATCCAAATTCATGCAAGCACAATTGTCCGGCAAATTTGCTCTTTCTCAACTGTTATCCCATAAAATACTCTGATATATCGAAGCTGTTTAAAAGGGCAAGCCCGTTTTCCTCCCTGCACTCCAGCCAGCTTGCACTGCATCTGGTCCAACTGCGCAGTGAATAATTAAACAACTCCTCTGTACAGCGGCAGTGCGGATCATTCTTATCCAGCTTATGCAGGATACAATTCTCACAGGGGGTGTCTCTGTTCTGCAGCGCTCTATAGCAGGTATCACCGATCTTTACCTGAGGGGAATCCATAACCACCTTTTTGTTTATAAAACTTATCTCGTGATTATCCGGATTCACCACATAGACAAAACTGTCCATATTATCGAAAATAGCTACCTGCGCCACAAAATTCTGCAGTCTATGCATCAGCCCAATCTGCAGGATGTGGGCCTCCATCAACCGAAACAGCGAACGAATTTCCTCCATCTCGCTTTTGGAAAGCTCCATCTGCACATCCTCGTGATTTTCAAAAACAATGGCTCCCTGGAATTCTCCTTTGGATGTGAGCGGATAATAAAGCATAGTCTTGATGCCTTCCGCCTGAAAATAATCATGCATCTCCTCCACTGGCAGATCGTAGTCGTGAATCATTGACACACCGGGAAAAAAGGAATAAAGTATCTCATTTACCATCCGTTTCAGCTCATAATGCGCACTCGCCTCTTTCCCGGTCGCATACTTCTTTACTGTAAACTGAATCGTGCGCGAGATAGGCAGAGAATCGTTCCCGCAGATATATCCTTTCTGAAACTGATATTTCGCAGTCATCAACTCTATAGAAGAACGCAGTGCAGACTCAAGCACTTTATCCTCAAAAAGAATCTGCATCACTTGATCTTCAATATTTCGATTATAGTCTATCGTCTTTGTCATGTCATAGCCAACCTTTCTGTTGGCATGATAGACTGTGGTGGTAGCCGCATGGTAGACACGGTAACCATCTTTGCCATTTGCCTTGACCGTGTACACGGCTCTGTCCGCTTTCTCAAACAATTCTTCGTAGGTCTTGCCATGATAGGGATACACCGCCACACCCACACTGCAGGTCACATGAATCGGCTGTCCTTCAAAGTCGAGATCATATCTGACATTTTTCACGATACTGCCCGCCAGCTCATCGGCATCCGAAATGGAAGACATATTCCTCATATAAACCATGAATTCATCGCCGCCGATACGCCCAATCACATCACCGCCTTTAAACATCTCTTTTAAAATATTAGCTGTCTTCTCCAGAAGCTGATCTCCGTAGGCATGGCCCAGCAGATCATTAGCCTCCTTAAAATTATCCAGATCAATAATCATCAAAGCACTCAGCGTATTTTCAGTGCTGGCATCGATAGCATTGCGGATCAGCTGTTCCGTCGCACCTTGATTGTAGATGCCCGTCAACGCGTCTTTCTCCGCCCGAAGAAGAAGTTCCATCTCCTTATGCTTTCTGTCATTTATATTGATCATACGGCCCACAATGCGTGTCACATAACCCTCCGGTCCCAGAAGGGACGTCAGGTTTGCCTGATACCAAGTAAAATCCTCGTCAAACCGCTTGATCCGGAATTCAATAATATCGTGCTTTGGAGACTTCAGCAGACTTTCTAATACTGCCTTGTAATACGCAACATCCTCTTTAAAAATCATGGAGGCGTCAAACCGCTCCATATATCTGCTGTGGATCTCATCCTTGGCTATCCCATACTCATCATTGTAGCGAATCGTCATAACGTCCGTCTTCGCATTATAATCAATGATCTTCTCGCCTTCGGCCTCCGACAAAATGTGCAGACGCTCCGCTTGTCTTTGCAGTTCCTCCTCCACATTCTTTCTCTCAGTCGCATCCACAATGACCGTTACAATAGTATATTTTTTGCCTTCTCTGGCATACAGATTTCCTCTGACATGCAGCCAGCGCAATCCACCGCTCCCTGTCACTGTCCGGAACTCGGCGTCCACCACGCCGTCATCCTTTAACACATTCCTGATCGCTTGCTTATAGATCGGAATATCCTCTGGAATAATGCTTAGTTCTACTTTCTCGAGATACTTCATGCCCTGCAGCCGTGTGTACCCAAGCATTCGGAAAAAGCCTTCATTTATGAAAATGGGGGTCAATTCCCCTTCTTCATACTCGAAGAAACATATTCCGGTTATCGTATTATCGATCATAGAGCTAAAGTTTTCCACATTTAATTCAATTGCCATATTCCCATCCTCAATACATTCCTTCTCTGCACGTTCTTCCCAGCTTCAGATGTGTTCACTGTCTCTTACAAGCCACTTCACCCTGACACTTATAAATACTTCCTGCTGGAATGAATCCTCTCACCATGGATGTGGGATAAATATTTGTATTCTTACCAATCACCGTACCAGGATTCAACACAGTATTGCACCCCACCTCCACGTGATCTCCCAGCATAGCGCCAAACTTTTTAAGCCCTGTCGGAAAAGTTTCCTCTCCCGCTTTCACCACCACAAGCGTCTTATCGCTCTTTACATTGGAGGTAATGGAACCCGCTCCCATATGCGCCTTAAAGCCCAAAATACTATCTCCCACATAATTGTAATGGGGCACCTGCACTTTGTTAAACAAAATCACATTCTTAAGTTCGGTAGAATTCCCCACAACCGCACCTTTTCCCACAATCGCGCTTCCCCTGATAAAAGCACAATGGCGGATCTCCGCCTCCTCATCGATAATGGCCGGGCCGCCGATATAAGCGCTGGGAAACACCTTAGCGTTTCTGGCGATCCATATATTGCCCTCTCTTCTCTCGAATTTCTCCTCGGGAAGCCTCTCCCCAAGCGAAATAATAAAATCCTTAATTTTCGGAAGAACTTCCCACGGATATGTCAATCCCGCAAACGCTTCTGCGGCAATTGTCTCCTCCAGCGTATATAGAGCCTCAATCATGGTATCCTGCAATCCACTCATTCCTTTTTCCCTTTCTCCTTTTTTGCATTCTTATAAAACTGTGATGCATACTGAAACCTGCCATAGAGAGCATTCTGGTTCGTCATTTGCTTGACGGCATTCGTCCTTCTGGTTACAAAATCATCAAGCTTGCCCATATACTCCTCCTGCGTGATCTCTCCGGAAGCCACCAGCGTAAGCCCTTTCTCCCAGCTGGCTGTCAGCCGGGGATCCAAAAGCGGTCTCACGGAACCCGCTACCACCTCATAAATCATCTCTCCCAAGAGTGTTGGCGTGATAATCTGCGTTTTTTTGTTCAAATCCAAATATTTGATATGCACCAGCTTCTTCAGTATCTCCGCCCTGGTGGCAGAAGTGCCGATTCCGCTGCCTTTGATCTGCGCTCGAAGCTCTTCGTCCTCAATAAACTGCCCGGCATTCTCCATAGTTAGAATCATGGTACCTGAATTGTATCGTTTTGGCGGGGATGTCTCTCCCTCCTTTTTTTCGAGTCCATCCAGATCGAGCGGCACACCCTTTTTTAGAGCTCCCAATGCTTCCATAAAGCCGGCGTCGCAGGAAGTCTCCTGTTCTTCCAAAACGTTCTCCCTTTCAGTATACTCCTCCGTCCTCTTTCTTGCAAAAGAATTTTGCGCAACTTCCAGATAACCCTGCTGTGCCAGCACTTTAAAACCGGAAGAAAAGACTTCGCCAGACAGCTTCGCAGCCAGTGTAATCTTCTGATAAACTGCCGCCGGATAAAAAATACTCAAAAACCGCCTGGCGATAATCTCGTAAACCTTCGCCGATGTAGGATGCAGGCCATTTAGTGCTGCTAGTCCCTGTCCCGTCGGTATAATTGCATAGTGGTCCGTAATCTGCTTATCGTTCACATACCGGGTCTTTGCAATGCCTTTAAAGCCTTCTTCCGAAATAATTTTCACCGCATAGGACGACACAGGCTGGTAATTCTGCAGACCTCTGATATTTTTGCCAATCTCCTTAGCCACTGCCGTGGAAAGAACTCTCGCATCCGTTCTGGGATAAGTCGTCAATTTTTTCTCATAGAGCTCTTGCGCAATCCGCAGGGTTTCATCCGGACTGATTTTAAAGAGTTTGGAACAGTCATTTTGCAGTTCGGCCAGATTGTACAGAAGAGGCGGATTTTTCGTCTCTTTCTTCCTCTCAATCTTTTCCACAAACGGCTTCTCCTCCGGTCTCTCCTGCAAAAACGCAATAAACTCGTCTGCGTCCTCCTCCTTCAAAAAACCATTGTCCTTATACAGCTTCGGAGACTGAAAATACTTTGAGCCCTCCACCGCCTTCCACTCTAAGCTGCAGTCATGTCCGGCAATCTTTATTTTCATCAAAATTCGGTAAAAAGGAATCTTCACAAACTCCCGAATCTCCCGCTCCCTGTTTACCACCATCCCCAGCACACAGGTCATCACACGTCCCACTGAAACCACTGCTTTATCAGTATTTAGATAGTTTTTTATCGAATAACTATATTTCAAAGTGAGTGCCCGGGAAAAATTGATCCCCATAAGATAATCCTCTTTTGCACGGAGATACGCGGCATTGGAGAGATTATCGTAAGCCGAGAGATCCTTGGCCTCTCTGATACCGCGCAGAATCTCCTCCTCTGTCTGGGAATCGATCCACACCCGGCGTCTGATCTTTCCCTCCACACCTGCCTGCTGCTCAACCAGACGGTAAATATATTCCCCCTCACGTCCAGAATCCGTGCAGACATAAATTGTCTCCACATCCTCCCTGTTCAAAAGTCCGCTCACAATGCCAAACTGCTTCTTCACATTCTCTATGACCTCATACTTAAATTCAGTCGGAATAAAAGGGATCGTCTCCAAGGACCATCTTTTATATTTTTCATCGTAAGCTTCCGGATAGCTCATGGTCACCAGATGGCCCACACACCAGGTCACAACCGCCTCCTCGGACTCCATGTAACCATCTCGGTTTTTCATATTGTATTTTAATGCTTTTGCGAATTCTTTTGCCACACTGGGCTTCTCCGCAATATACAAACTTTTTCCCATATTTTTTCTCACTACCCTGCATCAATCCGTACGGAGAATGCCGTTCTTCAGGTATTCTCCTGCGCGAGACATAGTACTTCTTAGCGAGGCAGCCTTTGCTGCCAAGCTATAGAAGTACTTCTCGCACTTTTACAGATCCGAAATCTGCACTAGTTTCAGATTTGCTTTGACCTTTGCCTCCAAATTCAGCTTCTCATCAAAGCGGAAAGCCGTGTACATATAAATATAATCCGCGCTGATCTTCGCCTTCTTTGCGTAGAGCAGAAGATTCTCATAATCCTCGTAGGTCATGGGTTTCTCCCAGTTGCACAGGCCAATAAGTGTGCGTCCTTCTTCGTCCTGCGCAATGATATCCAGAGATCCCATCTTGCCAATCCACTCACCAATGGTGCCGCAATCTATAGGAAGCCTGTGCCGCTCCCCCAATCTCATCAAATGCTGTCTGCACACTTGTTTGAAATAGCCGGACACATAACGCCTAAAGTCCCTCATAATATAATGATTATAAAATTCTCCCACCGAAAGCATCTGCAAATCACTCAGATGAGGATACATATAAGTATAATAAAAATCTACAAAAGGATGGCTGATCCGATAGATTCCTTTCTGTACATTCTCTTTGCCCGCCGTATCATAAGAAAAAACCTTCTCCACCAGCTCCAGCTCAATCAAGTTTTTCAGATACACACTAATCTTTGCGCGGGAAAATTCTGTATGAAGATAGAGGTCATTTAACTTGTGATCACCCGCCGCAATGGACGCCATAATGGTATTGTAAACCCCTGGCTCTCTGAGCTGCTCCGTAAGAATCCTCTCACCCTCCTCAAAAAGAAAACTGTTGCAGTCCAAAATATTGCGACAGATATTTTGCTGAATGGTAAGCCTATCGTCAAACTGATTCCACAGACCTGGAATCCCTCCCAGTATGGCATAGGCTTCCACACACTCCTCAATACGAAAATTGGGAAACCGCTCCACTAAATCTACAAAAGGCATTTCCTTAATCTTCAAAAGACCGGAAAGTTCGTAAGCCGCCTCTCCAATTCTGGTGATCATGCTGTTCTCAATCCAGCCGATCGAGGAACTTACAAGGATCACCATCACATCATCTCGATTCCACTGACTGTGGACAAAAGAAACCAAGTCTTTCATAAACGCATCGCTGGCCCGCACAATATTTTGAAACTCATCGATTACCAGCACCTTCTTCCCGGTAACACGGTGTGCAAGCTTTTCAAAAATCTCCTGGAAAGTTGGAAACTTTTCTACGATATAGCCGTCATGCACAAGTTGTCTGCCCCATTGATAGGCCTGCTCCCGTTCGGAGCAGGCTTTTGCCAAATAATAGCAGCCCGGCCGATCCTTCATAAATTCTTTCACAAGTGCCGTCTTTCCAATATGTTTCTGCCCGTAAACGATCAGAATCTGACTTCCTTCTCTGTCATAATAGTTATTCAAATAACCAAGTTCCGTTGTTCTGCCAAGTAACATCTTATCCGCCTACCCCATCACACCCTTGCCATCAACTCTGTAAGCAGCTCCTCTATCTTTTCAGCCGGCATCGGTCTTGCCAAATAATACCCCTGTATAATATCGCAGGAAAGATCTCTCAGATACTGGAATTGTTCCTGTGTCTCCACACCCTCGGCGATAGTTTCGTACCCCAGTCGTTTGACCATGTAGATAATGGATTCAATAATTATTTTTGTATTGTCGTCTGTAAGCATTGTATCCACAAAAGTCTTATCGATTTTCAGCGTATCAATAGGCAGCCCCTTCAAATAGGACAGCGAAGAAAAACCCGTACCGAAATCATCCAGGGAAATTTTAACACCAGTTTCCCGCAGTTCAGCGAGCCGGCCGCTTATGTAACCAAAGTCTTCAATCAAGATTGTCTCCGTAATCTCCAGCTCTATCTCCTGCGCCGCCACATGATATTTTTCAATAATATGCAGAAAGCTCTCGATAAAATCCTTCTGCTTACACTGCACCGCCGAGATATTCAATGATAAAATCATCGGGTATTGATACGCATCTCTCCATCTGGCATAGGTCTGCACACTCTTTTCGATCACCCAGTTCCCGATGGGAACAATGGTTCCATTCTTCTCCGCTATCGGAATAAAAACAGCCGGACTGATAGAGTCCCCCGTGTCATCCTTCCAACGAATCAGCGCTTCCACTCCGCGCAGCCTTTCACTTTCCGTATAATACTGGGGTTGATAGTACATGGTAAAATTCTGTTCAAACACTACCTCTCTAAGTTTCGTCTGGATGGTCACTGTCTGTAGGAAATCTTCCAAAATCGCTCCATCAAAGTATTGTATCGTATCCTTCCCCTGCCTCTTCGCCTGGAACATAACAATCTCCGCACAATTGATCAATTCCAGAGCACCGGAGGCCGCTTCCGGATATTCGCATACGCCCACACTCACCGTCATGGTCACTTCCTGCCCATCCATCAGCCTGAAAGGCGTTTTCAACCGCTCCCGGATCACCCGATAGATTGTCTCCACACTCCTTGCTCCACAAGGATCATAAATAGCGACACAGTAAATGTCCGTGCTGAAGTGCGAAATGATCACCTGATCGCTCATAAGTCCGATCAGATACTGTCCAAAAAGCTGCAGCACTTCATCTCCGGCTATAATCCCCATGCCGTCATTGACTCTGCGGAAATCATCAAAATCCACAAACATCACTGCCACCGTGCGTTTTTCCTGATCCGCCTTCCGCAAAAGCTCCCCGAGAATCCTGACAAAACAGTTCCGGTTATACAAGCCTGTCATAATGTCATAATAAGCCATATAAGTGAGCTCATCCTTCTGGGCATTGACTCGGGTCACATCTTTGAAACGGATAATTTTGTCTGTAGGTTTTCTGTTGACATCATATACAATGTTAACTTCCACTTCCACACAAAGGCCTTTTTCTTTTAAGCGAATTTCAAAGCTTTCCTGATCCCTGTTCTGATTCTCAATAAAAAGTCCTTCCCTTAGCAGAATCGCATACTGCTCCTCTACCCGGTCATAAAGCTTGGAAAAATCCTTCATATCTGTCACTGAAAAATCAAAGAAGTAATCCCAGTTGGCAATGGTCCGTAATCGGTCCTCCTTATAATTATAATAAATAAAAGCGCTGTTGGACGTTTCACAGAGCAGACGAAACATCTTTTCGTCCTCCCGCAGTCTCTGATTTTCCGCCGCAAGCAGCTCCATCTTTGTTCCCTGCATTTCTGTTAACGTATTTGTCACTCTATCTATATACCGCCTTTTCCCAGGCGGTATCCCCCCTTAAATGAACTATCCCTGCTGCTCCTCTATTTCTTTGTAATATATCCTTTTGCCTTTAATGTCTCCGCACAGAGTATGGCGCCGCCTGCCGCTCCCCGCACAGTATTATGAGAAAGTCCCACAAACCTCCAGTCATAGACGCTGTCCTCACGAATCCGTCCCACACTGATGCCCATGCCGTTCTCATAATCCACATCCAGCTTCACCTGCGGACGATTATCCTCTTCCATCACCTGAATAAACTGCTTCGGCGCACTAGGCAGGCCAAGCTCCTGAGGAAGCCCCTTAAAATTCACCAGTCTCTCAATTAACTGTTCTTTGGTAGGTTTCTTCTTAAATTTAACAAACACAGCCGCCGTATGCCCGTTCAGCACCGGCACGCGGATGCACTGGCAGGTAATCACAGGGCTTTGGGCCGGAACAATCTCGCCGTTCTCCACCCTGCCCCAGATGCGCAGAGGCTCCTTCTCGCTCTTTTCCTCCTCACCGCCGATATAGGGAATCACATTCTCCACCATCTCCGGCCAATCCTTGAAGGTCTTGCCCGCACCGGAGATCGCCTGATACGTGGTAGCTACCACCTCGTATGGCTCAAACTCCTTCCACGCGGTGAGCACCGGCGCATAGCTCTGAATGGAGCAGTTTGGTTTTACAGCAATAAAGCCTCGCTTCGTACCCAGTCTTTTTTTCTGATCTTCTATCACGTCAAAGTGCTCCGGATTAATCTCCGGCACCACCATGGGCACATCCGGCGTCCACCGGTGAGCGCTGTTGTTGGAGACAACGGGCGTTTCCGTCTTTGCGTACTCCTCCTCGATCTTCTTAATCTCATCCTTAGTCATATCCACCGCGGAAAAAACAAAATCCACTTCCGCCGCCACCTTGTCAACCTCGTTTACATTCTTGACAATTATATTTTTTACCGCCTCGGGCATGGGAGAATCCATCTTCCATCTGTCACCCACAGCCTCCTCATAAGTCTTACCCGCAGAGCGGGGACTCGCAGCAATGGTTGTCACCTCAAACCAAGGATGATTCTCCAAAAGGGCAATAAACCGCTGCCCTACCATACCTGTGCCGCCTAAAATGCCTACCTTTAGTTTCTCACTCATTTTTATCCTCCTTATTTTATTGCCTCGCCTAATCTGCCGCCAAGCAGATCTTCCTCGTCCTGCCAGCTTTTAGACAGATATGCCTTTTCTCTTGCAATTACCTCACGCATGGCCTTCGCCCCTGGTGCCCCTATGGTCAAACGCTTCTCCACACAAGTTTTTAAACAGATCGCATCGTAGACATCCTCCTCAAAAACAGGGCTTACTTCCTTCAGCTCCTCCAAAGAGAGTTCCTCTATGCTGCACTTTTTATCAATGCAGTACAATACCAGCTTGCCGATAATACTATGGGCATCCCGAAAAGGCACGCCTCTTCCCACCAGATAATCCGCAGCATCGGTTGCATTTGTAAAACCCATTGCAGCGCTCTTCTCCATCACATCCCGGTTAAACCTCATGGTTCGGATCATCCCTTCAAACAAGGCAAGACATCCCTTCACTGTATCAATGGCATCGAAAGTCAGCTCCTTGTCCTCCTGCATATCTTTATTGTAGGCGAGTGGAATTCCCTTCATGGTTGTCAATATGGATACGAGCGCGCCATAGACCCGCCCTGTCTTGCCACGCACCAACTCCGCAATATCCGGATTTTTCTTCTGCGGCATAATACTGCTTCCGGTAGCGTAAGCATCGTCAATCTCCACAAACCGGTACTCGTTCGAATTCCATATAATAATCTCCTCGCAAAAACGGCTCAAATGCATCATAATTGTGGACAATGCCGCCAAAAACTCAATCACATAGTCCCTGTCTGACACCGAATCCATGCTGTTTAACGTGGGCCCCTCAAAACCGAGAATCGATGCCGTGTAGCTTCTGTCAAGCGGATAGGTCGTCCCCGCTAACGCCCCCGCCCCCAACGGACAGTAATTCATGCGATAAAAGATATCCTTAAGCCGCGATCGATCCCTCTTAAACATCTCAAAATAAGCGCCCACATGGTGCGCTAATGTCACCGGCTGAGCCTTTTGCAAATGCGTAAACCCAGGCATGTAAGTCTCCACATTCTTCTCCATGATTGTGAGGAGTGTCTGCATCAATGTCTTAAGCAGTTCATCCACATAGAGCACCTCAAGCCTTATATACAGCCGCATATCCAATGCCACCTGATCGTTACGGCTCCTGCCCGTATGAAGCTTCTTGCCCGCATCGCCGATCCTGCTGATCAGATTTGCCTCCACAAAACTGTGAATATCCTCATACTCGTCCGTGATCACAAGCTTTCCATCTTCCACATCCTGCCTGATCCCGGTAAGGCCCTTCAAAATGGCATCCTTCTCCTCTTTTGTCAGTATCCCCTGCTTCGTCAGCATAATCACATGGGCGATACTGCCTTCGATATCCTGCTTAAAAAATCTCTGATCAAAGGAAATTGACGCATTAAACTGATATACAAGCTGATCTATCTCCTTAGTAAAACGGCCGCCCCACAACTGTGCCATATTTAAATCCTCCATTTTAATTAAATCTAAATTTGATGATACCATATATTGGATTTCTTTTCAATCAGAACACATATTTTCTTCTGCCTCATAAGATATTCTATACTCGTAGTAAACGACCCATCAGATTTCGGTTCGCGAAAAATATGATGTCGTTAACTACATAAGGAGTCATTTACTATGCAACCAATACTTTCTCTGCGGGATGTTTCCTACTCTTATCACAATTTGAAAGGGGAAACACCCGCCCTTTCACACATCAATCTGCAGATCTCAGAAGGAAGCTTTACAGCGGTCGTTGGGCCAAGCGGCTGCGGCAAATCTACTCTTCTGTCAATCATCTCAGGCCTGCTCGCCCCAGAAGATGGCGAAATCCTCTACCGCGGGCTCTCATCCAAAGACTACTGCGCGGACTCTGCCCTGCGGATCGGCTATATGCTGCAAAAAGACCATCTTTTTGAATGGCGCACAGTCTATCAGAACGTAATCCTCGGTATGGAGCTCACCCACAGCCTCACAAAAGAAAATATCGACTATGTTTTAAAACTTCTTACCGATTACGGTCTCTATAGCTTTAAGGATAAAAAACCTTCTGAACTCTCCGGCGGCATGCGCCAGCGGGCAGCTTTGATCCGCACTATGGCTATCCACCCCGACCTTCTCCTTCTGGACGAACCCTTCAGTGCCCTTGACTTTCAAACCAGGCTCTCCGTCTCTGCAGACATTGCGAGCATTATCCGAAAAACAGGAAAAACCGCTCTTCTTATTACCCACGATCTCTCTGAGGCTATCACTCTGGCGGACCGCGTTATTGTCCTTTCCAAGCGCCCTGCTGCCGTAAAATGCGAGATGGCAGTCCTCTACGAAATCAGTCGAGAAGATCCTCTGGCCATTCGCAGCACTGCCGCCTATCAGAAATACTTTAATCAATTATGGGAGGTATTAGCCGATGAGAAAACAACCATCTAAAACAGCGCCGCCTGTCTCGGCTCGTCAGGAATACTTCCTGCGCGCCCATCACAGGCACCACCACCGAATCACTTTGGGGAGATCTCTTCTCCTGCTTCTCTTTTTGGGGCTCTGGGAAACTGCCTCCGCTTTCGGATGGATCGACAGTTTCTTTTTCAGCAGTCCTTCCGGAATTGTCCGGTACCTCTGTCAAATGCTTGCGGACCACTCATTCTTCGATCATACTGGTATCACCCTTTTTGAAACTATCGCGAGCTTTTTTCTGGTCACCGTCCTGAGCCTTTTTGCCGCCACACTCCTCTGGTATCAAAACAGTCTCTCTGAAATTCTGGAACCTTATCTGGTCGTCCTGAATGCTCTTCCCAAATCCGCCCTTGCACCACTCCTAATCGTATGGCTCGGCACCGGTTCTAACACCATAATCGTAGCCGGCATCTCTGTTGCACTCTTTGGCTCCATCATCAGTCTTTACACAGGTTTCTGTCAAGTAGACCCGGAGATGTGCAAATTAATCTACACTTTGGGCGGCAGCAGAAAAGATGCGCTTACCAAGGTAATTCTGCCAAGCTCCATCCCACTCATTTTAAGCAGCATGAAAGTCAATATCGGCCTTTCTCTTGTGGGAGTGATCATCGGAGAGTTTCTGGCTGCGAGACGGGGACTGGGGTATCTGATCATCTATGGATCGCAGGTGTTCCAGCTCAATATGGTCATTACTTCCATCATCATTTTATGCGTGATCGCCATGATATTTTATAAGCTGATACAAAGCGCGGAACATTTTTACCGTAAAAAATATTAGGGACGGAAATCGCCACATACCATTCCGCATGACAGTATGCAAAACTTATTTTTAAACACAAAGGATCCCGGGGCACCCTCCGGAATCCTTTGTCATATTGGCTTATACTCATCAGGGTTTATCGCGCTCCCCGACTGTTTTTCCTGTTCCTGGTTGCAGATTTTCAAAGGAAGTCTAATTCCTGTAACTCCGGCCATAAGAATGCCAAACACACTGATCGCCAATTCCCTCCACGTAAAGTAAGAATGGCTGCAAGAATGATTTTTTGTAACCAAATACCAGAATAACGGATACATAGAGACAAATAGAAGCATCGCCACTATTGGAAAGCGTTCCCTCTTTACTCTAATATGATTTTTCGTCCAAATAAAAACAATATATAGCATAACGCAAAATAGCGCAGGTAACAAGACCCTCACATTGCAGACACACAGATTTAATTCTAACGTATCAAAATAGGAATGCTTTTCTATAAAATATCCGCTACGATACACAATTTTCCCCAATGCATCAAATATAATGTTTTCTCCTGTCAAAATTGTGGTAATAGCCCACTTCGCTGACCACATTCCTGCATATCCGATGAACCAGGAAATTGTATAAACAATGAGATTTTTCCACGCATATACTGGGTTCGGTAACAGATGCTCACAATCAGAACCCAGATAAGCAGCCAGAGGAACTGCCAGCGTAATCAAAGGATACGTTAATAGGTCAAAGTATGCCGTCAAGATACCTGCCAAAAGAAATAGATAAATCCTCTTCTCATCATCCAGCTTTCTCTCGCATTCAAAAATCCTGATCAAAGCAAACATCATAATATAAAAGCATGGGGAATACTGGAGTGAGCTAAATAAACTGACTGGGGACAAAAAAATATACATTCCAAAAAATGGGATCACAAATATTCCTTCTCCAGACCTTACCATTATAAATACAAGCAAAAAAACAAGTGCAATCTGTAGAATCATGTTTATCTGCCTGATATCTGCATATGTAAAAAAACATAAAAGCGGCCTCAAGATAACCTGATAGCCATGCCAATACCTGCCATAATTTTTTACAATATAATTTTTATTACATAAAACTTCCACCTCATATAAGGATTCCATCGGGTTTTTCCCATCCACCTCCACACGTGTGCCCATCAGAATATCCCTGATACCGTTTTTCGTCTCCGTGTAGGAAACGTTAAGAATCAGTCCATCCGTATATACATCCAGCGCCGTCTCCTCAATGCCCTCCCACACATGTGCTCCAAGCCCTTCCCCGTGCAAAATGATGGAAGACTTCCTCAGATTATCCCGCATGTTATCCCTTGGAATCAAATAAGTAACTGCGAGCGCTGCGACGCCAAGCACCGCACAAATTACAACAATAAGGGCCTCTTTCGCGAGTAACCATCCGGCATTCTTCCATCTACCAGTTTTTTTCTGGCATGTATTCTTCCGTCTTTCCGCCTTCATCTTCATCTTCTATGAACCAGCTTTCATGTCCAATTTTGACTTTTATAGAACTCCTGTCCGTTCTGATTATAGGATATTAAATATCCTACATCAATATTTATAAGACATTTTATACATCATTGTTAACTGCCTCATACTATATAATTTTACAGGTAAGGTGGTGATATCGTGTTTGAAGATTTTTTTATTGAACGGCTCGCTTCTCTGAGAAATCAGAAAAATGTATCCGCCAGGGAGATGAGTCTGGCTCTCGGACAAAACGAAAGCTATATTAATCGCATCGAAAACAGACTTGCTTTCCCTTCCATGCAAGTTTTTTTCTATATTTGCGAATATTTTCAGATCACGCCACGGGAATTTTTCGACGAAAAAAATCCCGCGCCCGGAAAGATCAACCAGATCACGGAAGAAATGAAATCCTTAGACGATTTTCAGCTTGATACGGTTATGTCCGTTGTCAAAGGATTACAGCATAAGCCAAAATAAACGACAGGATTGTTCCTGTCGTTTTGCTTTCCCTCTCTAAAGTTAGCTTTTCAGATAAACTACCTCATGTCCCCGAATCCCATTATACTGACAAAATGTTGACACCCTATGTCAGGTTTTATGATACCTGTTTCTTTTCTGGGTGGCAAATCCGACACAATGATCCTGACGATAAAGATTCTACGCAACTTAATTAAACTTTTTGAATATGCCTTGTAAACGAATTTTAATGGATTTATCCTCTAGTTGAGGATATCTTCAGAACACGCAAAGGAGAAAAAGGATATGATTCAAGAAAAAAAGAAAATATTTGAAAAGGTAGTAATGCGCGATTATGAAAGTATTGCAGGTATCGTTGTATTGCGGGACGGAAAGACTTTTCAAACAGACGTATCCTCCCACAGCACAACCTTCCCCTGCCGCAAGCTCTCCTGCACATCGATGATCCGCTGATTCTCCGATCCCCGAAACCGCAGGCTAATGTTTTTCTGCTCCTGGATAAATTCCCCGTCCACAACCACGTCTAGATAGGATAAAAGTTCCTCCGTCCCATCCCGCTGCGGACAAAATTTCTCCAGAATGTCCTTCTCAAACAGATAGCCCGTATAACACCAGATATCTTTCTGAGGGTATGCCTTTTTCACCGCCCGCAAAAGCGGTAAAAGAGCCTGTCTGCTACCCTCCTCCATCGGTTCTCCGCCAAGCAGCGTTAATCCCGCGATATAGTCCGGCGCAAGCGCCTTAAGGACCTCGCCCACCACCGCTTCCGTGAATGGCTCACCATACCGGAAATCCCACGTCTCTGGATTAAAACAGCCCTCACAGTGGTGGGTGCATCCGCTGACAAAGAGTGACACTCGCACTCCCGGTCCATCCGCAATATCGTACTTTTTTATGACTGAATAGTACATATCACACCTCGCAAAATTGCGACAACATAAACTGTCGAAGAAGAATGCAATGCATTCTCTGAACCGGGTGCACAAGCACTCAAATTGTCATAGATGCAATACTCTCTCCTTAATCTCCTGCGTACGCCCCTGATTCCAGAACTGGGTACCGATATAGCCGCAAGTACGTCTTGCCACATTCATCTTCGTTTGATCTGTATTGCCGCAATTCGGACATTTCCAGATTAATTTGCCGTCTGTATCCTCAGCAATTTCAATCTCCCCGTGATAATTACAAACCTGACAATAATCACTCTTCGTATTCAGCTCCGCATACATAATGTTATCATAAATATATTGCATGACAGACAGTACAGCGTCCAAATTGTTCTCCATATTAGGCACTTCCACATAACTGATCGCTCCACCAGGAGACAGCTCCTGGAACTGCGCTTCGAACTTCAGCTTTTCAAAAGCATTGATCTTCTCCGTCACATGTACATGGTAACTGTTTGTAATATAATTGCGGTCCGTAACTCCCTCGATAATGCCAAAACGATTCTGCAGACATTTCGCGAACTTATAAGTAGTCGATTCCAGAGGAGTCCCGTAAAGACTGAAATCAATATTTGTCTCCTCCTTCCATTTACAACAAGCATTATTTAAATACTGCATCACTTTCAGGGCAAAGGGCGTTGCCTCCGGATCCGTGTGGCTTTTGCCTGTCATATATCTAGTACACTCGCAAAGTCCCGCGTACCCCAGCGATATAGTTGAATAACCGCCGTAGAGCAGTTTGTCGATCTTCTCCCCTTTTTTCAATCTGGCTAATGCCCCATTCTGCCAAAGGATCGGAGCCACATCCGACAAAGTCCCCTTAAGACGGTTATGCCGTGCCATCAACGCTCGTCTGCACAACTCGAGGCGCTCATCCATAATCTCCCAGAAACGCACCATATCCCGCCCGGAAGAACAAGCCACGTCAACAAGGTTCAGCGTAACGACTCCCTGATTAAAGCGTCCATAAAACTTTGGTCTGCCTTCCTCATCATGATACACCGTGAGAAAAGAGCGGCATCCCATGCAGGTATAGCAATTTCCATCTTTCAACTGCTTCATTATTTTTTCAGAAATATAATCCGGTACCATACGCTTCGCCGTACATTTTGCCGCCAGCTTTGTCAGATACCAATATTTCGTACCTTCGCGGATATTATCTTCCTCCAACACATAAATCAGCTTCGGAAACGCAGGTGTGATATAAACACCTTTCTCATTTTTGACACCCTTAATCCGCTGATTTAACATCTCCTCCACAATCATCGCCAGATCATCCCGAGTCTGACCCTCCGGCACCTCATCGATATACATAAAGATCGTGATAAACGGCGCCTGTCCATTAGTCGTCATCAGCGTGATCACCTGATACTGTATGATCTGCACGCCCTGTTTGATTTCATCCTTCACTCGCTGCTCCGCAATGATGTTGATCTGCTCATCTGTCAAAGAAACCCCCGACGCATTCATCTCTTCACGCACTTTATTCCGAAATTTCTCGCGGCTTACATTCACATAGGGAGCCAGATGAGAAAGAGAAATACTCTGCCCGCCATACTGACAGCTTGCAATCTGCGCTATGCTCTGTGTCGCCACATTACATGCCGTGGAAAAGCTTTTCGGCGTGTCAATCATAGTCTCACTGATCACTGTGCCATTTTGCAGCATATCCTCCAAATTGACCAAGCAGCAGTTATGCATATGCTGCGCAAAATAGTCCGCATCATGAAAGTGAATCACACCCTGTTCATGGGCCTCCACGATATCCGGCGCAAGCAAAAAACGCTTCGTGATATCCTTACTCACTTCCCCAGCCATGTAGTCCCTCTGCACGCTGTTGACCGTTGGATTTTTATTGGAATTTTCCTGCTTTACCTCCTCATTGTTACACTCTAAAAGACTTAATATCTGCTCATCCGTAGAATTAGATTTACGGACAAGGGCCCTTTTATAGCGATAAGTAATGTAATTTCTGGAAATGGTGTAGGCACGGTACTTCATAAGCTGGTTCTCCACCATATCCTGGATTTCCTCCACGCTGGGAGCCCTTCTCATCTCCCGGCAGTGATCGGCCACCACAGAGGCAATCTCGTCAATCTCCATATCCGTCAGCCTGTCTTCTTCCTTGACGCTGTTATTTGCCTTTCCAATTGCCGCTATAATCTTTCTGAGATCGAAGTTAACCTCCACACCACTTCTCTTGATAATCTTCATTCTGGTAACGCCCCCATATTTTTATAATACACTACATGATATATGATGCAATCATGCCGCGCATACTACATATTGTATCATGCAAAAAATTTATGTCAAGTTGTTGTGGAAGTTATTTTTACATTCCTATTTCCGAATGAAAAAAGTGTAAAGCCTTAACTCATCATAAAGACCTCACACTTAGTTTTAATTCTTATCTAATTGTAAAATATGACTCTTTGACCCTTTTATCTCGTCTATATTTATAACATTCACACTCGAAAAATATAGCAATACTTTCTGCCTCAAGCCATCTATATATTCAAGATTCTTTTAAAGCTGGAAAAGGGACTCGAACCCTCGACCTACTGATTACGAATCAGTTGCGCTACCAACTGCGCTATTCCAGCATATCCCTGCAACAATGACTATTATATGATGGAACGCGTCAATTTGCAAGAGATTTTTTTAAAATTCTGGCGGTTACTTTCTTTTATCCTTCTCTCATATGCACATCCATCTGCGGATATGGTATTCCAATCTCCGCCTCATCCAACGCATATTTCACTGTTTCCATGATCCGCCACTTGGTTTCCCAAAAATTTTCGTTGGCGCTGTAGCAGCGCAGACCCATAATCACGCTGCTGTCCGCCAATTCCTCCACAAACACTTTCTTCTCTTCATCCTGCAATACCCCGGGATCCTCATTTAAGACTCGAAGAAGAACTTCTTTTGCCCTGCGGATATCCGCTTCATAAGAAATCCCCACTTTAATGTCCATTCTGCGGTCGCCCAGCATGCTCATATTTAGAATATTGTTATTAGCCAGCTCACCATTGGGCACCACCACCATATGGCGGTCCGGCGTGACCAGTCTGGTATAGAAAAGCTGCACGTCCTCCACAGTTCCTTCATTTCCTGCAGCATCCCTGATATAGTCCCCGAGCTTGAAGGGCTTTAGGAGCAGAATCAGTACACCGCCCGCAAAGTTTGACAAGCTCCCCTGAACTGCAAGACCAATGGCCACACCTGCAGACCCCACCAAAGCCACCACACTGGTAGCATCCAGCCCAAAAGAGGAAGCAATCATGAAGAGCAGCAGAATGTAAAGCGACGTTTTAACAAGTGAATCCAAAAAACGACTCACACCCACATCCACATTGCGGCGCTCAAAGGCTTTCCGAAGAATTCTTCGCACCAGCTTAATAAGCTGGATACCAATAATAAACACCACCAACGCCAAAAGTACCCTGATGCCGAAACGAATCAGCTTATCCGGCAATTCCTGCAGATAACTCCCAATCAGCCCTACATTCAGTTCATCCGACGCAATATTCTCAATCTCTCTGATTTGCGCTTCCACAGCCTGATCTTCCATACAGCCACCACACTTTTCTTTCTGCACCCATACTTTCAACCTGATTCTCTTAGGCTGCACCGGTGCACGATTCTCCTATTTATTTTCTGCCATTTATTATCTTTCTATTTTTCTGTTTTCTCGTCCGCTTCCGATCCCTTTGCAGCTATTTTCGACTTCTTCGTCAGTTCCTGCAGTTTCTGTGCCGCCGCTTCTGCCGCCTTCTCCAACACTTCTGCCGCCTTCGCGCTTTCTTTGGCCTGTGCAGCCGCCCGTCTTGCCAGCTCTTTCGCTTCTGCCGCCGCCCGTTTTGCCTGCTCCCTGGCCTCCGCTGCGGCCTGCGCCGTGCGCTCCGCCTCCTCTTTGGCCAGTCGTCTTTCCTCCGCTTCCTGCGCCAGCCGTCTTTCTTCCTCGCGTCTGCGCTCGATCTTTGCCTTCTCCTCCCTTGTGTAAGGCGTATAGGAGAAAATACTGATACTTAAAGGTGCACTCACCATATCAATCGCATAGGGCTTGCCGTCCCACTCCATTTCCAGCGTATCACAGACCTCCGCATTCAAAATGCCGCATCCGCCGTATGCCGGATCATCCGTGTTGAATATCTCCTTATATTTCCCCTCAAAAGGCACGCCTACACGAAATTCTTGTCTCGCATCGGCAAAGTTTGCCACCACCACTAGCATATCCTTCACATCGTCCGTCTTTCTGATATAGGACAACATGCAGGCATTCGGCGTGATGCAGTTAATCCACTCAAAGCCTTCCCAGGAAGTATCCTTCTCATAGAGAGCAGGCGAGGAAACATATAACTTATTCAACGCTGCCACCATGAGGTTCAACTTTTTGTGGTCCGCATGTTCCAAAAGCCCCCACTCCACTGCCCTCTTTTCATTAAACTCATTGTATTCCCCGATATCCTGCCCCATAAACAAAAGTTTCTTACCCGGATGGGTTATGTGATAAGCGTAGGTCAGCCGCAGGTTGGCAAACTGCTTTTCCCGCTCACCAGGCATCTTGCTAAGAAGCGTGCCCTTGCCGTGCACTACCTCATCATGGGACAGCACCAGCATAAACTTCTCGCTGTATGCATAGATCATGCTGAAAGTCAAATCATTGTGCCTCCCCGAACGGAAAAAGGGATCCGTCGTGATATAGCCCAGATAATCATTCATAAAGCCCATATTCCATTTCAGGTCGAAACCAAGGCCGTCCTCGTCGAGTGCTCCCGTGATCTTCGGCCACGCCGTCGATTCCTCTGCAATCATAAGCACTCCTGGGTTACGTTTTTTCATAATGGAATTTAAGTGCTTTAGAAGCTCCACCGCCTCCAGATTTTCATGGCCGCCATAGATGTTTGCCACCCACTCTCCATCGTTCTTTCCATAGTCCAGATAAAGCATGGAAGCCACCGCATCAATGCGGATACCGTCCGCATGGTATTTTTCCACCCAGTACAGCGCATTGGCAATCAGATAATTGCTCACCTGGGGCCGTCCGTAATTATAGATCAGCGTGCCCCAGTGCGGATGGAATCCCTGTCTCGGATCCTGATGCTCGTAGAGACATGTGCCGTCAAAGCCCGACAGGCCGTAGGTATCCCTCGGAAAATGTGCCGGCACCCAGTCCAGAATCACGCCGATCCCTGCCCTGTGCATCTCATCCATAAAGTACATAAAATCCTCCGCCGTGCCATAGCGGGCTGTGGGCGCATAGTAGCCAATCACCTGATATCCCCAGGATTCATCCAGCGGGTGCTCCATTACCGGCATCAATTCAATATGCGTATAGCCCATCTTCTTCACATAATCGATAATCTTAGGTGCGAGCTCCCTATATGTAAAAAACTCCCTGCCATCGGAAGGCTTTTCAAAGGAACCGAGATAAAGTTCATACACGCTCATGGGCTTATTTTCCGCCTGCTTCGCAGCCCGCTCCTTCATCCACTTCTCGTCCTTCCAGGAAAAGCCTGTGATATCCCGGACAACAGAGGCGGTTTCCGGCCTCATCTGCGCCCCAAAGCCATAAGGGTCCGCCTTCATAAATACCAGGCCGCTCTTTGCCTTCACCTCAAATTTATAGCAATCTCCCTCCTTCACATCCGGAATAAATATCTCAAAAATGCCGGAATCCCACAGCCGCCTCATCTGATGGACTCTGCCGTCCCAGCCGTTAAAATCACCCACTACGCTGACACGCATGGCATTCGGTGCCCAGACAGCAAAGGACGTACCATTGATTCCATCCACGATTCCCGGGTGCGCTCCCAGCTTTTCATATACGCTGTAATGGATTCCCGCATCAAATTTCTCGGTATCCTGTCTGGTAATCTGCGGTGCAAAATTATAGGCATCCCGTGTCTTTTTCAGGCTGCCATTGGGTGCCTCCACCACAAACTCGTAGGCAGGAACCGTCTTCCCTGACAAAAGCAGCGCAAAATATCCCTCCTCATCGGCCTCCTCCATCCGGTAGCTCTTATCCCCATCCAGAAGCTGCAAACGCACACTCTTGGCCCCCGGCTGAAATGTCTGCACCAGCACAGAACCGCCCGTCACATGCGCGCCAAGAATCTCATGCGGATTATCCGATTCCGAGTAAACGATCTCCTCAATTTTTGCCCAGTTCATCAACTTATATAATCTTTTATTCATAAACAACCCCTGCCTTTCTGTTTTTATTTGTTCTGCAATTCCACCATCAATCTTCCTGCGCTCCTGACACCGTTTCCCTATTTGACCTCCTGCTCTGTCCGCTTTCTTCTATTCTGTGAATCAGAAGGCCGCTCCTGAGTTTCGGCTCAAACCAAGTAGATTTCGGAGGCATCAGTTTTCCCGCATCCGAGACTGCGAACAATTCATGAATATCTGTGGGAAACATGGCAAAAGCCGCCATCGCGTCCGTATGTACCCTCCGCTCCAGCTCCGCGAGCCCTCTGATTCCACCCACGAAATCAATCCGCTCATCCACCCTCGGGTCCTCTATTCCAAACACAGGCTCCAAAAGTTCCTTTTGTAATACTGCCACATCCAGATCTTCCACCGGGTCGCCTTTATAAAACATGCTATTTATAATGAGACGATACCAGTCATCCCGGTAATACATGCCTATCTCACCCTTTTTTTGCGGCTTATACGGCTCTTTGCCCATTTTTTCCAGGGCGAAAATTTCTTTCACCTTCTCCAGAAAGGTGCTCTCGTCAAAATCCGCTCCGGGTTTTACCACACGGTTATAATCCATAATCATAAGCTGGTCGTCTGGAAACAGCACCGACAGGAAGTAATTGAATGCCTCTTTTCCCGTATAACCGGGAAGGGCGGCCCGTCTCTTTTGGGAAACCCGCACTGCCGAGGCACACCTGTGATGACCGTCCGCGATATAGATGGACTCCACCTGCCGGAAAGCATTCCTGATCCGCTCCACAGGCTTCGCCCCGTCGATCACCCAAATTCTATGGGTAATGCCGTCCGTCGCCGTAAAATCATAGACAGGCCTCCCCTCCATGGCCCGCTTGACTTCCCGCTCAATCTCCTCTCTTCTGCGGTAAGCCAGAAAAATCGGCCCGGTCTGGGCACTGCACACATCCACATGCCTGATGCGGTCTGCCTCCTTATCTGCACGGGTGTTCTCGTGTTTCTTAATCACCTGCGTATCATAATCGTCTACGGAAGCACATGCGCCAATCCCAACCTGGGACCTGCCATCCATCACCAGCTCATAGACATAATACGCCTCCTTTTCCTCCTGTACAAAAAAACCGTCCTCTATCATCTGATCAAACATTTCACGCGCCTTCTCGTAAACCTCCGGCGCATACATGTCATAATCCTCTGGGAACTGCGTCTCCGGTCTGTCTATCCGAAGAAATGTAAAATCATCCTCCTTCACGGCCTCCCTGGCCTCTTTTCTATTGTAGACATCGTAGGGCAGCGCGGCAATCCGCTCTGCCAGATCTGCCCTGGGCCTGATCGCACGAAACGGAATAATGTTCGCCATAAAGTTCTCCTTTTTTCTGCATTTAGCAGAGCATATGTATTTATTTTAACAAATAAAGCTGGGCACCACAAGGGATTTATGATATTATTGATATCAATGAACAGTGCCAAACATGGCCGCGGTAAATCTACTGCATGCAAGGGTATTGGCCTGTGATATTTTTGACAAGGTAAGTGCCCATAAACGACGCACTGTGCGGTATAATTTCAGAAAAGGAGGAAGATTCACATGACTATCGAAGAACAGAAAATTCTGGATCGTATCAATACCTATGCAGAAAAAGCCCTCGCTGACATCGATCCCCAGAAAACCAAAATTTCATTTCAATTAGAAGCCTTAAAACCTATTATGCAGGAAATTGCCGATGAAACCGGGAAGTCCGTGGAAGATATCTTTATCCAGTATATGGATCTTGCCAGCGAATCCGCTGTGGAGGCTGAAAAAAAACTACAGCAGACCTTGGATGGAGAAACCAGCACGGACTTTTCCTCCATAGCAAACCGTCTCAGTTAACGATAAACTTTCATCATGGCCGTACTCTGACAAAGCAGAATAAAAATAAAGAGTAGGAGAAGTTATCTTTTACAGCCGTTCAAATAATCGGCAGCCCGCAAAATGCGCGCTGCCGTTCACGATCCTTACTTCACCACTCTCACCCGGAACACCCCGTTTATAGACTGAAGTTTTTCGATAATCTCCTTGGAGGCAGGCGTCTCAATATCCAGCATGGTATATGCCACCTCTCCTCTCGACTTATTTGTCATATCGGAGATATTGATGTTGTTATCACCGAAGCAGGCGGTAAACTTGGTGATCATATTAGCAATATTTTTATGGAAGATAGCCACACGTCCTGCCTGCTCACAGATACCCATATCACACTTCGGATAATTTACACTGTTGGTAATATTGCCATTCTCCAGATAATCTTTCATCTGCTTCACAGCCATCACCGCACAATTATCCTCCGACTCTTCCGTAGATGCACCAAGGTGCGGAATTACAATACATCCCTCCTGCCCCGCTGTGGTAGGATTCGGGAAATCAGACACATATTTTCTTACTTTTCCCGTCTTAATGTACTCCAGAACCGCTTTTTCATCTACCAGAAGATCCCTTGCAAAATTTAAAAGTATCACACCGTCCTTCATCTGATCGAGAGCCGTCTTATCAATCATACCCTTCGTAGCGTCCATAAGCGGCACATGGATGGTAACAATATCACACTCCGCATAGATTTCCTCCACATGCAGCACATGCTTCACATCACGGCTCAAATTCCACGCCGCATCCACGGACACATAGGGGTCATAGCCGTACACTTCCATGCCTAGATGTTCCGCCACATTCGCAACCTTCACACCAATCGCACCCAGGCCGATAATGCCCAGCTTTTTGCCCTGAATCTCCGTTCCGGCAAAGTTCTTCTTCGCCTTCTCTGCATCCTTCGCAATGTTTTCGTCGGATACGTTTGCCTTCACCCACTCCATGCCTCCGGCTACGTCACGGGACGCCAAAAGCATACCCGCAATCACCAGCTCTTTCACCCCGTTAGCGTTGGCACCGGGGGTGTTAAACACCACAATCCCCTTCTCCGCGCATTTATCCAGCGGAATGTTATTGACGCCCGCACCTGCACGCGCAATGGCAAGGAGGTTCCTCGGCAGCTCCATGTCGTGCATAGCCGCACTTCTGACCAGAATACCGTCTGCCTCCTCAATCTTTTCCGTCCTCTCATACTGATCGCTGAACTTTTCCAACCCCACCTGTGAAATGGGATTTAAGCAATGATATTTAAACATCGGACTATCCTTTCTATCACTATAATTTTACAGCATCTCCAAATTTGTGTAACAAATCTCGCAATCGAACATTTACGCTTGATCTGTTAAAACACAAAGAGATTTACTTCAGTTGTTTTTCTCAAACTCTCCCATAAAGGCAGCCAGTTTCTCCACACCCTCCACAGGCATTGCATTATAAATGCTGGCACGCATGCCGCCAACGGTTCTGTGTCCTTTCAAGTTTACAAATCCGGCCTCTGTCGCCTCTTTGATAAACTTCGCATCCGTCTCCTCATTTCCTGTCACAAAAGGCACATTCATAAGGGATCTGTCCTCTTTTCTGACCGTCCCCTTAAAGAGACTGCTCTCATCCAGGAAATCATAGAGAATCTTCGCCTTCTTCTCGTTTAACGCCTTCATCGCCTCAAGGCCGCCATTTTTCAAAAGCCACTTAAACACCTTGCCACAAATATAAATACCGTAGCAGGGCGGTGTGTTGTATAAAGAGTCATTGTCCGCATGCACCTTAAACTTCATCATGGTAGGCGTGCCAGGCAGAACTTCATCTGTCAGCAGGTCATCCCTGATAATAACGACCTGTGTGCCCGCAGGACCCACATTCTTCTGCACGCCTGCGTAGACCAGACCGTACTTCGTCACATCCATAGGCTCGGACAGGAAACAGGAAGACACATCGGAAACAAGAATCTTTCCCTTGGTGTTTGGCAGTGTATGATATTTGGTTCCATAGATCGTATTGTTCTCACAGATGTAGACATAATCCATATCATCCGTTATTGGAAGATCCGAACAATCCGGAATATAAGAAAACGTCTCATCCGCCGAGGACGCCAGCTCCACAGCTTCACCGTAGATCTTCGCCTCTGCAAATGCCTTCTTCGCCCACTGGCCGGTCAGTATATAGCCCGCCTTGCGGTTCTTCATCAGATTCATGGGCACCGACGCAAACAAAAGACTTGCACCGCCCTGTAAAAATAATACCTTATAGTTATCCGGGATATGCAGAAGCGTACGAAGGTCCGCCTCCGCCTCCTTGATGATCGTGTCATACACCTTCGAGCGATGGCTCATCTCCATGACCGACATCCCTGATCCCTTGTAATCAAGCATCTCCTCTGCAGCCTCTCTTAGCACCTCTTCCGGCAAAACTGCAGGACCTGCTGAAAAATTATACACTCTGGACACTTTTCTCTCCTCCTGTCCTCATTCGTCTCCGTTTACAAAAACCAAAATTTATTTTACGCTTATCAAACACTTTAGTCAAATACTTTGTTAAACAGCTGAGCTGTTAGTAGAACATCACCACAGGCGTACCTACTTCCGCCATGTCGAAAAGCTGTTCCATGGCTGCACGCGGGGTATTGATACAGCCGTGCGACCCATTGGTCTGATAGATCGTTCCGCCAAACTTCCCCCGCCAGGCAGCATCATGGATACCGATATTTCCTTTTACGGGCATCCAGAAATCCACATGAGAAGCGTAATTTGCACCTCGCAAAATGCGATTCTTCTGTTTCGCATACACAAAATTGACCCCGGAGGGCGTACCCATTCTTCGGGAGGTGTTACCTGTCACAATAGGTGTATCAATCCTTAACACTCCATCCACATAATAATACATCTTCTGCTCTCTCATATCCACTTCTATATAAGTAGAGCCGATATCATCCTGCCCTTTCCCCCAGGCTTCCTGTAGATAGACCGGCTCGTGCACTTCATTTCTTTTTTCATAAAAAGCTTCCTTCAGATAAGTAATCTCAGCTTCTTTATCAATTTTATTCCCGTAAAGACCGCCCTCCACCGTAACCATATCTCCTCTAGTAGCTAAAAACTGCCTGGCTGCACCCACAGTATCATACTTTTCTGCCAAAGCATTCACAAAACCTTCAATCGCGTTCTCTTTAAGCTGTAGTTCTCCTGCCTCATCAAATAAAAAACGGCCGTTATCATCCTTGGCAATCCATTCACAGACAATGGACGCATCCAATGGAATCTCCTCTTTTCCCATCCGATAGACGATGCCGCACTGCTGGAAATGGTCAACCTTCTCCCAGACATCCAGTGTTTCACGCATCTGTGCCGTCAACTCTAGGTCGTGATAACACCCCGACTCCTCCAACGACACATAATTTTGGGACGCCTCGATGGCGCTTCGCACTGCTTCTTGTGCCTGTTCTTTAGAGAGAACATCCGTGCGCTCATTCAGAAGTTCATAACCCCTGGGCGTACTGATGACAGCTACCCGACGATCCTTGTCAGAACGTTTGTCCTGACAAAAAGGAAGAGCGTTAAAGCAAGACTCAAACGCGTCTCTATCATAGGACACTACCGGCAGCAGCTCCACCTGATGGCCGCCCATCAAGCTGTCAATCCACACCCAGGGATTCTGTTGCCTCTGGTATATTTCCAACGCCTTTATAAAGTCATATTGATAGGAAATCTCCTCCGCTGAAATCTCATAAAGGCTGCCGAACTTATCCTCCACAGTGATACCCTCATATGTGAACCCCTTTACCAGTTCATTGTTTACCTCCTGAATGCTTTTTCCAGTGCAATATATACCGTTAATCCAAGTGCCATAGACAAACGCATTGTGATAATAAACGGCAAGCCCTACATAGGCTGCCATCAAACTAACCGCGGCAATCCCCAAAATCACTGCCATATGTTTTAATAATTTCTTCATACTTCATCCACCTGACAGAGAATGACCTTACAATTACAGATCTCCCTCGTCGAAGGCCTCGCTGATGGGCGCACCTGCAGGCACCATGGGAAATACCTTGTCATCCTCCTGTATGATGCAATTCAATAACACAGGTTTCTTTAAGCTGATAGCTCTCTCTATAGCAGGCGAGACCTCTTCCTTCTTCGTCACCAGAATTGCCTCGCATCCAAGGCCCTCCGCCACCTTACAAAAATCCACCCCGTCATTCAATACCGTCTGTGAATACCGTTTCCCATAAAATAACGTCTGCCATTGTCTGACCATACCGAGCACATGATTGTTAATCACCACCTGGATAATCGGAATATTGTAGCGGCTGGCCGTCGCAAGCTCATTCATGTTCATGCGGAAGCACCCGTCGCCCGCGATATTGATACAGATTTTGTCAGGCTGACCCATCTTCGCCCCGATGCAGGCGCCCAGACCATATCCCATAGTCCCCAGACCACCAGAGGTAAGCAGTGTGCGCGGTATGGAATATTTGTAATACTGTGCAGCCCACATCTGATGCTGGCCAACATCCGTGGTGATCAAAGCCTCCCCTTTTGTCACACGGTCGATCTCCTCCATAATATAGGGACACGAGAGCACGCTGTCGTCATAGCATAACGGATGCTTTTCTTTCAGCTCTTCCACATGTGCCATCCACTCTTTATGTTCCTGCTTTGACATTCTGCCATTCAGTCTGGAAAGCACTTCCTTCAAATCACCAACCAGAGACACATCCGTCTTGATATTTTTATTGATTTCCGCCGCATCGATATCAATGTGCAGTACCTTGGCATTCTCTGCAAACTTTTTCGGATTGCCCACCACACGGTCAGAAAAACGCGCGCCCAGAGCAATCAGAAGGTCACACTCGCTCACTCCGAAGTTGGAAGCCTTTGTGCCGTGCATACCAATCATGCCGGTATATCTTGCATCATGGCCGTCAATAACGCCCTTACCCATCAGCGTATCGCATACCGGCGCATCTATAAGCTCCACAAAGTCTCTCACTTCCCTGTAGGCCTCGGAAATCACAGCGCCTCCGCCCACATAGACAAAAGGCTTCTTTGCGTTCTCAAGAAGTTTTACCGCCTCTTCCAGCTCCACCTCCGTATATCTCCCCGTCTGCACAGCCTTTTCCGGTTTTTTCTGCTCATACTCACAGGAGTTCGCCGTCACGTCTTTGGTGATATCCACCAGCACGGGGCCGGGCCTGCCAGTCTTTGCGATAGTGAATGCCTTTCTGAGCGTGTCTGCCAGAATCGCAACATCCTTTACAATATAATTATGCTTGGTAATCGGCATGGTGATACCCGCGATATCCACCTCCTGAAAAGAGTCCTTTCCAAGAAGAGGAAGATTCACGTTACAGGTAATGGCCACCATAGGTATGGAATCCATGTACGCCGTAGCGATACCCGTCACCAAATTGGTCGCCCCAGGACCGCTGGTTGCCAGACAGACACCCACCTTACCAGTGGCTCTCGCATAACCATCCGCCGCGTGGGCAGCCCCCTGCTCATGGGACGTCAAAATATGATTTATTTCGTCACTGTGCTGATACAGTGCATCGTATACATTTAAGATTGTGCCGCCGGGATAACCAAATACCGTGTCTACACCCTGCTCTTTCAGACATTCCACAACAATCTGCGCACCTGTCAATACCATGTTTTCCTCCATTCCGAAGCGCCAAACCAAATTTGTCGACAGACATACTCCAAAAAACCGTGACATGAATTTCAAACTCTATTTTACGGTCATGGAAATTAGTGACGCTCCTGTTTAAATTATCGATTGGATAAGACCATTCGGTTGATTTTCCAATCTTTTCTCCATCATTCCTATATCAATTCGACCTGCCGCCTTTGGGAATCTCCAAGACCGCACCTCTATTTCCGCTTGTCACCATCTCCCGATATCTGGCAAGATAACCGCTTGTCACCTCAGGCTCCCTGGGCTGCCAGTTTTCCCGCCGCTTAGCAAGTATTTCATCAGAAACCTTGAGTTCCAGCCTCATCTCTGGAATATTGATGCTGATCAGGTCTCCCTCCTCCACAAGAGCAATGGGACCTCCCACCGCTGCCTCCGGTGAAACATGTCCAATAGATGCGCCCCTGGATGCACCGGAAAAACGGCCGTCCGTAATCAGCGCAACACTGGAACCAAGTCCCATACCCGCAATAGCCGAGGTGGGATTCAACATCTCCCGCATACCCGGACCGCCCTTCGGTCCCTCGTAGCGGATGACCACCAC
>DLAA01000095.1:39327-39487 GCA_002493835.1 Lachnospiraceae bacterium UBA7060 | reverse complement strand
GTCAAGATTTATTTACTCAATATAATATGATATTAAAATTTATAAATCAAGAAACACATCATAATTAGAATAATATACATAGTTTTTAGGAAGGATTATAAGAAATTAATGGTAAATTACTCTCCGCCTTCTATCCTTCATCTTACAATACACCACCGCC
>DLAA01000095.1:0-39004 GCA_002493835.1 Lachnospiraceae bacterium UBA7060 | reverse complement strand
ACACCACCGCCACCGCCGTGCTCACAAACGTCGCCACAATTGCCGGTGCAATGATCCCTGCCGGGTTTACACTTCCATACTGCTGCCGGTAAGCAATCATGTTGACAGGTATCAACTGTAACGATGAAATATTCAATATTAAAAACGTGCACATCTCATTACTTGCAACTCGCTCCGTTTTGCTACCTTTTGTGCTAACACTACTTGGCAGATACGCCGAATTTCCCCGCTCCGCCTCCAACCTCGCAAGTTCCTCCATCGCCTTCAACCCCGCCGGCGTGCAGGCCCAGCCCAATCCCAGCACGTTAGCAATCAAATTTGTAGCAATATACTCCCTGGCGGGATGCCCTTTGGGAATCCGCGGAAAAAGGAAGCTGATAAAGGGTTGTATACCCCTTGTCAGCTTTGCAATCAGTCCGGACTTTTGCGCAATTTCCATCAATCCCACCCACAACGCCATCACCCCGATCATAGTAATACACAGAGACACCGCATCTCCAGCCGACTCCAGAGCCGCGCTTGTTACCTCCGCCATCTTCCCTGTAAAAGCACCATAAATAACGCCGACCAAAATCATAAATGCCCAGATATAATTTAGCATGTAAACCTCCACATAAAATAACGCCTTTGCTAAATTCTATGAATTTTCCTGCATAATATGTTTACTACCTGTCAGCCCTTCCCTCTCCTTTTCGCTCCCCTCCTTTTCCCATATCCATCAAACCCATCACGGAAATATCTATCTCCGATGCATCCACCAGCTTTGTGGTGTCCGCCCGCTGTCCTTCATCTGTGGCCGGTATGGTCCCATTAATCTGTCCACTGACGCTTTCGGCCCGCAGCATCACTGTCTGGTATAGCATTTCCGAGCCCGCCTCATATGCCTCGTAGGAATAAAGTGCGGTGGGATCTGTTTCCACTAACATATCAATCTGGCTTCGGATTCTCTGATAAACTTCCTGGAACCTTCCGCCCAGAACATACTCCTCAGAAAGCTTTCTCAGATACTCATGATAGCGGGAACGGTACGTTTCGTTCTCCAAGAGTGTGTCGAAAAAAGCCGTTCCCGTAAATGGAGTATCCACTGCGTCATTGACCACCTCCGATGCGCCGCCTTCCGGTCCTTGGTTCATGCCGCCAAAGGAAAGGTTATAATCCCACGGAAGAATATTCAGCATCCCGTTGTATTCATACAGATAATAATTGTGCGCCATGTTTCCGGAGAGACTGTCCAGATTTACGGAAAATGCATGCACCGCCATATATTTCAGTATATTGTCCACATCCAGATATTGCTCAAGAGCCGTTCCCTCACTGATATTCTTAAGAGCCATGACCACCCTGCGGTGATCCCGCTGCCCCGTATTTGTCACCTCGCCGTCCCATATATCGGAATAGCTGGAAAGGTCTTCATCGGTGTAGTTGAGATTCGCGCCGTTTCCGCCTCCCCTGGAGGGACCCCCGCCCGGCATCTTTTCCATATCCGGCGGTTTTCTCTCCCTGTCCAGTATCTTTTCGCCCCCGCTCTCCATGCGATGCTCTTTCCTGGCGCCTTCTTCCCCAGGCTGCGGCGGCTGTCCGCCAAAATCTCCCTCCCTGGCACCGCCGCCCATCTCCATACTGTCAGGCTTATACAGTTCACCCTCTAAGGTTCCGTAGTTTCGCATAAGAAAACTCTCTTCCACGGCCTCCAATGCAAGGTACACACCCAGGTACTCTCCATTTAATGAGATTTCGGCATAATTGTACAAGGATGCGTCGGCACCCAGATACTGATACATATCATAGACCACGGCCTCCTTCATATTAGTGAAATCCGCATAGTTATTATTTAAAATCAACTTGTCAAGGTCAAAACAAGTCTGCCCTTCCACATAGTGATCGAATTCCAGTTTCAGACTGAATCTGTCTGAATCGGGATTCATGGCAATCGATGACAGGCTTGTGTTACCTTTCGGACGGACTCCGACATTATATATTTTCTGGTCATTGATCAGCACATCGCAGGCGTAATATTCCTCCGCTATAGCATTTTCCAGCATCTTGTCCCATTCTTCCTGCGCCATCCGGATATCGATCCGTATCGGCTCATCCGTATTAAACAGTGCCGTTTCATATGCCAAGGGCACTCCGGTGCTGCCCAATACTTCCACCGCCTCCTGATAAACAACCATCACCCAAAAACAAAACGCAACAGCGAAAGCCATCAGCACACCGATGATCTTCGTGATATGCTTATAGGAAATCATGATTCACCTCTTTTCCGCATGTATCCGGCCGCTGCTTGTTAAAGCCGTAAATGCACCTGCAAAACAGCGCTCCGGATAAAGTCCACCGTCAGGACATATACTCACCGCTATAACTTACAAGTGTTACATTATTCACACCCTCTACATCATGCAGCTTGTTGACAAAAGAAGTCGCCGCATCCTTCAAGCGCACCTCCGCAGTCAGCTCAATACCGCCGCTGCTCACCGTCTTGGATTTTACCAAAAACCGTTTCAGAGCCGCCCGTGCCATCTGCACCGCCGCATCCTCTGCCTTTTCATCCATACAGTTTAAAATCAGAATGTAAGGATTTTCATGCACTTTTCGGTTGGCAAAGAGAACAAGTATTACGCCTATCATAGCAGAACCGATCACCGCAAGCGGAATCATCCCCGCGCCGATAACGATCCCCGCCGCAATCGACCAGAACAGATATACAATCTCTACCGGCTCTTTGATCGCTGCCCGGAAACGGACAATGGAGAGCGCACCCACCATACCGAGGGAGAGCACTACATTGGATGTCACCGCCATGATCACCAGCGTTGTCACAAGAGAAAGTCCCACCAACGTCAAGGCAAACCCGGATGAATACATCACGCCGTTGAAAGTCTTTTTGTAGACCATAAAAATAAACAGACCGATGATAAGGGCAAAAAGCATCCCAATCAACGTATCGACCGCCGAAAACTGCGTCACATTCTCTAAAAAACTCGATTTAAAGATATCGTTAAATGTCATTTTTCTTTTCCTCCTCTTTTAGCCGAATTGCCTGCATGTTTCATATTTGGAAAACGCCGTCTGGCGCAATGTATTTGTTTGAATGAGCTGACGAATAATCTCCGGAAGAAAAGCGTCATATTTCACTTCCATTATCATATCCTGCGGCTCCTCGGCCGTGTCAATATCTATGACCTGCTCCTCCAGAAACTCCCTGTGGTACAGAGTCGTCCGAATATGGGAATCAAAGGTAATCCGCACATTTCCCGCCTGATAAATATAAGGCTCACGCATATAGGATACCAGCACTCTCGGCCGAAGCATCTGGTAGCACATTTTTGCATATAACTCCTGTACCAATGGCGAGGCGTGCGCTCTCATCCACGCCGTTCTGCCTTCCAGCAATTCCCGACACTCCTTTTCCGTAATCTGTGTATTGACCTTCATACAGAGATTGTTATCTTTTATCTTCTTTTCTAGTGTCAGAAAAGAAAAATCGTCATTATAGTACCTAATTCTGAATTTCTCCCTTATGGGAATGCCATTCGTCTTTTCCCGCAGAGCCTTGTCCATATAATTGTCAAAATAAATACTCCGAATCAAATATCTGCCGTCCACGCCCGAATGTAGGTCGCTGCACATCACTGTTTGCAGCCGGTTCCTCATCTCTATATACTGCGCATAAATGATTCGGTATTTTAGTTCATGTCTAAATCTCTTCGTACGATTCACCTGACCCTCTCCTTCCCTGCTATATTGTCATTGTCCCGTACCTCTGCATTTTCAAGCAAAAAAGCAATCATGTTCCATGCGGGACATGGGTAAAGTATAGAGGGCTTTCCTAAAATGTACTTAAAATCAGTTGTGTTTTTTTATGAACAAATGGAGCATCTACGTGCTCGATTTGAGGTTTTTGCACTATCGGAATTTCCTATAAAGTGAAAAAGAACCCTGTAAGCAGGATTCTCCGCCTGCGACAGGTCGCTTCAACGACATATAACGTCTCCGCCGCAGTGTGATCATTGTTTTTATTTATAAAGTTACCTTAAAAGAAATCTCCTTTCCGTCAGCGCTCTGTACCGTCGCTTTTCCTCCATGCGTTTCCGCTATGGCCTGCACCATAGACAGGCCGATTCCCGTACCTCCTGTCGCAGAGGAGCGCGATTCGTCCAAACGGTAAAACCGATCAAACAGTCTGTCCAGATCGGCCACATCCGACAGGTCGCAGGTGTTGGACACTTCGATACAGACTTTGTTCCGCCTGCGGTAAATCTGCATCTGAATTTCGCCGCCTTCATCGGAATACCTAACCGCATTGTCCAGCAAAATGGATATCATCCGCTGAATGGAACCTCTGTCTCCATATAGCGTCAAATTTTCCTCGATGTGCTGGCTGTAGCTTTTCCCTTTTGCCTTCGCAAGAACCGCAAATGGCTCCGCCGTTTCCCACGCCGCCTCGCTCACGGAAAACCTGCTCTTCTGCGGAAAAGGTGTTTCCTCATCCAGTCTGGACAGCGCCACCATATCCCCTACCAGTTTCGTGAGCCGGGCGGCCTGCCTGCGGATATTGTCAATCCACTCGTCCCCCTCGTGCTCCATCGCCGCGATATCCGCGCTAGTCACAATGGATGTGATCGGTGTCTTAAGCTCATGCCCCGCATCCGTGATAAACTGTTTCTGCCTCTCCATGTTCTTCATATAAGGTCTGATAGCGCGCCTTGAAAAAAGAAGGATTAATAGGAATACCGTCAAAAGGCTGCCGGCCCCTATCACCAGAGATACAAAGAGCAGAGAACGCATGGACTGTATGTGAACTGCCGCGTTCAAAAAGAGAACCGTGATTCCCTCTCCGTTCCGGCTCACCAGATACCGATAGGTTTCATAATACCCACTCTCCCTGCCCTTTGAAAGAACGGCCTGCGCGTATGTCTTTGCCGTCTCCTCATCCACAGAAGAGATATAATCCCTTGCAACCGCCTTGACCCTGCCGTCCACATCACAGTAAACTGTAAAAAAGCGTGTAGTAAACGCCGCCTCCGGATCTCTTCTCCTTTGATCCCTGAAAGGCGGCGGCGGTGCCTCCCGCCTGGAAAGGTTGTTCTGTTCATGCGAGAGAAGATCTCCTGCTAGACGATCCTGCATGGAGGTTGTTCTGTAATAATTTGCCGCGTTTATCCCGACGATGATTAACAGCATAACCGTTCCGAACGCCGCCATCGCCGCCAGAATGAACCGCCTCTGTATCTTTTTCAGCATCTTTTCTCCTCAAAAAAATTTAGTCCCATATTATAAATCAAGATAATAGCCCGCCCCACGAGCTGTTCTGATCTCAACATCCGCGTTAAGCTCCTTTAATTTCTTCCGAAGAAATCCCACATAAGTCCAGACCACGCTGATATCCGCCTCAGAATCCTGCCCCCATATTTTGTCCATCAGGTGCGCGGTGGAAAATACAAATCTTGGATTGCGCATAAAAAGCTCCATCAATTGAAATTCCTTATTATTCAGACGTACCGCTCCGCCCTCGCAGGCCATTTCATAGCGGTTACAGTCAAGCTGCACCTTCCCAAATGACAAACGAAGTTCCGTATATCCCGCATTTCTCCGTGAAAGGGCCTTCACTCTTGCAATAAATTCTGAACTTGCAAAAGGCTTCGGAAGGTAATCGTCCGCCCCCGCCTCCAGACCTGCCACCCGATCTTCAATCTCTGCCTTCGCCGTAAGCATCAACACGGGAACCCCGGAACCCATCTCCCGGATCTGCTTCAAGACCTCCAACCCGTCTACCTTCGGCATCATAATATCTAAAATCACAACATCATATTCCCTACACCGAAAGTACGCTAGAGCCTCCGCGCCATCATGAACCATATCCACCGTAAACTTATTTTTCTCCAGCAAAAACTTTAATCCCTTTGCCAGCTCCGCCTCATCTTCAGCAATCAAAATACGCATAATGACACCTCTGCCTTTACTCAATCTCCACCCTATTTTTGCCATTCTTTTTTACTTTATAAAGCGCCATATCCACGCGTGTGCAGAGGGAATCCACCGTATCGTCCTCTCTCACCTGTGTCACGCCGTGACTTACCGTCCAAGGTCTGATTCTCGAAAAGCTTGTATTCGCAAAAATCTCCCTCATAAGATCCGCAATGTACGCCGCTGAAGAAACTTCTATACCGCGCAGAAGCACCATGAACTCCTCGCCTCCCCATCTGCCGGAAGACTGCATAGGCCCGATTCGCCTGATGCGCAGAATATCAGCCAGCGCAATAATTACGGCATCACCCTCCTGATGCCCGTAGATGTCGTTTACCTGCTTAAAATTGTCAATATCCAACATCACAAGTGAAAATTTTTCATTGGAAACAGTGCCGTGCCGCTACCCGGCACTCTATTACTTTTCTTAAACTCCAGCAAGTTCTCTACAAAGGATTTTCTTTCTAAAAATTCAAATTGAAACTGCTTCATATTTTATTCCTGCCCTTCCATCACATAATATCAAAACATATGAAAAATCCTATCATATTTCTGAGAATAAAACAATTTCTGAAAATACTTTACACACTTTACTGGTTCACCTCTTCCATGCTAAAATAGCAGTATCCGTTAAATATACGAACGCCTTCAAAATACGTCTTTAGCCTCAAAAACGACTTCACCGGCGGAATATATTCGTTACAATTATCACAAAGGAAACTAGCGTGAAAAGTCACACTGATATGCTGATTTTTCAATATCTAAGCTTTGCTTAGACAGCTATTTGTTTCTGAACGAAAACAAATAGCTTTGATGGCAGATGAGAAACTGCATTCGCAGCTTTCTCATCGCCTCTTCACAACAAGATGCTCAAAAATGAGGATGATTATGGCACAAGAAATATTACTTCTGGAAGACGATGACAATCTCAATCACTCAGTCAGTCTGAAATTAAAAAAAGAAGGCTTCACTGTCCACAGTGCTTTTTCCATAAAAGAAGCCACCAGTTTTTTTCAAACTTTTCCCATCGCTCTGATCATATGTGATATCACTCTGCCCGACGGAAGCGGCTTGGATTTTTGTGCTCAGATTAGAAAGGAAAGTGATGTTCTTTTTTTATTCCTGACTGCCCTTGATACGGAAGAAGATATGGTTGCAGGTTACGCGCGTGGCGCTGATGACTATATCGCTAAACCTTTTTCTCTGACTGTTCTTACTTCAAAAGTCAACGTCATGCTAAAACGTCTCTCCACAAAAAATATACAGAGTATTGTCTCCGGCAGTATCACGCTCTATCCAGAGGAAAAGCGTGTAGCAAAAGACGATGTATACCTTTCTCTTACTGCCCGAGAATATTCCCTGCTCTCCTTCTTTATGAGAAATCCCATGCAGATTTTATCCCGCAGCCAGCTCCTGGAATCCATCTGGGATATAGACGGCAATTTTGTGGATGAAAACACGCTCTCTGTCAGTATCAGACGTTTACGGGAGAAAATTGAAGATGATCCTTCTGCCCCTGTCATCCTTAAAAACATCAGAGGTCTCGGTTATATCTGGGAAAGGAAATGTGATAATAAATGAAAAAAGAACTGCAAATACCAAGATACGCCAGTCATATCTATTTTCTGATTCCTGCTTTCTCCCTGCTCTTTGTCCTGCTGGTTGGGTTCCTGGGCGTCTCTTTTCTTCATGCACAATATATGCGGGAGTTCAAAGGCTATTGCAATATTGCCGGAGCAATACTTACAGAGTATCCCGATGTAGAAAGCACTCTTCTCCCTGCTATGCAGGATACCACCTATAGTAACCTCAATGATGGGTTAGCTGTTCTCAAAAAATATGGCTATCATGAAAACCTCTTGATGTCAGACTGCATCTATTATCGTTCGGCCCTTGGAACTTTTTTATCTTTTCTGACATTGATTTTCCTGGTTCACCTTCTCCTGTCAGCATTTTTCTTCATTCGACTTTCTCAAAACCGCAGGAAAGAAGAAAATCAGATTCAAGCACTCTTTGAAGGCTATCTGGCAGAAAACTACTCCGTTCTCTCACACAGCGAAACCTTTCCACCTGTTTTTAATGACTCCTTCACAGATACTCTGTTTAAACTGGGGCATAAACTAATGTTGAAAACATATGCTCTAGCTGAAGAGCGCGACCATACAAAAACGTTAGTGACAGATATCTCCCACCAGTTGAAAACACCAATTAGTGCTCTCAAGAGTTGTTTTGCCATGTGCATGGAAGCGGACACTGAAACCGAGCGCACTGATTTTCTGAAAAGATGTGCTCTGCAAATGGAAAAACTAGAATCATTAACCGCCTCTTTAATCCACATTTCCAGGCTCGAAACTTCCCTGGTCACGCTTTACTCAGAGAAAACTATTTTATCTGATATCCTTATGGATGCTGTCAATACCATATATGAAAAAGCCCTGCAAAAAAATATCAGCATAGAAGTCAGCGCGCCAGACGACGAGAGCACTTCCTCCCTCTCTTTATTGCTCGACAAGAAATGGACTGCCGAGGCAATCGCAAATATTCTAGACAACGCTGTAAAATATTCTCCGGCTGGAGGCACAATAACTTTACGCCTCCACAAGCTCTACAGCTATGTTCAAATCGAAATTGAGGACGCTGGAATCGGCATCCCCAAAACAGAATACAATCAGATTTTCAAACGTTTTTACCGCGGCAGCCACCCTACTGTTAAGCAGACCGAAGGTACTGGTGTTGGGCTCTATCTTTCTAGAAAAATAATTGAAGAGCAGGGAGGCACTGTGACGGTAAAACCTGCCATTAAGCAGGGGAGTATTTTTGTGATATTACTTCCTCTGTAAAAATCAAGATTTTCTCAACCGCTCGAGCTCTTCACGGAGCTTCTTATTTTCTGCGGCTGTCTGCACATAATCATGTTCTTTCTCTGCAATTGTCCGTTCCTTCTCCGCTATCACTCGCTCGTAATTGCGCAGATTTTGTTCATATTCCACTCTGTCTCGCTCTATTTTCTCTTCCTTTTCTGCTATCACTCGCTCGTAGTTGCGCAGGTCCTGTTCATGCTCCACTCTGTCTCGCTCTATTTTCTCTTCCTTTTCCGCTATCACTCGCTCGTAGTTGCGCAGGTCCTGTTCATGCTCCACTCTGTCTCGCTCTATTTTTTCTTCCCTCTCCGCTATTACTCGCTCGTAGTTGCGCAGGTCCTGATAGTATTCTTCCCGGTCACGGCATCTTTTTCTAACCAAGTCATCAGCACTCATCCGAAACATGGTCTGTGCTGCCTCCGCCAAATATTCATTTTTTGATGCTATCATTCTGATCTCCTCCCAGGTATCGGCCTTAAACAATGCGGCCCACTCGTGGATATGATACCGTTTATCCTCCTCAGTTGCCAGTTCTATATGAGTTAAATCCACTACATGCAATGTAAGACTGTCACTATACTTTTGATAACTCTTTACGTTGATTAATCTATAGGTAGCAAAAAACTCAGGACATTCTTCAAATAATGTATAATCCAGAAAACCGATATGTACAACAGGTTTCGCCTCCATATAATCCTGTCCATGATTTAACTGGTCAAAAGAGCGGCATAAATACATAACAGAACGCTCCCGCCAATTCAATTTATTAGCAATCTGCATTTCCAGATTAATCAGAGTATGGTCGTTTAGAACCACATTAATATCAAGCCGAAACTCTTTATTTTCAACAGCTTCTCCCAAAACAACCGGGTTTGTAATTTCTACAGAAAATATCTTCTCTTCGGCAAGATGAAGCAGTGCGCAGATCAATCCCTTAAGAACTTTGTTGTTTGACTGTAAGACAGCCCGGAAAAGATAATCATTGATCATGCGATAGGTAACTTGCCCGCCAGCATTTAGAAATTCCTGACTAAAAATGTGTTTCATCAGATGTGCCTTCCTTTCGATTTGACTCCTCCGGCACCGGCATAAGCACTTAAACAGCGCTTCTTCCGCCTCGGGAATAGTGGAATCCAATGTGAATGAAAGATTCCGAATGATGTGTAGTATAACATGCGAAAGTCATTACTTCAACCTTCATTAAAATAGATATATCATAAGTAGGAACTGTTTACAATCCTTTTTTCACGCTTTTGGTATAGAAAAATTATAATCGAAATTTCGTTTATTATACCTAGAATTACAACATGTAGTCCTGCAAGATCCCCTACAAGAAGTAAACTACAAGATATGGTATTGTAGAATTTTTCTCCTTGTAAGATTCATGTAAGATTCATGTCGTATGCTATAATCAAACGAATTCGGGAAAGGCAGGAACTTATTTATGGAAAATTTTAAAGATATCATTTTAAAAACTGAAAATCTATGTAAATTTTACGGTGCTGAAGATAATCTCGTCAAGGCTGTAGACCATATCAATTTGCAAATCAAACAAGGGGAATTCGTCACTATCATCGGAAAATCCGGCAGTGGAAAGTCCACTCTGCTTCACATGTTGGGCGCGCTGGACAATCCAACCTCAGGCAAAGTCTGGATCAACGGAGAAAACATCGCTTCTTTTAAGGAAGACAAACTCTCGCAAATCCGCCGCCGTAAAATCGGCTTCATTTTCCAGGCCTTTAATCTCATTCCCTCCCTGAACGTGTGGGAAAACATCGTTCTCCCTCTTGGGCTGGATGGAAAGCCGCTGGATGAATCTTTTATTAATGATATCGTCGAAACACTGGGACTCACAGAAAAAACAAAAAATCTCCCCAACACACTCTCCGGCGGTCAGCAGCAGCGCTGCGCTATTGCAAGAGCCATCGCCTCCAAACCTTCCATCATTCTGGCGGACGAACCCACCGGTAATCTGGATACCAAAACCGGCAATGAAGTGATGTCCCTGCTAAAAACATCTGCCAAAAAATACGGACAGACTCTTATAGTAATTACTCACAATGAAGAGATTGCGCAGATGGCCGACCGCACAATTATGCTCGCAGACGGAAAAATAATATCTGTGGAGAAAGGAGATACTCTCAACAATGAAAAATAATACTGTATTCACTCTAGCCATGAGCAAACTTCGTTTCCACAAAAGCCGTACGCTGCTTACAGGCATTGCAATCTTCCTCACCACCACCCTTTTGATGGGCATCGGTACCAGCGGCATCGCTATGCTCGATATGAACAGGCAATACGCACAAGAGCGGAGTAATTATCATGCGGCTTTCTATTTGGAAACGTCTGAACAGCTTGCCGCTTTATCAAACCATATTAGTGTAGAATCCATGGCGGCCGTAGAAAATTTCGCCACTATCATAAATGGAAAAATGAACGGTTTTTTAAGCTGCTACGAAAATGTTAAGAACGGACTTTACTTTGACAATCTGCGCCTTGCCGAAGGCTGTTTCCCTGAAAAGGAAGATGAAATCTGTTCCCTGCCCGCCTTCTTTGAACGTGTCGGTGCAGAGCCTGTGATCGGCGGCAAGGTCACACTCTCCTTCCGCGTAAACGGCAAAGGAGAGCTGCAAACGAAAGAGTTTACCATCTGCGGCCTTTTGCCTGACAAAGAAATCACTTCAAACATCGACGACAGCCGTATTGCCTGGGGTGCCTATATCTCCAAGTCGCTTCTTGAGTCATATGAACAGACCGGCGCTTATCAGCTCTCCTGCACCGCCTATCTTCGCGTCTATGGAGAAGAAAACCTTAATTACACGGAAATCACAGATAAAATAAAAGCCACCGCAGCAGACATCGGACTAAATGAAGAATTCATCACACTTGATAAGCAGTATCTTTACACCATGACCGATCCCGGCACGGAGACCATGAGTATTGTGGCAGGCATCTGCTTTATCGTAATTTTGTTCTCTGCATTGGTCATCTACAGTATCTACTATGTAAGCGTGATTACCGACATTCAGGAAATCGGCAAACTGAAAGCCCTAGGAGCTTCAAAACGACAAATTGCACGATTGTTTTTCTGGCAGGGCAGTCTTATATCGGCTTTCGCCATTCCCGCAGGCTTGCTTATAGGCTTCTTTTTACCCTATTTCCTTTTCCCCTTCATTTTGCAGGCATTGGGACGCGATGCACTGGATTCTGCAGAAAGCGGTTATATGGAAAATCTCACAGGAAAAATTCATATGTTTTCTCTTCCTCTTCTTTTGACAGTAATTCTCGCTATGCTGTTTACCGTATGGATTTCTCTTTTGAAACCCATACGCATGGCTAAAAAAGTTTCGCCCGTGGAAGCGATTCGTTATCAGGAAAACACGGGCAGCAAAAAGCTGCGCAAGGGACATCGGGAAATCAAAGTGACAACGCTGACTTTAGCTAACTTGACACGCAACAAGAGACGAACCACCGTCACTATTCTGACCATGGGACTAAGCTGTGTGCTCTTTATCTGTGCATCAGCCGTATTAAGCAGCACCAGCGCAAAAGATATAGCCAGACGTAATATACCAGAAGGAGAATTTCGAATCGCTCTGGACTACTCGCTTAATGATAAAGAGTATCCCGAGAATAATCTGGAGAACCTAGTACAACAAAACTTTTTTAGCGATGCATTTCTCACACAGCTATCCGACATAAAAGGCGTGGAAAAGGTGGAACGTGCTCACGGGAAAATATCATCCTCCTCCGACGGTGATTCCGCACTGTATCACAATAACGGAGAAAAGATTTACCTCACCTTCTCCTACTTTACCAGAGAAGACCTGCAGGACCTAAGCAGTAATCTCATATATGGCGATATCGACTACGATCGTATGACTGCAAACAGGGAAGTGCTCTGTACACATGAATACACCTTTAATGAGTGCGCTCTGGCTCTCGGAGATACCTTTCCCCTGACACTCTATGATGGCAGCCGGGAAGTGCCCCTCACCGTGACGCTGACTGCCCTGACACAGCCGGACGCAGACTATTCTCTCCTGGTTATCACAGAAGATCTATGGAACAGTCTGGGCCTGACCTGCGAGCCCACCACCGACATTTATCTGCATGTGGAGGACAAACAGTATGACAGTGTCAAAAAAACACTTGCAGATATCGTTGCCGAGAATCCGCATTTTACACTTTATTCACTCGACGAAGAAATGCGGATTGGCCGCTCTTCCGTTAGTCTGATTAAATATCCAGCCTATCTGATCCTTGTTCTGATTGCTGTGATCAGTTTTATGAATTTGATCAACACCATGATCACCAGTATTGTCACAAGGAAAAAGGAGCTGGGCATTCTGCAGGCGGTCGGTCTCTCAAACAGACAGCTTGTCCGTATGCTCTCCGGCGAAGGCCTCATTTTTACCGCGGGAACCCTTCTGATCAGCGTGATACTTGGGAATATTCTCGGATACCTTCTTTTCCTATATGCCAAAAAGACGCACTTTATGAGTCTTTCCCGCTATCACTATCCTCTGTGGGAAACAATATGTCTGGCATTGATACTGCTGATCGGTCAAAGCATAATCACTCTCTTTATCAGTAAAAAAATAGAAAAGGAGAGCTTGATCGAGCGGATACGAAATGATGAGTGAACTTTTATCATCACCTATCTCCCCATTGCCAGCTAGACCGCTTTTCTCACTGCAGATCTAAAAGTCAATTAAGACATTACCACTCAATCACCGCAGAGGCCCATGTGAGACCGCCGCCAAAACCACTCAAAGCGACTTTCATGCCTGTCTTTAACAGGCCTCTGCGATTCATTTCATCCAATAAAATCGGCACGCTTGCCGCCGAAATGTTTCCGCAGTGATCCAAGCTGACAGGAAATTTATCCTCCGGAATATGCAGCCGTTTTGACACAGACTGCAGGATTCGAATATTTGCCTGATGCAGGGCAAAATAATCAATCTCCTCCGGTGTTAATCCCGCCGCCTGTATGGTTTTCTGCAATGAGGCTGGTACTGTTGTCACAGCAAACTTATAAACCTCCTGTCCATCCATGTGCACAAACTTAAGCCTTTGATCCGTCTGAATCAGAGGATTATTGTTTGTGCGTCCCGGACAGGCGAGAACTTCCGCTTTTGTTCCATCAGATCCTTGATCAAAAGCCAGCAGACCATACTTCTCATCGCCGCGCACTACCGCCGCGCCTGCACCATCTCCAAACAGCACACAGGTACTTCTGTCCCCCCAATCTACAACCTTGGAAAGCGTCTCTGCCCCTAGTATCAATGCTGTTTTGCAGAGTCCTGCCTGTATATAGGCATTCGAGATATTCAGGGCAAACATAAAACCAGAACAGGCTGCATTGATGTCAAAAGCGACTGCATTTACCGCGCCGATAGCTGCCTGTACCTCACAGGCACAGGACGGTGTCACATAGTCCGCCGATACGGTTCCTAAAATGATCAAATCTATCTCCTCTACAGCCACACCCGCATTTTCTATGGCGCGTTTTGCTGCCTTTATAGACATACTCGCGGTAGTTTCTTCTTTCGCAAGATGTCGTGCTTTGATTCCTGTTCTACTGCTGATCCACTCATCTGAAGTATCCATAATCTTAGACAAATCATCATTTGTCACCACTGTCTCAGGAAGACAGCTCCCTGTTCCTACGATTCTTGTTTTCATGCTAACCTCATTTCCCTTTCTCCGCAGTGCCCGCTCGTGAATTCTTCGGCTTCCCTCGCTCACACGCATTATCCCTGCTCTCTCCCTTTCCCCGCAGTGCACGCTCGTGAATCCTTCGGCTTCCCTCGCTCGCGGGCATTCGCCCTATCACGACATAATCTGGCAAAGCTGCCTGCAAGCATTCACTTTGCCATCTTAAGTCGTGGCACTGCTCACTGCTGTCGCGAAAACTCTTCCATAATATCTCTTACGTGCTCCAAATGCGTCGCGCGATATGCGTTCGCGCCGCAAAAAAGCAGCGCGTCATTCACCTTTCCCTTCACTGCATTAATCAAAGCATCCGTGATACAGTAAGGTGTGTCGTTCCCCTTGCAAGTGCTGATGCAGAGATGGCATTTTTCGTGAGGAATCTGTCCCTCCTTCGCCCGCTTCATAAAAGGATTGAGAATCGCCCTCCCAGGCATTCCCACAGGGCTCTGGACAATGACAATGTCCTCCTTCTTCGCATCAATGTAGCACTGCTTATAAGCCTCATCCGCATCACACTCATACGTTGTGACAAAACGGGTCGCCATCTGCACACCCGAAACTCCCATTTTCACATATTGCTCCATGTCCTCACGGGTGTAAACACCTCCCGCCATAACAACGGGAATCCTCATGTCATGCTCCGCCGCCGTCTCATTTACTTTCTCTATAATTGCTCTGACTTCCTGGTCATAATGAAGCCCTTCAATATCCTCAAGCTGCTCTTTGTGAAACCCCAGATGGCCACCTGCCAGAGGTCCCTCAATCACCACCGCATCTGGCAGTCTATTGTATTTTTTCCACCAATAGCGCATAATCACCTGTGCAGACTTGACACTGGAGACAATAGGCACCATCTTTGTCTTCGTCTTTCCCACAAGCTTTGGCAGCTCCATGGGAAGTCCCGCGCCGGATATAATCAAATCAATTCCCGCCGCTACAGCTGCTTTGACGTATTCTTCGTATTTTCTGGTCGCCACCATGATATTGACACCCAAAATACCGCCTTTTGCAATCTGTCTGGCCTTTTCAATTTCTGTCTTTATAGCGCGCAGATTCGCACCGATGGGGTCTATGTCGAAATCCGACTCACGATAACCAATCTGAGCTGTTGAGATCACACCAATTCCACCCTCTGCAGCCACCGCGCCAGCCAACGACGAAAGACTCACACCAACACCCATACCTCCCTGAATCACCGGTACGCGCGCCACCAGATCTCCTATCTTTAAAGGCTCCACATTGCTCATTAGTTTACACCCTCACCTTCCCCAATGGCAAAAGTAAGCTCCGCCTGTGTCACCAGTCTGCCGTCCACATAGGCTTTCGCCGCACCCACACCGATAGGCCCCTTTATTTTTATGATTTCTGTCTCCAAGGTTAGTACATCGCCAGGCACCACTTTTCCCTTAAACTTAGCATTGTCGATCGCCGCAAAATAAGCTGTCTTGCCCTTAAATTCCTCTTGACTCAAAATCGCTACCGCTCCTGTCTGCGCCAATGCCTCTATGATCAGCACACCAGGCATTACCGGCTCTTTGGGAAAATGTCCCGCAAAAAAAGGTTCATTGTAAGATACACATTTTTTTGCAACTACCCGCTTCCCTTCCTCCAGCTCTTCTATGGTATCAATCAGCATAAAGGGCTGTCTATGAGGAATGATTTCCATAATTTCCTTCGCACCCATTAACGACATATATAATCTCCTCTCTACTATCTACTCATGATATTTCTTCACAAGGAGACTCGCATTGTGTCCCCCAAACCCAAGTGAATTGGACAATGCATACTCAAATTTCTCCTCATAAGGCTCTTTACAATAATTTAAGTCGCACTCCTCATCAGGCACCTGATACCCTACGGTTCTATGAATATACCCTTCCTGCAGTTCTTTCACGCAGGTGACAAACTCAATGGCACCCGCCGCCCCCAGAAGATGACCCACCATGGACTTAGTGGAATTAATCTTGATATCTTTCGCATGATCGCCAAAGAGCATCTTAATAGCCCGCGTTTCAAAAAGATCATTGTGATGCGTACTGGTTCCGTGCGCGTTGATGTAAGTGATGTCATTTAAGGTAAGTCCCGCATCTTTCACCGCGTACTCCATGGCCTTTGCCGCACCCGCGCCATCCTCCGCCGGAGAAGTAATGTGATACGCGTCAGAAGAACAGCCGTAACCCGCTACCTCCGCATAAATCTTTGCACCTCTCGCCTTTGCATGTTCCAGCTCTTCCAGTATAACAACAGCTGCGCCCTCGCCCATTACGAAACCACTTCTCTCCTTGTCAAATGGAATGGAACATCTCTCGGGATTCTCCGAAGTAGTCAGTGCTGTCAGTGCAGAAAAACCACCAATACCGATAGGACAGACACTGCCTTCCGTACCGCCAGCTGCCATCACTTCTGCATCCCCGTACTGGATCGTACGGAAAGCTTCCCCAATAGAATTTGTTCCAGTTGCACAGGCTGTCACCACATTGATGCTTTTCCCTTTAAGGCCAAACTGAATCGATACATTGCCAGCCGCCATGTTGGATATCGTAAGCGGTACAAAAAGCGGCTCAATCCTGCCTGGGCCTTTCTCTAAAAGTCTACTGTGGGAACGCTCCATTGCCTGCAGGGAACCTGTACCGGAGCCCACCGCAACACCAACACGGTAAGGATCTTCTTTCTCCATATCAATCCCCGCATCTTCCAAGGCCTCTTTTGTCGCCGCCACCGCATATTGGGAAAAAGGTTCCATTCTCTTGGCCGCCTTAAAATCCATATAGTTCCTGCCATCAAAGTCTTTTACTTCCGCCGCCAGTTTACACTTAAAATCGGAGGCGTCAAACTTTGAAATCGGTGCAAACCCAATTTTTCCTGCCTTGACACCCGCCCAGAACTCGTCTACGCTCAATCCAATGGGCGTAATTGCACCCATGCCTGTTACTACTACCCGTCTGCTCATATCGCTGTATTACTCCTTTCCTGTTTTCTTTCGCAACCGCTTCTTCTTTCGCGGCTGTTAAATGGCCATGCCTCCATCGACTGAGATCACCTGCCCTGTAATGTAGGAAGCCTTATCACTTGCCAGAAACGCGACTGCCTCTGCGATATCTTTCGTCGTACCTATACGTTTTAAAGGGATCTGCGCAAGCGTCGCCTCTTTTGCGCTGTCCGTCATGGCCTGAGTCATATCCGTATCGATAAAACCCGGTGCAACCGCATTCACAGTAATATTTCTACTGGCAAGTTCCCTCGCCATAGATTTTGTGAGACCGATCACACCCGCTTTGGACGCTGCATAATTCGCCTGTCCTGCATTACCCAGAATACCTGTGACCGAAGAGAGATTAATAATCCGGCCCGACTTCTGCTTTAAAAAAGGGCGGTACATATGCTTCATAGTATTGAAAGTACCCTTCAAATTAGTATCGATAACCAAGTCGAAATCTGCCTCAGTCATCTTGATCATCAGATTGTCCTTTGTGATCCCGGCATTGTTCACCAGAATATCAATATGCCCGAACACAGCAAGCATGTCCGTAATCATTTGTCCACAAGCCTCAAAATCTGCCACGCTGCACTGTACCGCAGCCGCCTTTCTGCCCATCTCCTCAATCCGGGAAACCACTTCCTCCGCCTTCTCTTTGGAACCATTATAATTCACAATCACATCAGCACCGTACGCCGCAAGTGTTAACGCAATCTCTCTTCCGATTCCACGCCCCGCACCAGTTACAAGAGCTACCTTCCCTGATAACATATCCCACATCCTTCCTTTCTTTCTGTTCTCTATATCCACTGCAAACCGCAATTAAAGCAGTTTCTCCAAATCTTCCACTTTTTCAATATTGATAACCTTTCTATTTTTATCAATCTTCCTCATAAATCCGGACAGAGTCTTACCCGGTCCGATCTCCACGAAAGTATCCACACCATCCGCAATCATTCGCTCCACTGACTGCTGCCACCTCACAGGAGAGGATACTTGCTTCTCCAAAAGAGGTTTCACCTCTGCCTTGTCCTTCACATAGTCGGCGGTCACATTGGCAATATAGGGAATCTGAATATCATTAAGTTCCACCTGTTCCAGCTCTTTCGCCAATTTTTCTCCAGCCCCGACAAGAAGCGGTGAATGGAAAGGGCCGCTGACCTTCAGTGTTACGCATCTCTTTGCACCTGCAGCAGTCAGTTTCTCCACCGCTGCCTGTGCTGCCCCCTCCTCACCTGTAATAACAATTTGCCCGGGACAATTATAATTTGCAATTGTCACCATCCCTGGTGTCTCCTCACAAATCTTTTCAATCACCGCTGTGTCAAGCCCCAGCACCGCCACCATAGCACCACCCTGAGGAACTGCTTCCTGCATATAAATACCACGTTTACGCACGATCTTAAATACATCCTCCGGTGTCATCACGCCGCTCGCCACAAGAGCACCGTACTCGCCAAGACTCAAACCTCCTGTCACATCCGGTTTGATACCTCTCTCCTCTACTGCCTTCAACATAGCTACCTCAGCTGCCAGCATGGCAATCTGCGTGTACTCTGTGATATTGATCTGCTCGTTCTCCTCAAAGCATAACGCCGCTACATCCAGAGCGCTTGCCTTTCCTGCCAGCTCAAACATCTCCTTACAGATCGGAATCTGCTCATAAAAATCTCTTCCCATTCCCACATACTGTGCGCCTTGTCCTGGGAACATAAATGCTGTCTTACCCATAATTCCTTCCCCTTTCTTTCTAAAGTACAAATTATTTGATTTTCAAAGTATTTATCTCTAAAAAAATCGCCGCTTGGCAGCGACGATTCAGAGAACGTTTCGCATTCTCCTTGAATGGTTGATACTGTCGCAATTTCCTAGAGAATTGAAAATCGAGCGCCCGCGCGCTCGATTCAGAGAATGCCGCATTCTCCTTCCATGATTTACGCTGTCATAATTTCCTATAGAAAAAAGAATGTGCCAAGGCACATTCTTGCGCCGAGCACGGCCATCTCCTACTTTAACTTTAACAGAGTTTCCGCCTGCTCCATAATCTCACGGACAATCTCCGCACAGGTTTGCTCCGTCTTTACCATCCCGGCAATTTGTCCCGCCATAATAGTTCCGGATACCACGTCACCTTCCACCACAGCTTTGCGCAAGGAACCCAAGGTGAGCTTTTCCATCTCCTCAAGAGAAGCACCTTCCTTCTCCATCTGAAGGTATTCTCTGGTCAGCTTATTGCGGATCTGGCGAACTGGATGACCATTCGTTCTGCCAGTGACTTCTGAGTCAATATCCTTCGCCGCTAACACTTTCTTCTTATAGTTTTCGTGTACTGTGCACTCCTTCGCCACCAGAAATCTGGTGCCGATCTGCACCGCATCTGCACCCAGCATCGAAGCCGCGGCAAAACCTCTGCCATCTGCGATACCGCCCGCTGCAATTACGGGAACGCTTACAGCGTCCACCACTTGAGGCACCAGCGTCATGGTCGTCGCCTCACCGATATGTCCACCGGATTCTGTGCCTTCCGCAATAACAGCATCCGCTCCTCCACGCTCCATCATTTTGGCAAGAGCCACACTTGCCACTACTGGAATCACCTTAATCCCGGCTTCTTTCCACATTGCCATATACTTACCCGGATTCCCAGCACCGGTGGTTACCACCCTGACACCTTCCTCCACAATCATCTTAGCAATGGCATCTGCCTCCGGGTTCATCAGCATTACATTCACCCCAAAAGGTTTATCCGTAAGTTCTTTTGTCTTTCGTACCTGTTCTCGTACAAAATCCGCCGGAGCACCGCCCGCACCAATAATTCCCAGCGCGCCTGCCTCTGATACCGCCGAAGCCAAATGATACTCAGCGACCCAGGCCATACCGCCCTGCAAAATCGGATATTCAATCCCCAGCAGTTCTGTTATTTTCGTCTTCATTCAATAACCTCTGTCTTCTTAACGCAGATATCTTTTCCTGTAACTATATCTCCGTAGTTACCTTCCATTTATATAAGCGAGCGTATCAGCTTATGCCTCCACGCCCTTGCTCTTCATATACTCTATGACAGCACCCACAGTCGTGATCTGCTCCAAATCCTCGGAGGGAATCTCTACACCATACTCCTCCTCGAAAGCCATAACCAGCTCAAACAGATCCAAAGAGTCTGCCCCTAGATCATCCTTAAAAGAGGAATCTTCCGTAATCTCCACACCGTCCAAATTCAACTGTTCCTGAATAATTTCAACTACTCTCTCTAACATTTTCCTGTTCTCCTTTTCCTTATTGATAGTTTGATATTCAAAGTATATGATCTGTCCTTTTATTTGTCAATCCTAATTTTACGGATTCTGCACGTTTTGTCAATCACTTTGACAATAAATACTGATAAATTTCTCTTTTTGGCACGCCCCGGTCTTTCGCTATCTGTTTCATAGCGCTTTTTTCATCCATTCCCCCTTCCTTGTAAAACGCCATATGCTCCTCAATCGTCATGCTCTGCCAGGATGCCTGCCTCTCTTCCTTTTTCTGGCGCAGACTCTTCCCCTCCACCGCCAAAACATACTCGCCGCGAGGCTCCTCTTTCCCGTACAACGCAAGGGCATTCTCTATGGTGGTGGGCAGTATGGTTTCAAATTTTTTTGTCAATTCCCTGCATAATGTGATCCTCCGATCCCCTAACGCCTCATACAACTCTTCCAAAGTACGCACCAGATGATGCGGCGCTTCATAGATAAGGATTGTGCGGGACTCCTCTTTTAACTCCTCAAGAATCTGTGCCTTCTCTTTCTTATCAGATGGCAAAAATCCTTCAAAACAAAACCGTCTGGTGGAAAGCCCGGAAAGAGTGAGCGCCGTAATACAGGCCGCTGGGCCAGGCAGAGAAGTGACTGTAATACCCGCCTCTTGACACTTTTTGACGAGCACTTCCCCAGGATCAGAAATGGCAGGCGTTCCTGCATCAGAAATTAACGCCACATTTTTCCCCTGCTGCAGCTGCTCCACAAGATAGTCTGCTTTCTCTACTTTATTATATTCGTGGTAACTTGTCATAGAAGTCTTGATGTCAAAGTGATTCAATAACTTAATACTGTTCCTCGTATCTTCGGCAGCAATCAGATCGACACTCCGCAGTGTCTCAACCACCCGCGTCGTCATATCTCTCAAATTTCCAATAGGAGTTGCGCATAAATATAACATGCCCGCCATTTTCTATTCTCCCTATTTTCCAGTGCAAAATCCGCCCCGCACTAACCGTCATGATTCCCTATCGTATTTCACTCCGCCTGTTATCCTTCCTCAAGCTGTCACTGTAATCCATCCGCCCGCGCCTTATCCGCAATCATCTGATAGGTGGGCACAGGCACGTTGTACCGCTCCCCCATCCGTACTACCTCATAAATCAAACCGTCAATCTCTGATGGCTTACCCGCATAGATGTCCCGCTGCATAGAAGTACTTGCTGAGGGATCAAGTGCATCCAAAATTCGCAGATTAGTGGCCACAATATCCACGAGGAACGGCACCCCCATCGCTGATGCCAAGCCATCCACCTCCCGCATCAATTTCACAAAGGTGTCCCTGGCATCCCCGGTTTTCTGCACATCTTTGGCATTTACATGATAATAAAGTCCACAGGCAGCCATGGGCGACACATAGGCAAATTTCTGCAGTGCATCCCGTCTGATATTTTCGGAGAGCACACCATCGATACCGCTGTCCTTTAAGTCTTTCGCCACTTCAAAAAGCTCTGGACGCATCTCCTCAGGTGTTCTCGTACCATACACAATACGAAAAATATCCCCGTTCTGCCAGATCGTGCCTGGTTCCTTAATCTGCGCCGCTATATAGATACAGCCGTCTGTCACCAAAAGTCCCGGAAGTTTTTCCTGCATTCTGCTGCCTGTCCCATATATATTCAAAATGGGAATGACAATTGTGTCGTCTTTTGCCACCTTTTGGATAAAAGGAATCGTTTCATCCAGAGAATAGCCCTTCACACAAACAAAAATAATATCCGGCTGTTGTGCATAATGCTCCATATCCACAGCCTTGATAGGCGACACAGTGTAGTTTCCCTTTTTAGTAGTCTCCATCTTCAGGCCTTGTTCCTGTATCCTTTTTAGATGTTCACCTCTGGCAATCAGAGTCACATCCTTTCCTGCCTCCGTCATATATGCACCTATGCTGCCTCCAGTACCGCCCGCACCGATAACCAAGTATTTCATAATTGTCTCCTTCTCGTACACCGTTCTCATTTCCAGCCCTGTGTCCAGCGCACGCAGACACAGTCTCCCAATCATCTACCTTTTTATTTTAACGGATGATTAACTGATTCACAAGTCGAAAAGCCAATTTAGACATTATGCCTAGACAAATTGTCTGTGAAAATACTCTTGACACTTTCAGACTTTAGGTCCATAATATCATCGTTTAATCAAAGTGCCTTTAAAATAGGTAGAAACACCTTCCATTATAAGCGGAAAGTTTCAGGGGAGTGGAGTAGAAAAATGTTTATCCTGTTTTTTTTAGTCTGGGTTATTTTTAATGGGCAGCTCACTGCAGAAATTGCCATTTTTGGCGTTGTCATAGCAGGGGCGATGTACTGGTTTCTGTGTAAATTCTTCAATTATAGTCCCCGGTACGATCTATTTTTCCTGAGAAAAGCTCCGCTTTTGATCAAATATCTCATCACTCTGATCATGGAAATTCTTAAGGCAAATCTGGTGGTCTTCAAAATGATCTATTCAGCCAAATATGAACTGGAGCCCGCTGTTGTACACTTTAAGACAAATCTTCGCTCCACCTTTGCGCGGGTACTTCTGGCCAATTCTATCACACTGACACCGGGTACAATCACTGTTGCCCTGACAGAAGATGAATACACGGTACACTGTCTTGACAAGGAACTTGCGGAGGGCATTTCTTCCTCCGTATTTGTAAAGCTCCTAGAAAAAATAGAGGAGGACTAAGGCATGGAAAAAGAATTGCTCTATCATCCCATTTTTATCACGCTGCTAATTATGTTATCTTTTATGTTGCTAGTCTGTCTGATCCGTGCCGTAAAGGGTCCTCGAGTAGCCGATCGTCTGATGGCTGTCAATATGATGGGCACCATGGTCATGGTTATGATCTCCGTTCTGGCCTTGCTGTTGAACGAAGGATATCTGGTAGATATTTGTCTAATTTATGCCATGATCAGCTTTCTGGCAGTGGTAGTACTTTCTAAAGTATACATCGGCATCTATGAGGAGAGACAGCACAACTTGAAAAACAAAGAAGGAGGAGACACAGATGAACGCAGTTGAATGGATTCGGCTCATTGTCGGAAGTATTTTCCTGGCAATCGGTATGGTTATCCTCTTTACGGAACTTTTTGGCGTATTTCATTTTAAATATGTGTTAAACAGAATGCACGCCGCCGCTATGGGCGATACGCTGGGCATCGGCTCCTGCCTGATCGGCTTAATGATTTTCTCCGGCCTCAATTTTACCACTTTAAAAATGTTTCTGGTGATTGTATTTTTATGGTTTGCTTCTCCCGTCTCCTCCCATGTGCTCTCGAGACTGGAAGCTGCCACCAATGAAAATCTAGACTCTCACTGTGAAATATATGAAGATGTAGAAATTCTAGAACGGGAACTGGCCGCGAATAGAGAAAGTGTAAGTATACAGGAAAAGGAGGAAAAACCACTATGACAGCTTTTCAAATCATTTTGATGGGTTTTTTGATCATCTGCGCGATCTCCGTCAGTTTTTCCAAAAACCTGTTGAATTCTATCTTGATCTATATGTCATTCAGCCTGATTATGTCCATACTCTGGGTATGTCTTGAATCCCCGGATCTGGCCATCACAGAGGCTGCCGTCGGCGCGGGTATTACCAGCGTACTATTTTTTGTGACCTTGAAGAAGATCCACGCTATCGAAGGAAGCGAATCCGAAAAAAAGGAGGCGAAGGAAAATGAGTAAAAAAAGATCTCAGGAAGAATACCAGAAAACTTTTTCCTTCCGCTTTTTCCGATGGTTTAACGGCGAAAAGGATCCCTATCTGGGCGAGGTAGAAATGCATCCCCAGGAGGAATACCAACTTGACCCCCAGGCCGCTCTCCGTTACGAGAAAGAGCACGACGCCATTCTGGACAAGGTCTACGACCTTGAACGCAACAAGACAATGCAGCTTTTTCACAAACTTTACCATGCCACCAGTATTCTTTTCTGCCTGTTTCTGATTGCCTTACTTTTAGTGACAATTTCCTATCTGCCAGCCACAGGCACTATCGACCGCCCGGTCAACAACGAGGTAGCCAAGCGCTACATTGAAAATGGTCTGGAAGAGACAGGCGCAGTCAATATCGTAGCCGGCATGATTCTGGACTACAGGGCTTTCGACACGCTGGGGGAATCCCACGTTCTTTTCGTGGCTACCGTTACAGTGCTGATCCTGTTGCGCTTAAATAAAACGCAGAAGAGTGATGCAGAAATCAATGACCGTCGTTTTGAGCCTAAAAACGACACTATTTTACAACTTGTGGCAACTTTTTTGGTTCCGATCATCATCATTTTCGGCATCTATATCATCCTAAACGGCCATCTAGGCCCTGGCGGCGGTTTCTCCGGCGGTGCAGTCATCGGTGCAGGATTGGTGCTCTATCTAAACGCTTTCGGATTTGCAAAGACAGAACGCTTTTTTACCGAAAAAACTTACAAATGGGTATGCTTCTTTTCCCTCTCTTTCTATTGTCTGGCAAAAAGCTACTCCTTTTACACGGGAGCCAATCAGCTCCACAGTGTAATACCCAAGGGAACACCCGGTGCAATCCTCTCAAGCGGATTAATTCTACCTTTAAACATTGCCGTGGGGCTTGTGGTTGCCTGCACAATCTATGCTTTTTACGCAATGTTCCGAAAAGGAGGCTTTTAACATGGGCCCTAATTTATTAGCAAACTACGGGGAAGCCGTATCGGCCATACTGTTCTGTATCGGCTTCACCAATCTGCTTCTGCAGAATAACCTGATCAAAAAAATCATCGGTCTCAACATTATGGACAGCGCGATTTACCTTTTCCTTGCGGAAAAAGGCTATATTGCGGGGCGGTTGGCTCCCATTGTAGTGGACAGTGTCACCAGCGTGGATACCTATATCAATCCGATTCCCAGCGGACTGGTGCTGACCGGTATTGTGGTGTCTGTGTCAGTTTCCGCACTTATGCTGTCTCTGACGATTCGTCTTTACACCAGATATCACACATTGAATCTGGATGAGATCTCCATGCAGCTCAAGAAGGAGGGAAGATAAAGTGAACTTTATTTGTAATTTTCCCTTTTTTTCAATCCTTCTAAGCCTTTTTTCCGGCACGGTTTGTTCCGTACTGCCCCAGAGAGCAGCAAAAATTGTAAACCGCGTTGTGATTCTCACAATTGGCCTGTTGTCGGCGATACTGCTCGTATATCTGCTCAGCACGGGAGAACCGTTCATCTACTGGATGGGGCATTTTCCGGCCCCCTGGGGCAATGAAATTAGAGCAGGAGTGCTGGAAGCAGGCATGGCTCTTTTCTTCTGCATCATCATGTATCTTTCCATGGCAGGCGGCGCCCACAAGCTTCCCGGTGAGGTGGTGGAGAGCAAACACAACCTGTATTATATTCTGGTGAACCTGCTTTTAAGTTCTCTTCTAGCCTTGGTCTACACCAACGATATGTTCACAGCCTACGTCTTTGTGGAAATCAACACTATCTCTGCCTGCGGCTTGATTATGATCCGCCAGGTGGGTCGCACCATCGAGGCAGCCGTGCGCTATATGATCATGAGCCTTTTAGGTTCCGGTCTTTTATTGTTTGGTCTCTGTATCATGTACGATTTGACAGGCCACCTTTTAATGAGCAACATCAAAGAGTCAGTGAGTCTGCTCATCGCCACCGGTGAATACCAAATCCCTTTGATTGTCTCTGTGGCCCTGATGTGCATTGGACTATGCATTAAAAGTGCACTGTTTCCCTTCCACGCCTGGCTGCCGGACGCCTACGGGTACTCTACGGTATCCTCCGCGGCAATCCTTTCCAGTCTGGTGTCCAAGGGCTACATTTTTCTGTTAATTAAGATTATTTATCGAGTGATCGGTTTCGATATTTTCAACAACACGAGAATCATCGACATGCTCTTTGTCTTCGGTCTGATGGGCATGATTTTTGGCTCCCTGAGCGCTATCAAAGAAAACGACATCCGCCGAATGATCGCTTTCTCCTCCGTAGCACAGATCGGCTATATTTACATGGGTTTTGGCATGGGTACACAAGCGGGCATGGTTGCCAGTGTCTTCCATATTTTATCTCATGCCGCCACCAAATCTCTGCTGTTTATTGCCGCTATCGGTCTCACCGATGTGTCCGGTGGAAGCCGTAAATTTATCGACTTGACGGGAGCTGCCTACCGCAGCAAATGGGCAGGCGTTGCCTTTACAGTGGGATCCCTTTCCATGGTCGGTGTCCCCTTATTTTCCGGCTTCATCAGCAAGCTTCTCTTCGCTCAGGCAGCGGTGCAGGTGGAGGGCAAAATGCTTGCCTCACTGATTGTTTTAGGTATAAGCACAGTATTAAACGCTATCTACTTTATGAAAACGGTAATCCGTATATATACCTCAACAGACGAATCCTCTTATACCAGCATTACTTTCAAGGACAGGAAGTCATACGCCCTGGTTCTTTTATGTTTTATTGTGCTAAATGTCATTCTGGGTGTCAACTCCCAGCCGATCGTAAATATGATCGAACAAGGACTTGCCATGTTCGACTGATGATAAATAATTACTAGGAGGTGATGAGATGTATCCGATTCTCTTATCCATATTTTTCCCGATCTTTTCGGGGCTGTTTTTGCTAATCCGATATCGGACACCCCTGACAGGGGTAACAAAAGCAGCTGACAGAAAAACGCTCCTTGGGCTGACCAGCTGTTTTCTTGTCATCACCGCTTTATTTTCCGTAGTTGCACAGTTTACAGCCGGGGACGGTTTTATCCTTTTTTATTTGACCAAAGCTCTGCCTGTTTATTTTCGGATTGATGAAACAGGAACGGTTTTTGCTTTGCTTACAATTATTGTGATGTTGTGTGCAGGCTTTTTTTCCTTTGAATATATGAAACATGAGGAGCGGGAAGGCCGTTATTATGGCTACTACCTGATGGTATTCGGCGTGCTGAACGCCCTTTGTTTTGCCGGAAATCTGATTACATTTTATTTGTTTTTTGAATGTTTGACGCTGTCCTCCATGCCACTGGTGCTCCACAACGGCTCAAAAGAATCGATTATGGCAGGATTAAAATACTTATTCTACTCTCTGTGCGGTGCCTATGTTGCACTGTTCGGCATCTACTTTATTTACCGCAGCAGTGACACGTTGACCTTCACGGCTGGCGGCGTCCTAAATGCCTCTGCGTCTGCCAGTCAAGGCGAATTTCTTCTGCTCGTGGCCTTTATTATGCTTTTGGGCTTCGGCGTAAAGGCTGGTATGTTCCCTATGCACGCATGGCTGCCCACCGCACACCCCGTTGCACCCGCCCCGGCATCTGCGGCTTTGTCCGCTGTCATTGTTAAGAGCGGTGTGCTGGCCGCCCTTCGAACAGTCTATTATATTTTCGGCGCGGATTTTCTTCGCGGCACATGGGTGCAGATCGGATGGATGACTCTGACACTGACCACAGTACTTTTAGGCTCCATGCTGGCCTATAAGGAACCTGTTCTGAAAAAAAGACTGGCCTACTCCACGGTAAGCCAGCTCTCCTATATTCTGTTCGGCCTGGCTGTGATGAACGGCACTTCCCTCACGGGAAGCCTGCTGCATGTGCTGGCCCACGGCTTTATTAAGGCAGCTCTCTTTCTGTGTGCCGGAGCCATTATTTATAAAACAGGCAAGACACGGGTAGAGCAGCTTCGCGGTATTGGCAAAGAAATGCCCCTCACCATGTGGTGCTACACTTTCGTATCTCTGGGACTGATCGGTATCCCACCCACGGGAGGCTTTGTCAGCAAATGGTATCTGGCAGTCGGTTCCCTGAAAAGCGGTGTGCCTGTCTTCGCTGTCCTGGGACCAGTTATCCTGCTCATAAGCGCGCTGCTCACCGCCGGTTATCTGCTGCCGCCTGCCATCCATGGGTTTTTCCCAGGAGCAGATTTCGATTACAGCAGACTACAAAAGCAGGAACCCTGCAAATTGATGACTGTTCCCATTTTAATATTGACAGTTTTATCAGTTCTGATCGGTCTTTTCCCCGGTGTGATTACGGATTATCTGGCGAATATCGTCAGCACACTATTATAAGGAGGTGACATCATGGTTATATCAGTTATTCTGATTCCCTTTATCGCGGGAATCCTGGTTCCCCTTCTCCCCTTTAGGAAGAGATGGCAAAAAGAGATTTTCTTAGAAACAGCAGTGGTAGTCAATAGCTTTTTGGTGTGGTATCTGCTCCTGCATCATTCGGACAGCACCTTTCTTCTGGCCCACTTTACAGGCGACTTGAACGTCAGCTTCCGGGTAGACGGTATGAGTATGGTGTTCGCAGGGCTCGTATCTGCCCTCTGGCCTTTTGCCACGCTCTACGCCTTTGAATACATGACAAAGGAAAAGCATGAAAACGTATTTTTTCTCTTTTATACTCTGACATACGGTGTGACGCTTGGCATCGCCTTCGCCGCCAACCTGCTCACCATGTACTTTTTTTATGAGCTGCTCACTCTGGTGACAGTACCCTTAGTGATGCACACACTGACCCGCGAAGCGATTCTCGCCAGCCGCAAATACCTTTACTACTCCCTCGGCGGTGCAGCCTTCGCCTTTATCGGGTTAATTATGGTGATTGTCTATGGAAATACCACAGATTTTATTCTGGGTGGTGTTTTAGACTTAAATAAAATCGGTGATCAGACAAATATTATGCTGCTTATCTATGTGATGGCATTTATGGGCTTCGGCGTAAAAGCCGCTGTCTGCCCTTTCAACTCCTGGCTGCCTCAAGCAGGTGTGGCTCCCACGCCCGTCACCGCTCTTTTACATGCGGTAGCTGTGGTGAAATCCGGTGCCTTTGCCATCATAAGGCTTACCTACTACAGTTTCGGCACAGATTTCCTGAGAGACACCTGGGCCCAGACTGTAGTCATGGCAATTGTCATGTTCACCATCGTATACGGTTGCAGCCGGGCGCTAAAAGAAACACATATAAAAAGACGCCTGGCCTACTCTACCATCAGTAATCTCTCCTACATCCTGTTCGGTGCAGTCATCATGTCGCCTCTGGGACTGGTGGGCGCTCTTTCCCATCTAGTCTTCCACGCAGTCATGAAAATCAGCTCTTTCTTCTGCGCAGGCGCAATTATGCATCAGACTGACCGACATTATGTACATGAACTGGATGGGCTAGGCTATAAAATGCCATGTGTATTCGGTGTGTTTACCATCTCAGCTCTGGCTCTCATGGGGGTTCCGGGGCTGGCTGGATTTATCAGCAAGTGGAACCTGGCAAGCGCAGCGTCGGAAAGCGGCAATCCCCTGGCCTGGGGAGGCATAGCCTGCCTTCTGGTATCGGCGCTTTTGACGGCCATCTATATGCTTTCTATCGTAGTGCGCGCTTTCTTTCCAGGAAAAGACTTTGACTACAACACCGTTTCCGATGTGAAAGATCCCAACTGGAAGATGCTTCTTCCCTTGTTCGTGTTCACAATTTTTATTGTGCTGTTTGGCCTTTACTCGCAGCCGCTTGTGGACTTCTTTATGGATGTGGCAAACGGAAATATCTAAAAAAATCGTCGTTCGCCAGCGAACATTAAGAGGATGCCTGCGGCAAACTCTGAGAATGATTTAAGCTGTCGCATTTTTGTAAAGTATGGAGGTTCTTATGTACAATGATACGGATATTATAATTGAGGCCGCGGTTTTCCTGCCCATGGCGGCGGCAGTCATAGGCTATCTGATCGGGCGCTCCCACAAAGAGGCGCGCAATCTCTTTGCAAATATAATAACGGGCGTTACATTTATTCTCTGCAGTATTCTTCTCCTGCAGATGTTACGCGGCGCAGCGGTAGGTACGATAGTCACAATCCCCTATGTCTGCGGTATGGGCATACATTTTACACTGGACGGTTTCCGCGCCCTGTACGGAACTATAGCTGCCTTCATGTGGTTTATGACCACCCTTTTTTCCAAGGAATATTTTGGTCATTACCGCAACCGCAACCGATATTATCTGTTCCTGCTGTTGACGCTGGGTGCAACCGAGGGCGTATTTTTCTCTGCTGATTTCTACACGACATTTCTCTTTTTCGAGATCATGTCGTTTACCTCTTATGTATGGGTCATCCACGATGAAAAACCCGAGTCCCTGCGGGCTGGGGGTACTTATCTGGCTGTGGCCGTGATCGGCGGGCTTATAATGCTGATGGGCATTTTCCTGCTCTATGACATGACGGGCACGCTTTTCTTCGCAGATTTGGCCGAACTGTCCTCTTTCTCTGCCGGAAATGCTTCGCAGTTATGGGCGGCGGGTTTATGCCTGCTGTTCGGCTTTGGCGCCAAAGCAGGCGCTTTTCCGCTGCATATTTGGCTTCCCAAAGCTCACCCTGTGGCGCCTGCACCGGCTTCCGCCCTGCTCTCCGGTATTTTGACCAAAGCGGGTATGTACGGCATCCTAATTCTGACTTCCTATCTCTTCTTCGGGAGCGCAGCCTGGGGCGCTATGATATTGATTTTGGGTGTCTTCACCATGGTGATCGGCGCCCTGCTTGCGCTGTTTTCCATCGATTTAAAACGGACACTGGCCTGCTCCTCCGTTTCTCAGATCGGCTTTATTCTGGTGGGTGTCGGTATGTCGGGACTGCTTAGTCCTAAAAACGCCATGGCCCTGCGTGGAAGTCTTCTACACATGGTAAACCACTCTCTCATCAAACTGGTACTGTTTATGGCAGCTGGTGTGATTTTTATGAATGTTCATAAACTCGACTTGAACGATGTACGGGGTTTCGGCCACAAAAAACCGCTCCTTAACTATATCTTTCTGATGGGAGCGTTCGGGATCAGCGGCGTGCCGCTTTTTAACGGCTATGTCAGCAAAACGCTGATTCATGAAAGTATCGTAGAATACAGACATTTGGTGACTGCTGCAGTGCTGCCCGCCTCTTTTGACCTCTCCCTGATGAGCGCTATCGAATGGATTTTTCTGTTGAGCGGCGGCCTCACCGCAGCCTATATGACAAAACTCTATATCTGCCTTTTCATTGAGAAAAATGCAGACAGCACTGTGCAGAAAAAATTTGATGATCTGAAGGGAAAATATATGAACCGCACAAGCGCACTGGCCCTCACCGTAAGCGCCACTCTGCTTCCCATAGCCGGTCTTCTCCCCAGTATTGTGATGGACGGCATTGCCGACATAGGACAAGACTTTTTGCGGGCGGAAAATATGGAAAAGATTGCTTATTTCTCCGTCGACAATCTGAAAGGCGCGCTCATCTCCCTTGTCTTCGGCGCATTATTCTACGGCCTTATCGTCCGTCCTCTGCTGATGAAAAAGAAAGAGCATAGTGAGGAAAAATATTATATCAATCAATGGCCTGCCTGGCTTGATCTGGAAAATCTGATCTACCGGCCTGTCCTGTTGCAGATCCTGCCCTTTACTTTCGGCCTGATCTGCCGCGTCCTTGACAGTCTGGTGGACACAGTCGTCGTAATTCTTCGCAAAACCGTTTACCGCGACGAAAAACTACCGCATGAGCGGATGGAAGGTACCTTCCTGACACACCTGTGCGCCTGTATCGCCCTCTTTTTCCAATGGACAGGCAATCTTACCATCCACAGGAAAAAGCCGCGAAACAAGGATTATGAGCACCGTTTGGCCCTGTTTCAGGAGGAGTGGAGTGAAAACAGCATGATGATTTCAAGAAGTATGTCTTTCGGGCTGCTGTTGTTCTGTGTCGGATTGATTTTGACGGTTGCCTATTTGTTCATCAAGGATGTGTTTGGGTGGTAGGCGGATCCTGTCTTATTCATAAAAGCAGAAAAGGTGTAAAATCTCTGGCGATTTCCCAAGATTTTACACCTTTTGCTTTGTCTGTCACACTGTGGATAATATGTTACTCCTGCTCTTTTGTTTTTCCCCCGGTCTCCTCTGTGCTTTCTGTCTCTGCTGCCCTTTTTGCCTTCCTCTTCTTTCTCTTCTTATGTACAATCAGGACGATCAACAAAATCAGTACAACAGCGCCTGCCGCGATGAATACAAGATAATCCATAATCCCTTTTTCCGCTACACTGACCGCTGCCTTCACGCTGTTCCCATCCGCAGGGAAAAGATAGTAGATGCCCATGAGCTCTGTCTTGGCCTTATTCCATCCAGCACTGTCCTCCACATAGATCTCCACGCCTTCCGTCTGCCCATTTGGCGCCTGATATCGAATCTGATGCGTTGTCTGGCCATCATCAGGGATTTCGATCTGCCAGCACTCCACCAGTCCCTGTGGCTCTTCCGAAAATGAATCAGGCAGTGTCACGTGCACACTTTCCTCTTCCAGCTTCTCGGCGGTCAGCTCATCCTCTTGAGCGAACATGCCATCCACCAAAATCACAGACTGCCTGTTTTCCCGCAGCTGGCTTCCCGCCAGCGTTGTCAGATACCGCACATACTCTACTGTCACATCCTCGTCAAGCCTTACATCTATAAGCTCTTTATTGTCCCAATCCGCATAGAAACCTTCTTTCATAGGAATATTCGGATATTCCTCCAAAGCAACGCTGCCGCCATAAGGACACTCTATAATTCCCACTTCTTCTTCATCCGCGTAGAAAGTAATTTTCATTCTCCTAAACTTTGCGGGAATTCCCTCAATCTGCAAAAGCTCTTCATAACTCTTTGGCTCTGCCTTTCCGCTGTAGCTGATTCGGTCGACACCTGCAATCTCATCTGAAACAAAATAGTTGCCTATCACTTCAGCACTGTCGGTGATCTTACCCGCTATGGCCCCCGAGAAAGAATCTGCCTTCTTCACTTTCACCATGGCAAGACAATTCTCTATTCCATTTCCATATCCGACTACCCCTGCCACATAATCACCGCCTGATACCGTGCACTTGGCATAGCTTTCCCTTATATAGGACAAGGACTGTCCCACAATGCCGCCCACATAATCACCGGAAGTACTCTCAATCCTGCCGTAGTTTTCACAGCGCAGCACCATACCCATCTCCTGCCGGCCGCAGACACCACCCACATAACTCTTCTGGGCTGTAATGTTCACCTGGTTCACATTCTGCCTGAGCACACACTTTGTGAGAAAAGTAGAATCTGCCCTGGCATCATCAAGCCCTGTGATATCACTCTCCAAATCAAAATCGTACTCAATGGCCATGGTTCCCGCAATGCCCGACACATTCAGATCCGCCTTCACAATGCCGCTGTTTCTACAATCAGCAATCGTGGCATCGATGCTCTCCTCAGCCGTGTCTTGAGATTCATCCTCAAAAATATTGGAATAATCCATATCCAGCACACCGTCCAGCGCATCCGTGTACAGCAGCATGATCTCGCTGAACTCATCATTGATATCTGAAAGATCATCCCCAAGCAAATCCCCGGAAGAGGACATCTCATCATTTAAATATCCCATATTCTCGGAAATACCCTTTAAATTGGAATTAAGGCTGCCGGTAGTCGAACGGTAGTCCTCCCCAAGCCTCGGAAAAACGATATCCCCCTTGTCATTTAGAGTTGTCAGAATTTCCTTCGTCTCATCTCCCATATCTTCAAGATTTCCAGCCGCGTCTTTTGCGGAAGAGGCAGCTTCCTTAAGCTGTTTTTTTGCATCAGCCGTCATCTCTTCCGTGTATTTGGAAGCGATGTCAGTCATGGTCTCCAGATATTTCTGCATATCCTCAGCATAGCCGCTTCCGTCATGGGCATTTTTATATTGCTGGTCTGCATAATTGTTAGCAGCGACCGCCACGATAACAGTATTACTCTCCATCTCCTGCGTCGCTTTCTCTTGTACCAGACGGTCTGCCTCCGCCTGAGGACTGCCATCCGTAAGAGGAAACTCTCTGTCTCCTGCATCGCTGTGATGCACCCAGCCTGCAATTCCTACATATTCATCTACTATTTTGTCAAAGGATATATTTGCATTATAGCTCCAGCCCGCATTCACCCCCGACTCTGTCACAGGTTTTAAATCATATTCATTGGTAGTATCCTCAGAAGCTGCCTTCGCAATATAATAGTTCTCATAAGCTGCCTTCGCTTTTGCGACATTCTCCTCGTAAGCCTTTCTCTCCTCTTCAATCGCTTTCTTTGCCTGTTCGTACTGCTCTTTTTCTTCAGGCGTCATATACTTATACAGATCCATGGAATTTACGGTATCTTCCAGGCTTCCCACTGCATCCTTCACATCCCCCGCCGCATCTGAGGCATGATCAATCACACCGCCGTCTTTTGCCGTCTCATCCAGCACATAGTCAAAACGGCTCACTGCTTCATTGACAGAATCCATCATGCTGTCCGTCCACTCCGCGGTTCTGTCTGCCAGCGAATGCGTGTCATCTAACGCCCGGTCAGCAAAATCACGAATCACTGAAAGTCTGTTGGACAATACATCAGATCTGTCCCCTGCATCATCCAGCATCTTACCTATCTGATCATGCATAGTATTAATATGGTCTGACAATTGACGCACAATATCCTCGGATAAGTCTATCGCCACATAAGGCTCCGCCTGCCCGACAATACCACCCACGTCCTTGCGTCCAAATACACTGCCTTTATTGGCACAGGCGTGCACATAACCTGACTGCCGGCCCACAATACCGCCTGTATTGTAACCTACATGATCGTAACCAATGATGCCTTCGTTCAGACAGTTCTGTACAATACCTGTAGAATGCCCGGCAATACCGCCCGTATCTACTACATTGTCGGTCGTGGAAAGCTTATCGCTCTTCTCATCATCCGTTCCCTTCAGCGTTCCCAGCAGCCCTGTTGTGTACAGCCCCAGATCAATATCCTCCAAAGACCTTGCCTTATCTTCATTGACTGCGTTGATATCTGCCCGGTTGAGACAGCCTGCAATGTTGCCTACATTGTCACCCACAATACCTCCTGTGTAATGTGCGCCCACAACCGTGCCATCTGCCTCGCAGTCCATCAGCACACCGCTGATCTCATTATATCCTACAACGCCGCCCACATAGTCGTTGCCTTCTACAATGCCGTCAAAGACACAATTCAGGAGAACACCGCTATTATCTCCCACAATACCGCCTACCACCATCTGCTGCCCGGAGGGTCTGATCGTTCCTTCCAACCGCAGATTAGCGATAACGGCCGACTCCTGTGTATAGTTAAACAAACCTACATAGGAGATCGGCTTTCGCACTGTAAAGCCGCTGACTGTGTGCCCCTGTCCGTCAAAATACCCGCCAAAAGTCGGTATAGATACAAAACTCTGCCCTGCAAGATCTATATCTGCTGTCAGATAAACTTTTTTGTTCTGTGACCAGGTATCCAGCCGGCAGTCTGCTGCAAAATCTTTCAGTCCTTCTGCATCGCTTATATAAATCTCTTCCCATTCCGTTTGATCATCATTATAGGAATTAATCGCCTCGTTGGCGTCCTCAATGCTGGACACTTCTTCCTCCGGTTTCTTTGTTTCATCGGAAGCTGTCTTTTCTGTCTCTGTTGCCTTCGGTGTCTCCTCCTCTGCAAACACAGGTATCGCAGACACAGCGCCCATAAACACTGCCGCCGCAAGCAGCAAGGCTGTCAGTTTTTCTCTACTCATGATCCGCCACCTCCCTGCTCGCTAATTCTTCAGATACCGTTTCAGTCATCTGCCTGTACTCCTCCTCCGAAAGCTCTGTCACATCTCCAGCTTCCACATAGGCGCTCACATTACCTCTGACAATGGCACTCATGGTACCCGTCACAACACCGTCAATTCTGCCGCGCACCAGACCATCCACCCTCATAAGACCTGTCATATTCTTTGTACGGATTGGCATATTCATGACAAAAGCTGTCTTCTCTATGATCTTATCACCCACCAGAAGAATCTGCGGCAGGACGAACATGGTCACAAAAATAGAAATGGTAGTTCCTCTTCCCAGACATCTTCCGATGCCAAAAATTGCCGCATTGGAGGTCAGCTTGCCGATCAAAAAGCCCGCCACTACCATCATCGTTCCGGAAGTGATGATCGTCGGGAAAGCCTGATTCATGGAATCTATTATGGACTGTCTTCTGCCATTTGTCTCACGAAGCTCCATATAACGGCCCGCAATGACGATGGCATAGTCAATATTTGCACCCATCTGGATAGAGCTGACGATCAAATAGGACATAAAGAAGATATTGTCATGCTGCAACGCAGGAACCGAGAAGTTGAGCCAGATGCATCCCTGGATTACCGCAATCAAAAGTACCGGCATGCCCGCCGACTTGAAGGTAAACAAAAGAACCACCAGCACAGCCAAAATAGATACTACATTGTTCACTAAATTATCCCGGCCAAAGGTCTTTTGCAGATCATACTGACTCACCGACTCACCACACACAAGCACTCTCCCGTCAGGATAATACTTCTCTGCAATCTCATGCATCTTATCAATAAAAGCGAAAGTCTCCTCGCTCTCCTCAGGAAGCGTCAGAAAAACAAGCATACGGCTGTAGTTCTCTCCCTGAAGCTGATTCTTCGCGAAATTCATCATATCGTAGGCGTCATCCAGCGTATCCTGCAAATCATCATCCAGCGTGACATACCCTTCCTCCACCTCATCGTGAACAAACATAAACATATCAATCAGCGATACTTTATATTCAGGAAGACCGTTAACCACCTTAGCGTAATCCTCATCGTTTACGGCATATGCCGCATACACCAGCTCTGCCACCTCATAATCCAAATCAATCAGTTCTGAAAATTGTCTGGGTGTCAGCTTATCCGTCAAACAATAATCATCCAGCGCCTCAATATTGGCAAGCCCCTGCGTATGGTCTACCTCCGGACATGCCTCCAGTTCCTCGAGCAGCTTCGCTTCGATCTCGTAATTTCCTGCAGGCACTATGAGAGCTACCATATTGCTGGCCCCAAAATTATCCGTCTGCATCTCCTCCGTTTTCTGTACACTGTTCTGGATCGGCGGCGTGATCGTGCTGTCGCCAAACACATAGGGGCACTTGCTGGAAACCGTGTAAGCTCCCACAATGACTAACACAAAAAGCGGCGCTACAATGTGTCTCGTCGCATAGTCAAACTTCCCTACAAACGGAATATCCGGCACAAAATTCTTATGTTTTGTAGTATCCATCAACTTGGAAAACAACATGATCACACCGGGCATCAGCAAAAACACGGAGCCAAGTGCCAGGAAAATAGATTTGATCAAGCACATTGACAGATCCGGCCCCATCTTATACTGCATAAATCCCATGGCGATCAAACCGCCTATGGTCGTAAGCGAACTGCCGCAGATCTCCGGAATCGCTTTACTCAGAGCAATAATGATCGCTTCTCTCGAATCCAGATTGGCATGCTCCTCCTTATATCTGTTCAAAAGAATAATGGCATAGTCAACCGACAAAGCAAGCTGCAGCACCACCGTGACAGAGTTAGACACAAAGGAAATCGTGCCAAAGATAAAATTTGTGCCCATCTGCAAAATAGCCGCCGCCACAAAGGTGATCAGAAGTACCGGAACCTCTGCGTAGGCCTGAGAGGTGAGCAGAAGCACCGTCACAACCACGAGTGCCACCAAAACAACGATGACATTCATCTCATTGGCAATCAGCTCCGCCTCAATATCCCCCAGCGTTGTGGACAGATAATAGTCGTAACCGTCAAGCTCCTCCTTGACCCGCTCCAACACTTCCAGGCATTGATCATCCTTCTCATCATAGTCAAAGGTGATATTATAATAGGAAGATCCATTGTTATAATGCTCCTCGGAATCATCAAAATCTACCGAAAAGACACCCGGCATAAATTCCAATGTCCGTTTGATCGACTCCGCCTGGTCGTAAGATACATTGGCAACCATCACGTCGCATGTGCCGTATGTAATAAACTCCTGTTCCATCAGATCCAGACCTTGTTTCGTCTCTGTAGAATCCGGAAGATAATGGGACATGGAGTTTTCCACGTTAACCCAATTTCTCGACACAGCAGAAAATATGATCAAAATGCCAAACAGTAGGAAAAACAGATTACGCTTATCCACAATAAAGCCGCAGATTTTAATCATCGCCTGATTGCCGCCCTTTTTTTCATTTTGCTCCTTTTCCATGGCAAAGCTCCTCTCTTAATTTCAAGAGGAATATAGCATTCCGGCAAGATTTTGTCAATTCTTTGAAAGATAAGTTTATACATTCCCTTGAAATTGTAAAGATACCTCTTAAGGAAATTTCTTAATGTTCTATGCTGTGACATGAAGATTGTGGTATAATTCTTAAGGAAAGTAT
>DLAA01000033.1 GCA_002493835.1 Lachnospiraceae bacterium UBA7060 | reverse complement strand
ACTTTCCTTAAGAATTGTATCATACTATCACCAAGCAAGAAATACTATTCAAATATTACCTTGTAATGATACTATTGTATTATGCTTGTATAATGGCGTCATGATAAGTGGACACAAGCAGCAGGATGCCTTCATGCTGTGGCGGCATAGCTTGGTATGATCAGCGCAGCGAGTGTGTAAAGCTGCTGTCACAGATATCTTTGTCTAGTTTTAGCGAAGGGAGAAGAGAAAATATGATACCTAATAGAGAAACCCGGGAAAAAAGACAGCACAGTACAACGTTGGTTCCCTATAGTCATTATGAGTGCAGGCTGCCAGAGTGGTTTGTGAATGTGCCAATGCATTGGCACGGGGAATTTGAACTGATATTTATTTTGCAGGGAAGGGGAGAATTTTTTTGCGGCAGCCAAAAACAGGAAGCAGGGGAGAAGGAGTTGTTTCTCATACCGCCCAATATGCTGCATGCAGCTTACCCATGTAGAGAACAAGAATTGGTCTATGACGCTCTTGTTTTCAACCAGACGATGTTGGGAACGGGAAGCGGCGACCGCTGCACAAACGAATGTATCCGGCCGATCGTTAATGGAAGGCTTGGAAATAGCGTTTATATTGGCCGGCAGACGGCAGAATACGAAGAGATCAGAACGTCTGCAGAACGTATTTTTTCTTGTGTGCGGGAGAATTCTGCCAGAATGGACCTGCTTATGAAAAGTGAGCTGATGCGTATGATTTTCCTTTTGGAGGAGAGCGGCGAAATGGTTTTTGAAAAGGAACGTGGAGGAGGGGAAGTGGAGAACATTCGACCTGCCATTGAGTATATGGTGAACCATTTCTGGGAAGATATCACAGTGGAGCAGATGGCTGATTTGGTGCACTTAAGCAAAAGCCATTTTATGCGGTGTTTTAAACAGGCGGTAGGGATTGGGGCTGTCGAGCATTTGACCCAGCTTCGGATTCATGCGGCATGCGAAGCGCTTGGCGATGGCACAGATCAGATTGCGGATATTGCCTTTGCCTGCGGGTACAACAATCTTTCCAATTTTAACAGACAGTTTTTGAAAAAGGTGGGGTGTTCCCCCAGGGAGTACCGAAGGAAAAACGGCGGCGGAAATAGCTGACAAAGAATGGCAGAAAAATTTTTGTGGGGCCTGTCACATTTGTGCTGGGCTGTGTGTATTATTGGTACAACGAAGCAGATGAAGAATCAGACAAGACAAGGTGTCAATCCATATTCGTTGTAACGGATCAATACAGGAATGGGAAACGGCGGCAGTCTGTATCAGGAGCGATTTGCAAGCAGGCGGATACCTGAGATGAGGCGGTGATAGATTGGATAAAAGAACGGATTGCCCGGATCTGAGTGCGGAACAGGTGTTTTTCGAGTACGGCAATATGCTCTACCGGATTGCTTTTGTGATGATGAAAAATGCTTTCGACGCCGAAGATGTGGTGCAGGATACGCTGATCAAATACATGGAGTGCGGCAAACACTTCGAGACAGAAGAATACAGGAAGGCATGGCTGATCCGGGTGGATATCAATCTCTGTAAGAATAGGCTGCGCTTTTATAAAAATCACCCGAAGATATCTATGGAACAGCTTACCCGCTACTATGAGAGGGAGGCGGATACCAGACTGATGGACGCTCTTTTTCTTTTGCCGGAAAAATACAGGGAGATCCTGCTTTTGCATTATGTGGAGGGGTATCAGGGAAAAGAGATCGCCCACATGCTTAAGCTTTCGGAAGTGTCTGTCAGAAAGCGGCTGGAAAGAGGCCGTAAAAAGCTTCGGGAGATCGTGTGAGAAGAGAGATTTCGGAAAGGAGGAAGGCACTGTGGATCAGAGAGAGGAACAGAGATTATCGGAAGTGGCAGGACGTATCGTTATGGACGAAGAGGCGAGGAGGCGTGTCCTGGAAGGCATAAAAGCGCAAAGACACAGCAGAAAGCAGCTGGCTTTGAGAGTGCCCGCAGCGGCGATTGCTATTTGTCTGCTTCTTTCTATTCTGTGGTTTGGGACGCCGGGACTTACCGGGGATAAACTTGTGGTCTACGCCGCCACGGAGGAGAACGGCTGGCAGAAGCTTGTGGAGGGAGAACGGACTCTGCTTAAGATGGAGCCGTTTGACGCAGGCGGGGAAGACGGAGATTTCTATGAGGATGGGTATCCTCGTTACTATCCTTACAGGTGTATCTTTCGATTGGAGGTGCCGGAAAACTGTCTCTATGACAGGGACTTTATTATACTTGGGGACGATACAATTACAGAAAGAGGAGGCAGAATCGAGTGGTGGGTGGCGCCCGATCGGCCGGAGAATACAGGCAAAGTCAGGCAGGGTTCGTTATCGCTATGGCTTGTGAGCGATAACATTGTAAAGAAAAGAAGAGAACGGATCAGAGGTTATGAGCTGGAGTTGACCAAAGAGGACGGGAAGTGCTATGCGGAGCTGAAATGTGTGTGGGAGAGCGAGTCATACAAAAAAACAGGAGATCAAAAATGACGTTTTTTTTCAGACAGACCATCAGAGGCATTGTGTGTCACAAATATAGGAGCGTTCTTCATATCCTGATCGGGGTGCTAATTGTCCTGATTTTGGATATCTATGCTGGAAATATGGACAGAACGAGACAGGAACTGGCAAAACTTTCGGAGAGGATTCCGGTTTTTGCCAGAATCAGCAATCTGAACGGCTCCATGCGGGAGTGTCTGGCCATCAGGGAGGACCGAGTGATGGGAGTGCGGGAGTCGGCGTATGTGAAAGATCCGGTATTTACAGTCCGATTGAAATTTGGATTTGGCTCTTTTACATTGGAGGAATACAGGGAAAATTTGAACCATTATGGCAGAGGCATGAATGCACCTGCGGAAACTTTCGGATTGAGCAGGGAGAAGATCACTTTTTTGGAGGGCGTGGACGAGAGCGTTTTGGAGACGCCGCAGAAGGTCTGTCTGATGGAAGAAGCGCTCATGAAAGAACGAGGACTACAGCTTGGAAATGATGTTATGTTAACTACATATCACTATCGCTGTGCACTGGAGGGGAGCGAGATTTTTATCGAGCCGCTTGTGACGGATACGTACCGGATCGTGGGGAGTATGCAGACCGAGGACTATCTGGGAGAGTGGATGCCGCCGGAGGTGGTTCTGCCTCTTGACTGTGTGCGGGAGGCGTACCACAGCCAGGGTATTGATTTTTTTGCGGATTCCGGCTCCTTTGTGGTGAGGGATCCCTTTCAGTTGAATGCGTTGAAAGAACAGATGTACGATGAGGTGAAATTTCTGCCGGTGATTACACGGGCAGAGTTTCGCTATGACGGCAATGCGCTGACCATCATGGATGATTCTTTTATCCGCTCCGCCGAGACGCTCACAAAGAATCTGGCGCTCCTTAGAGGGATGCTGCCTTTTGTTGTGGCGATCATCGTTTTCATTGGTTATCTTTGCAGCTATCTTTCCCTGCAGAGCAGACAGGAGGAATATGCCTTGATGCGCTCCCTCGGAACGGGACGTGGCAGGAGCTTCTTTTTGTTTTTGGGGGAAACGGCGTTTTTGGCGGCGTTTTCCTGTGTGACTGGGAGTTTTTGGGCGTTTTCTCTTTTTGGGACGGCGGCAGAGGTGCTAGCTTTATCGGGTTTGCTGTTCTTTCTGACATTTCTTTTGGGGACGTCTGTCGCGCTCTTTTCCCTGCACAGACTCAGCGTGGTGCAGGTGCTCACAAAAAGCGTGTGAGAAGCGTGTGAGAAGTACTTCTAAAGACGTCCCGTCATTGGACGGGACGCCAAGAAGTACTATGTCTCACACTGGAGAATGCCTGGAATGCAGGCATTCTCCGCGCAGCTTGAGTTTTTCTATAGTGGGGTATGGAGGTTAGGGTATGACGACAATCAGGAGCAGTTTGGTCAGGCTATTGCGTACGCCGGTGAAGACGGTTTTCTTTTTTCTGCTGCTTGCTTTTACGGTGGCGCTTGTCTGTGCGGGTGGGAATTTGTGGAAGCTGTGCGGGGACAATCTGGAGCAGTTCGAGACGATCTTTACGACCATCGGTACGGTTGAGCAGATGCCGGAGAAAATTGTACAGACGGAAATTTGGGAGGCGGACAAAAAAGCCTATCGATATCGAAATACGCCTGTCTATGGAGAGCCAGTTTCCAGTGATGTGCTTAACTTTGAGGGAGCCGGGTACCTGAGCGGGCCGGAGCAGCGGGCTTACTATGAGGCGCTGCCGCTTCAGTATGAATTGAAGGAGGATTACGAGGGTTATTGGCAGTATATGGTTATAGAAGCTTCCCCGCTGGAGGACTGCGTCCCTGCCGGTCCGGTGAAGATAGAGGTAAAGCGGGTATTATACAGCGTTTATCCGGTCAATACTTCCCCTATTTATTTATGCGACCATAACACGGAACATCCGCGGAAGCTGTATGCGGATAAAACTTATCTGATGGCGCTGGGGCAGGACCTGCCCCATGATTGGAGGGAAAATGCGGTATCTTCGCCGGAATATACTCCCATAGACGGCCCCCGTTCCACACAGGCGGACAGGGACGGGAAATTGCTTCCCACCAATCTGACAGGAGATTGGCTGGCGGAGGTGACGCCGGGATTTTATGACACGAAGGAAGGGAAGGACTGGCTGAGACTGTGTGAGGATTTTGCCCTGCGCAATGCCGCCAATCTGTTCTTTCCGGTGACAGCCACACAGGATCTGAATCTGGTCATGGCCTTTTATACGAAACAGGCGTACCTCAGGGAGGGGGAATTTTTCTCAGAGGAGGATTACGGGCAGGGAAATAAGGTGTGCCTGGTGCCGGACCGCTTTGCCGTAAGGAATCACCTTAAGGTGGGGGATTCCCTGCATCTGGCGCTGTGCTATGCCAACTATGCGGCCTCCCCGGGCAGGGGCGGTGCGGAAGGGTATCTGAATGCGGCGGGAGGTATTTATGAGCCGTTTGAGGAGAGCAATTATACCATCAAGGGAATCTATGAAGTTGGCGTGGGTCAGGACGGGGAATGGGGGTATCAACTTGACAGGAACGAGGTGTTTATCCCGACAGCTTCCATCAAAAACAGTGACGAAAATAACATTGCGCTCTATGGCCCCATGAAGGGCTACACCACCGCCTTCCGGATTCCCAATGGCAGCAGGAGCATCGAAAACTATAAGGCGCTGTGGGAGGCGCAGGGCGCAGACAACGTGGAGATCACTTTCTACGACGGCGGCTATACGAAACTAGAGGGCGGCCTGAAAAATATGCGGAACATGTCGCTTATTCTGCTGGCTACAGGGATTGTGAGCGCGGTCTGTATCGTGATTTTCTTCTGTCATCTCTTTATCACAAAACAAAAGAAGCGGACAGCCATCGAGCGGGGGCTCGGCATGACGAAGGGACAGTGTGTACGCTCCCTTCTCACCGGCATTCTGGTGATCGCCCTGGCGGGTAGTGCGGCGGGGGCTTTCGGCGGACAGGCTTTTGCGGAGCATACAGCAGCCGGGATGGAGGAGACTGCGCTCTTCGATACTCGTTTCAGCAACGGGGCGGTGCAGCTTGAGCGGGAGAGAAAAGGGGGCAGTCAAAGCACTGATAAGCCGGGGACAGAGGGCGAGGTAAAGAGCGTTTATGTGACTGAGACGGATTGGCGGATATCGGCGGTCTGCGGGGGAGGCGTTTTTCTGTTTACATTTGCGATGGCTCTGGCGGGCATCCGCGGGAATCTGAAACGGGAGCCGCTGGCGCTTCTTGCGGAGGCGGGAAAGTAGAACGAGAAAGGAGAAGTATGTACCATTATATTATTACAAGTATCAGACGGCAAAAGAACAGAAGTATTTTGGTTATCGCTGTCAACTGTGTGCTGGCCATTCTGCTGAATCTGTATTTCGGGCTGACAGACAGCTATCGGAATCAGCTTACCGATCTGGCTGCCAACACGCCCATCAAGTGCACGGTCACCAACCCGGACGGTACTATGGAGGTGGGTATTGCCGTGAGCAGTGATATCCTGCGCGGCCTGCAGGAGGCAGAACAGATCAGGGATCTGGACTGCTCTGCGCAGATGAAGGCCGGGTTTGGCGAATTTGCCATAGAAGATTGGGAGGCGCATCTGAATCTGGCTGTCTGTGCGGTCAATAAGAGTGATAGCAGCGTTTTGCCGGAGGAGATAGGGATTCGTTATCTGGAGGGATGGGATGATATGGTATTTTCCGGGGATGCGCAGGTGTGTGTGCTTGCAAAATCGGACATGGAGAAGCAGGGATATACCTGCGGCGACGAGATCACACTTACCTTGTATTACTTTTTCTATGATGAGAAGGAGGAACTGCAATACAAGGAACTGCCTCCCACATCCATGCAGATTGTAGGAGAGATAGATGATTCTGATCCGAAAGCGGCCATGGAATATCCCAATGTACTGCTGCCTTTCCAGACAGCATGGAATCTGGTGGAGGAGAATCAGGCGGCGTTTACGGCTGACGCGGTTTCCTTCTACGTGAAAGATCCCCTTGCCTTAAACGCTTTCAAGGAGGAGATGGGACAGATTGGGGAGTCCGGACTTTTTGAGGTCTATAAGGGGGACGGCGCCAAATTCTCCCACAAGGGAACTGCTTTGTATGTGCTGGACGGCATTTTCATCACCATGGCAGACAGACTGAAAACGGCGATCCGCATTCTGACGTCCTTTGTTTTGCCGATCGGGATTCTGGTCTTTATCGTGGGGTATGTGATCAGCCATCTGCTGGCAGCCGGCCGGGTGAAGGAGTTCGCCTTGTTTCGGTCGCTGGGGGTGCATGTGATCGGCGCGGTGTGGGTGCTCTGGGGCGAGCAGCTTGCTCTTGCGCTTTTGGGGAATCTCAGCGGAGGTCTGGCGGCTCTTCTTGCGGGGCAGCAGGGATGGAAAGAAGCTGCGATAGCGTGCGGCGTATCTTTGTGCGGCTATATGCTGGGAACCACGGTGGCTCTTGCCCTGCTTGCGTTAGAAAAGCCGCTGGCCCTTCTGACGTCGGAGTAGAGGAGGTGAGCTTTTATGAAAAACTATTTGAAACAGATGTGCCGGACGCCATTACAGCTTTTGCTGATGATTGTGCTGATTATGATTGTGACGGTGATGCTTGTAGTGGGCGGGAATCTCTGGGTTACCAGCGACAGGCTCTCTAAGACTTATGAGGATGATTTTATCACTATCGGTACAGTTACGCAGAAGCCGGATACGGTGGCGGAAACGGAAAAGTGGGACGCGGAGAAACAGGATTTTACCTTTCGCAAAGTAAGCCGTTACAATCACTATGCGACAGTGGAGGATTTGAACTTTCCGGAAGTGTCCTATCTGGCAGGGCCGGAGAAACGTAACTACTGGGGCTCCTATGTGCCCGAGTATGTACGTGAGGATGATCTGCGGGAGTATAAGGATTTTGTGATCGTGGCAGAGTTTTCCCCGTTGGAGGACTGTATGCCGGATGAATCCGTAAAGATCAAGATCACAAAGGTCTTGGGAGAGTCCAAAACGCTGGAAGGCTTTGTGGGGTGGTTCTGCGATCATTATAACAGGTATCCGGAGGAACTGAAGGCTGACAAAACCTATGTGGCAAGGATACAGCAGAGGGGCTGGACTCACGGAAGCCGGTGGGAGGAGAGCGGGAAGGAGTACCCTGAACTGGAATATTATCCGGAGGAGGTCACGCCGACGCTGTATACGCCGGAGGGAGAGCGGATTGAAGATACGCTTGGGATGCAGGGTATTTACGAGGTGACGGAGGGCTTTTATGAGACGGCGGCCGGGAAACGGCTTCTGGCGGTTGCAAACGATGCGTCGCTTTATTATGATACCCAACCGGTGCTTGGAACCAATAGCACGGATCTTCTGATGCCCTTCTATGAGGGCAGCGCCTGGGTGTACGAGGGGCGTTATCCCACGAAGGAGGAGTATGCGGAGGGGAGTCCCGTATGTCTAGCGCCCCGAGGGTTTGCCGAAAACAATGGTCTGTCTGTGGGGGACAAGGTGATGACGCGGCTCTATTACACTTGTCCTGCGGATGAGGCGGAGTGGAATTTTATGATCACGGGAGGCGGGAGTTATGGATTCTCGTTTCTGGGTTCCGACGGAGAGCCGCTGTCTCCTTTTGAGGAGAAGGCGTACACGATCGTCGGGCTTTATGACTATACGCCTGCTGTGAGGGGGCTTGGGAGAGAGGAACTGATCGTGCCTATAAACTCTGTGGAGAAAAAGACGGAGAACATCGTGCAGTACGGCGCCATGGCGGACGGCAGCACCTCCTTTCAGATTGAGAACGGTACCGTCGCGGATTTTTTGGAAATTAGCGCGAAGTACGGCGCGGACAACCTGATCTTCACCTTCTATGACAGAGGGTATGCCGCGCTGACAGAGGGGATTCGGAACCTGAAAAATATGTCGGCGGCGCTGTTTACCATGGGGCTGATCGGGGCGGTGATCCTGACCTTGCAGATCTCCCACATCTATATCACAAAGCAGAAGAAGCGTCTTTCCATCGAACGGTTGCTTGGCATGTCGGGAAAGAAGTGCGGGCGCATCTGTCTGACAGGTATTCTGCTGCTTTTACTTCTGGGAACAGTGCCCGGTGTGGCGGCGGGGATGGCGCTTTCCGACCGGGTGAATGTGGAGGACACAGGAGAGGAAAAGTTTAACCGAAAGTACAGCAATCTTGGCATGTCGGCGGAAACAGAGATTGACCTATCTGGTCAGAATCAGAACGATCCGGCGGTATCCTGTATGATGGGTGCGCTGGTGCTTGTTTTGGGAATGGGAATTTCGGGTGTGAGGCTTCGGAACATATTGAGCGGGGAGCCGTTGTACCTGCTGGAGGAAGGAGCAAGAAATGGAAAAAATCATTGAGGCAATGAATGTGAGTTATATTTATCAGACCAAATACCAGAAAACGAAGGCGCTCTCGGAAGTGAGCTGTTCCTTTGAGCGGGGAAAGGTTTATGCCATCACCGGCAAGTCGGGCAGCGGAAAGAGTACGTTTCTCTCCCTGCTCGCGGGACTGGATGTGCCTACGGAGGGTACGCTCTCCATCGAGGGGCAGGATATACGGAAGATGAACCGGGACGCTTACCGGTTAAACCGCGCCTCTGTTATTTATCAGGCGTTTCATCTATTCCCGCTTCTGACGGTACTGGAAAACGTGATGTTTCCCATGGAGCTGCAGCATGTGCCGAAGAAAGAGGCAAAAGCACGGGCACAGGAATATTTGAAGAAAGTTGATCTGCCGGAGACGCTCTACAAAAAGCGTCCTAACATGATCAGCGGCGGGGAGCAGCAGAGGGTGGCTATCGCCAGGGCCATCGCTTCAGGCGGGGAGATCCTTCTCGCCGACGAGCCCACAGGAAATCTGGACAGTCAGAACGAGAAAGTGATCGTGGAACTTCTGTGCAAGCTGGCCCATGAGGACAACTATGCGGTGATCGTGGTTACCCACAACGAGGCGGTGGCTGCTGCTGCGGATGTGGTTTACGGCATGTCGGACGGGGTACTCTCAGTGGTGCGGGAATAAGCATAGCAGCAAACAGAATATTGCCTGACAAAAAAACGTGTGCTATACTTTTAAGCATGGGAAAGCCATAGGGCTGCCAATGATTACATATCAGGTTTATGCCTGCGCAATCTTTGAATCGTCGCTGCCGGGCGACGATTTTTTATCGTCCCTGCTGTAAAGCAGTTTCAAGATAATAGGTGTCGATATGGAGGATACGAGTATCATCAAAATAACGGCGGTGAAGTAATCAGCAGTGAGCAGTCCGGCGGACAGCCCCTTTTGCGCGACGATCAGCGCGACTTCACCCCGAGTCATCATCCCTACGCCGATCTTCAGGGAATCTGCCATGTTATATTTACATAATCTGCCTGCCAGGCCACAGCCGATGATTTTGGACAGAAGAGCCACAATGACAAAACAGATGCAGAATGCGATCAATTTTTCATTGACGTTGTCAAAAGAAGTCTTCAGACCAATGCTGGCGAAAAAGATCGGGCCGAAGAACATATAGGAACTGACATCCACTTTGCGCTCTATGTATTCATTGTCTTTTAAGCTGCACAGTACAACGCCTGCAACGTATGCGCCGGTAATGTCCGCTATGCCGAAATATCTCTCCGCGATGTAGGACAAGCCAAAACAGAACGCTACGCTGATGATCGGAATACGCCTGGTGTGCGGATATTTTTTATCCAGTGTGAAAAATATTTTATAGATCAGATATCCGCCGATAACCGCCACGATAAAAAAGGCGATTGTTTTTATCACGACCATTCCGGGATTAGATCCCGGGTTTTTGAAGCCGATGACAAAAGTTAGAACGATGATGCCGATGATGTCGTCAATGATCGCCGCACTGACGATGGTCGTGCCGACCTTGCTCTTGATCTTCCCAAGCTCCTGCAGGGACGCCACCGTGATGCTGACACTGGTCGCCGCCATGATCGTACCGATGAAAACGGCTTTGTAGAAATTTTCACTGCCCCATGGAGCGACGCCGTAAAATCCCATATATAAAAGCGCGCCGCTGACCAGGGGAACAATGACGCCGAAACATGCGATCAGAAAAGCGACAGGCCCTGTTTTGAGCAGTTCTTTTAAGTCAGATTCCAATCCTACGGAAAACATCAATATGACAACGCCGATTTCTGCCATATCCGTGATAAAATCGTTTTGGGAGATCCATCCAAGGACGCATGGGCCGACAAGCAGGCCGGCTAGGATTTGGCCGACAACTTGCGGCGCTTTGAATTTTCTTGCGAGAATACCGAAGCACTTAGCAAAGAGTAAAATAATCGCAAGGTCTCGTAACGTATCAACAGTTTCCATAAATTTACTCCTCCTCATTTATTTCCGCTGGCAATGTGCTGATTAAGCTTCGCTCATTTGTCGGCTTGCGAAGCAGGTATTTCACACTTCACACTTTTTGCAGCGGCAAGTTTGTTTTCCATAAATAGTTATAGCCTTGAAAGTGGTTGTTGTCAATATCAGACAATGAGTTCTGGAATAAGTGTTTTTTTTGATCTTCATGGTTTTATGATATCATAGTTTATGCGTGAAATGGGGGGGGGGCCGCGATATCATCGAACCGGATGATTGGACGGCCCTCTGTTCTACATTCATAGAAAAATCAGTTTTCCAAAGACAATGTCACCACTTTCGTCGCCACCTTTTCCCGAAACCGCACGTCGTGTTCCACAAAGAGAAGCGTCGGCTCATATTCTAAAAGCAGTTTCTCGATCTGCATCCGGGAGAAAACGTCGATATAATTTAGCGGTTCATCCCAGATATAGAGGTGGGCGGGAGTCAGCAGGCTTGCCGCCAGCAGCACCTTTTTCTTCTGTCCTTCGGAGTACTCCTCCATGTCTTTTGCGAACTGTGCTCTCTCAAAATCAAGCTGTCTTAAGACAGCACAGAATAAACTCTGATCCAGATTCTTTCGCTCGCAAAAATCAGAGATGCCGCCTGTCAACCCGGAGGTATCCTGACTGACATAGGAGATCACAAGTCCTGAGGCAGTTTCACAGATTCCAGCATCCGAGAATGTCATGTCATAGGAGGCGAATCCAGCTTTCTGTAAAATTACTTTAATGAGCGTGGATTTTCCGCAGCCGTTTTCACCGTGCAGGGCAATCCGATCTCCACTTTGAATTTCAAAGGTTACGTCTGTAAAGACGGGATGTGCCGTATCCTTGTACTGCAGGCTGTAGTTCCGGATATTTACAAGTCTGCTCTTGTGGTGGGAGAGGGGGGTTAACTTTAAATCCACAGTTTTTTCTAAATCCTGCAAAAGCCCCTCTTTTTCCTCAATTTCCCGGTCAATCCGCTGTTTCATCTGGGTTACCCGGCTCTGCATTTTTTTGGTTTTGGCTCCGATATAAGGTCTTGTGCCATTGCCGCGGTCGTGCTCTTTAATGGGATCATAGCCGATTTTGGTGCGCTCGTTTTTGTCGGCCCACTCGGCGGTGCGTCTGGCAGCCTGTTTTAGCGTCTTGATTTCCCTTACATGTTTTTCGTTTTCCGAAAGGACAAACTGATCCTTTTTCTGCTTGTTTTCCCACCAGGTGGAAAAATTGCCGCTCTGTACCTCGATGGTCTGCCTGTTTAGCACCAGTACATGGTTAGTACAGGCGTCTAACAGATCTCTGTCATGGGACACTAAAATAAAGCCCTTTTTGGAGGCCAAATATTCTTTCACGCATTCTCTGGCCGCCTGATCCAGATGATTCGTTGGCTCATCGATCAGCAGGAAATCATTTTCGCCGGAGAACAAAACGGCCAACAGCACTTTGGTCTGTTCTCCGAAACTCAGCGTCTGAAAAGGACGGTAAAGGATCCTTGCATCTTCCCCGAGGAGCGTCAACTCACAGATCACCCGCCATTCCTCGCACCCTGCCTTTAAATCCTCAAGAAAAACGGAGGCAGGGAGACTTCTTTGCATCTTAGTGACGGGGTAGGGGAAGTAATCAAAGGCGGTATTGGCGCTTATGGAGCCTTGGTAAGCATAGTCTCCCGTCAACAGCCGCAGGAAGGTGGTTTTGCCTTTTCCGTTGCGCCCGATAAAGCCCAGTTTCCAGTCGGTGTCGATGGAAAAGGAGACATTTTCAAAAATATCGTCGAAACTCCCCTCATAGGAAAAAGTCAAATTCGTTACACTGATTTGTGACATATGCATCTCTCCCTTCTACAGGTTCTTTGACAATAAAAAATCGTTAATCGGCAGCGGCAATTCAGGTTCTACGCTGTCGCAGTTTTCTATCAAAAAAAGAACCGTCCGCCGCCGGAAAGTTCCATTATATGCCCGATCACCTCATTTTGCAGGGAAAGTGTATGGTGTTTTGATTGCGATAAAAAAGCAATGCACACAAAAAGAGAGGTGGCGAGAATATAATCCACTTTTGGCGACATGAAAACAGTATGAAAACAAATTTTCATACAACAAAAACTTCCATGCAATCAAAAGTAGATTATTTCTTCATCCTTTCACCTCTCTCTTCAAAGATAAAGACATTCTAACACTGACTATTCTTTTTGTCAAACAGGAAAATGGAAGTCTGTTAAATACAAGGAAAGCGAGGTTACTTTCCACAGGTCGGGAATATGAAAAAGAACGGTGGCAAAAAGGATGACTTTGTGCTAGAATAGACGCGTTGGGACAAAGAAGTCTGAAAAGGATTTTTTTGTCCCTTTTTGTGTGAATCAGCGGAGTCAGAAAACAATTATAAAGGGAAACGGGGGAAATTAAGGATGTCTGAAATCAAGGAAGCCTGCGGCGTAGTGGGGATTTTCGCTCCAGAAGGGGAAAATGTGGCGTCAGCTATTTATTATGGGCTTACCGCCTTACAACATCGAGGGCAGGAAGCCTGCGGTATGGCGGTTTCAAAAACTGATAAGGAGCGGGGGAACGTCTGTTTTCACAAAAATCTGGGGCTGGTGAGCGAAGTGCTCACAAAGGAGGTTTTGGAAAAGATGGATGGCAATATTGGTCTGGGACATGTCCGCTATTCTACTACGGGGGCATCTGTAGCGGAAAATGCGCAGCCGTTAGTGCTGTCTTATATAAAAGGTACTTTGGCGTTAGCCCACAATGGAAATCTGGTCAATACGCCGGAGCTTAAATGGGAGTTGATTCAGAATGGGGCCATTTTCCATACCACTACAGATTCGGAGGTGATCGCCTTTCATATCGCCAGAGAGCGGGTGCATGCGGCCTCGGTGGAAGAAGCAGTCTATAAGACTGCGTTGAGGATCAAGGGAGGCTTTGCACTAGTGATCATGAGTCCTCGAAAACTCATCGGTGTGCGGGATCCATACGGCTTAAAACCCCTTTGTCTGGGAAAAAGGGATCATGCCTATGTACTTGCCTCAGAGTCTTGTGCGCTGGACGCCATGGGAGCGGTGTTTGTGCGGGATATCCGTCCAGGGGAGGTTATTACGATTATGGGGGAGGAGATACAATCGAAGATGCTTCCGAGAGAGGGGCGGTGTGCTCATTGTATTTTTGAGTATATTTATTTTGCCAGGCTGGACAGCGTTTTGGATGGGGTGCGGGTGTATGATGCAAGAATACGTGCAGGAAGAATGCTGGCGAAGTACCAGCCTGCAGGGGCAGATTTGGTGACTGGTGTGCCGGAATCAGGGCTTCCTGCGGCCCAGGGGTATAGTTTGGAGAGTGGGATTCCTTTTGCGCTTGCTTTTTACAAGAACAGCTATATAGGCCGTACTTTTATCAAGCCTACCCAGAAGGAGCGGGAGTCTGCCGTCCGCATGAAACTGAGTGTGTTAGAATCAGTGGTGAAGGATAAGCGGATCGTGCTGGTGGATGATTCTATTGTGAGAGGAACAACCATTGCCAATCTGATCCGCATGTTAAAGGAGGCGGGGGCCAGAGAAGTGCATGTGCGGATTAGTTCGCCGCCATTTCTCTATCCATGCTATTTTGGTACCGATGTGCCTTCCAATTCCCAGCTTATTGCAGCAAATCACAGCGAGGAGGCAATCTGTAAGATGATCAAGGCGGACACTCTCGGCTATATGAGAAGAGAGGATCTTTCCGAGATGGTTGATGGGCTGCCTTTGTGCAATGCTTGTTTTGACGGTCTGTATCCGATGGAATGTGGAACAGATTAAGGTGTTACAATAAATGCTAACACGCCCGTGCCTGTCATATTAACTACGATATGATCGGCTCTTTTCTCAGTAATAGTCAGCTCTGTCCATGTGTTGGTAGAATCACTGTAAGTATAGACATGAATATTTTCTTCGCCTGTGATACCCGGCATATAGAAGTTAACATTTGCAATGTCAAAGCTTACATGTGTATCAATTTTTACTACATTTAATACGGCCCCGCCTAAAGCAGCAGCATAATCTTTTGCAGAATAGACACGGGATAACTCAGGTTTCAGTACAGGAAATGTTACATTGGTTTCCTTTCCATCTAGAATTACATTTCCACCCTGTGCAACAGGAATGACACTGTCCATTCCCCAGATTCCCGTGACTGCATTTGCCAAGTACTCGTGAACCAGCTTACCTTCTGCGATAGCGGCGACAGTAACGGCAGGAATGCCGATATCGGAAGAATCTTCCAGATAAACGGCGACAGGAGCGCCGGCTTCTTCTGCCATAACCGGCGTGGAAAACACCATAGTGCAAACAAAAATAAGTGATAATAATTTCGCTAATTTGTGCATTACATTTTCACCCCCTGTTATTATCATAACCTCTAATACTTTTTTTAACCGTAATATATTTCGGATATTATATCCAGTTTGAACTGTGTTTGGGCATGACCTAAGTTATGGCTTTTTCAGGTGGATTTTAAAATAAACATCCTCTGCAGAAGATGGAGGAACTCATTTTCTGCAGAGGATGTATTTTCTATCTCTGCCGTCATTAATGCAGACTAGCAAAAAGTGTTATTCATATAATGTAACCATTTAAGCTCCATAGGAGCGAGAGAAAGGTGCTTTTTGAGAGTTCCCTCTATATACAGATCCGTCTCTTTGGGCATTTTTGTGTTGTTGATTACAGCGATCATTCCAGTTTTTTCAAAGACAGCGATCTCTGTCTCCACATCCGAGACATAGTATTTTTTCATTTCT
>DLAA01000119.1:51440-51600 GCA_002493835.1 Lachnospiraceae bacterium UBA7060 | reverse complement strand
GTTTTTAAAAGTAACCACCACATATCGTAGTCTTTCCACAATTTATTCATAAAAAAGACGTCTTTCCGCAAAAATATTCTGTAATGAATATCCTTATTAAAAATTGGAATATTTTTTGGCGTCAAATAAACTACAATAACAAAAAGGGATTACGAATGAA
>DLAA01000119.1:12002-51121 GCA_002493835.1 Lachnospiraceae bacterium UBA7060 | reverse complement strand
AAAAAGGGATTACGAATGAAGACAAGGATAAAGGAACTCCGACTGGAAAAAAAACTAACACAACAGGCTCTTGCCAAACAGCTTGGCATCAATCAGGCCAGCTTGAGCAAAATTGAATGTGGCATCAGTACACCTGATGCTCTGCTTCTAGCCGATCTATCTCGCTTCTTTCATGTCACTACAGACTATATTCTATTACTCTCTGAAGAACGTTTGACAGCAGATTACTTATTAGCAGATAACATGAGCAATCTCAAAAAGTATCAACATCTTATCGCCATTTATCAAAAGATGAGTCAGAAACAACAGGGAGCTTGTTATAATTTCCTGTGCAGTATGTTAGGCGTGAGTGATGACCAGTAGTCACCGGAACATGCCTTCCTTAAATATAGCACATCATACTGTCTAAAATCTGCATATCTTGTCAGATTGCCAGCACCCTGTTATGCCAAAACCCAAATGCTGTCATATCTGATCTATACGTTATATAACGTATCTATGAAAAGGCGGGATCCAAAATCCCGCCTCACTTCTTGTTCTTTAAAGGGACATCAAAAATCTGTCAAAAGCTGCCTGCCCTTTCTCATCCCTTTTGTAAACGCCCGCATCCTCCAGCACTTCCGTAAAAACACTGCCAATCTCTTTATGCAAAATATCTATAATATTATCCCGATTAACAGTTTCATAATTCGGCAGAAAAGCCTCTACCCAATCAGCATGCTTAGCAAGCATCTCGTCCGCACGAATATCAGCCCCCGTCAGAATCGCCTCGGCAAGCCGCTCCATTTCTTCTTTCAGCCTGGCTGGCAGCACCGCGAGTCCCATCACTTCAATCAATCCAATATTTTCTTTTTTAATATGATGTAGTTTCGCGTGAGGATGGTACACTCCCAACGGATGTTCTTTGGTCGTGATATTATTGCGGAGTACAAGGTCCAGCTCAAACTTATTGTCCCGTTTTCGAGCGATCGGTGTAATCGTGTTGTGCGGTTCACCGTCAGTTTCCGCAAAGAGAAAGACTGCCTCATCACTATAGCTGCGCCATTTCTCCAAAATTAAATCTGCAAGAGCCACAAGCCTGTCGGAATTCTCATGGGAAATACGAATCACGGACATAGGCCACTTCACAACACCCGCCTCCACATCTGTAAAATTCTGTACTGTGAAAATACGTTCCACGGGCGCTTTTGCCATGGCGAACTCATAACATCCGCCCTGGAAATGATCATGGCTTAAAATCGATCCGCCCACAATCGGCAGATCCGCGTTAGAACCGACGAAATAGTGGGGAAACTGCTTTACAAAATCAAACAGCTTGCAAAAAGTATCATGCTCAATCTTCATCGGAATATGCTGAGAATTAAACACAATACAGTGCTCATTGTAATACACATAGGGAGAATATTGAAATCCCCACTCGCTGCCATTTATGGTGACAGGAATGATTCTGTGGTTCTGTCTCGCAGGATGATTCACCCGCCCCGCATAACCTTCGTTCTCCCGGCAGAGCAGGCATTTTGGATAGCCGCTCTGCTTTGCATTCTTAGCCGCCGCAATCGCCTTCGGATCCTTCTCCGGCTTGGAAAGATTAATAGTAATATCCAAGTCTCCGTACTTGGTAGCGGCAGTCCACTTCTGATCCTTCTCGATACGGTAACGCCTGATATAATCTGTATCCCTGCTCAGTTTGTAGAAATAATCCGTAGCTTCTTTTGAATCTCTTGCGTATTTCTCCTGGAAAGTTCGGATCACTTCGCTCGGTCTCGGCGTAAGCAGACCCATAATCTTGGTGTCAAACAAATCCCGATACACAATACTGTCTTCCACCAATCCCTGCTCACAGGCATAATCCAGCATCTCCTTGAGGACGCCCTCCAACTCCTCCACGGACATGGAGACTGTCTCGCCGCTCTCCTCCAATTCATCCAGCCCAAAAAGCTCAAGCAGACGGTTCGTAGTATAGATCTTATCCTCTCTCTCAATCAAACCTGTAATCAGCCCGTATTCCACAAGCTTCCTGATATTTTTTTGAATCATCTCATCTTCTCCCCAACATATTCTTAACAAATTTTATTCGGTCCATCTCCGATTTCCACCACATAAAAATCTGCATCCTTGCCAACGCGCTCTTTATAAGCCGTGCCCACTTTTTCTTTGAAACACTCTACCGCCTCGTCTTTTACTATGCTCACGGTACATCCGCCAAAACCACCGCCTGTAATTCGGGAACCGATGACACCATCCACTTTCCAGGCTTCCTCCACAAGCACATCAATTTCATCGCAGGATACTTCATAATCATCCCGCAATGAAACATGGGAAGCATTCATCAGCTCTCCAAATAACTTAAGATTATTCTCTTTCAGCGCCTCCACAGCACGGATCGTTCTCTGATTCTCATAAACGGCATGCTTTGCCCGCCTTGTGCAGACTTCGTCTCTTATGATAGATTTATTGGCTTCAAATTCTTCTTCTGTCAGATCGCCAAGGCTTTCTATCTTCACCGCCTTCTGCAGATCGGCCAGCGCCTGCTCACTCTCTTTTCTTCTCGTATTGTAACCAGAGTTTACGAGAGAATGTTTTACGTTGCTGTTTGTCACAATGATTTTTGCTCCATCCAGTATTAATGGCGCATACTGATAGGACAAATCTGCCGTATCCAGGAAAATTGCATGATCCTTTTTCCCCATAGCTGATGCAAACTGATCCATAATTCCACAGTTCATGCCGTTAAAATTATTTTCCGAATACTGGCCGATCTTTGCAAGATCCACATTTGTCACATCAAATCCATATAAATCTCTCAAATAAAACCCCGTCAATACCTCTAAAGATGCGGAAGAAGACAGACCTGACCCATTCGGAATATTGCCATTCAACACAATATCCAGTCCGCAGTCCATCTTCATGCCGCGCTCTGCAAAGGCCCACATAACACCCTTCGGATAATTGGTCCAGCCCGCCGCATCAGAAGGCGTCAAATCATCCAGACTGCTCTCGATCACTCCCATACTTTCAAAATTCATAGAATAGAAGCGAAGTTTTCTGTCCGTCCTCTTTTTCACTGCCGCATAAGTACCGATGGTCAATGCACAGGGAAACACATGCCCTCCATTATAATCTGTGTGCTCACCGATCATGTTTACCCGTCCCGGTGCAAAATACACACCCGCTTCATCAGCACCCCCGTAAAGCTCCTCAAATTTCTTTAATAAACTCTCCTTCATACCCGCTCTCCTTCTCTGTACATTTTTGTTATGTTTTCCCATATATTTATTGTAAACAACAAAGGACTATCCTTAAATAGTCCTTTGTTACATAAACCTGTCAAAATGTTATGTTTAATGACATTAGAAATATCGTTTTCTTATGCATGCAAACTATTTATCTGGCCGATAAACTCCTCCACCTGCCGCAGATACTCTCTATTACGCCGTGTTTCCCCTTTCTGCATCTCCTTGCGAAAGCTTGTGGGTGACATTTGTTTCATCTGCCTGAATGCCTTTGTAAATACAAGCGGATCATGATACCCGCACGACAAGGCAATGCTCTCAATAGGCAGAGAGGTGAGCTGTAAAAGTTCTGCAGCCTTCGTAATACGGAAAGTAGTCAAAAACTGCTGAGGCGACATTCCCATAGAATTTTGAAACAGCGTATACAGATAGCTTCTGTTAATGCATACATAATCAGCCACATCCGTCACTTTAATAGGATTGCAATAATTGCTCTGGATAAAAGAAACTGCCTTTCGCACATAAATATTTGCTTTTTCGTCCTCATTTCTCTTTTCAACCCTGCTGCCTTCTGCAATGACAGATAAAAAGATTCCCAACTGCCCATTCCGGCGCAGATCATTGGAAAGTCCGAAAGTATTATGCTCCATCATATCTTTCACAATCCGGTAAAGCTCTTCCGAAGCATCGGATTTAAAAATTGGCTGCCTCACAGACAGTCCGATATTACCCACATATTCAGCTGCCTGCGTGCCGCTAAAACCCACCCACACATAGGTCCAAGGTTCCTCTGCATCAGCCTGATAAAATGCCAGCTCATCCGGCGTAATTAAAAATCCATAGCCAGACTCCAACTGATACTCTTCTCCGCCAATAGAAAATTTCCCTTTTCCGCTCAGAATATAATGAATTAAATAATGAGGTTTCAGCGCCGGGCCAAAACTGTGCATCGGCTCCGTCCGGGACAAGCCGCAGCAGTTCACGTAAAGACTTCCCGTTCGTTCTCCCGCAAATTCCAGTTTATATGCTTTTTCCATACTGCGTATTCTTTCCCGTGAATATTTTACAAAAAACCGTTAATATAATCATATCACGATGAGAAAGAATCTGTCAAATACTAAGTCGCTACACTTCCGGCTCTGATCTCTCCTCCGACTCATAGTTTTTCACATCAAAGAGCAATTTTTCCCAGGCATCCTCATGTTCCACATAGTACAGAGGACACAACTTCCCGCCACAATCATAATGTCGCAGAATATCTTCTGTGGACAGGTTGTACTCCTGCACAAGCCAAGCCAATGTATGTACTAATGTATCGTAAGTCTCTTGTGTAAATTTGCCGTCCTCATCTAAATAGCAGCACTCTATGGAAACTGAATCCTCGTTTCTGGTAGCCACCGCGTAGGCCTGTTCCTCCAAAGGAATACACTGCACAATCTCCCCTTCATAACCAATAATAAAGTGAGCACTCGCCGACCGCTCCTGAGTCTCAGCCAAATTGGCAAAATAGCTTCTGTTCTGCTGTGCCGATGTGCCTGGATTCGCCGTATAATGGACAAACACATTCTTCACCTTTTTCAACTCTGTGCCTGGTCTGGAAAACTCATTGACATCCAAAAAATCCTCCAAGATTTCTGGCGGCACAATTTTCTTTTCCTCAACCTTTTCGGTGATAATATCGATGACTCCCTTACTTTTTTCTGCCTTTTCCTTATGTGTCATGCGATAGATCGCACCCGTCGTCTGATAAATTAATATTAGGCATACAATGATAACAAAAAACATTAAGAAGCGGTACAAAAGAATTTTCCTGCGCTTTGCCCGCCGCCGTCTGACAGCCTGTGCAGAACGCGCCCTGGCCGGTCTCTGTTCCGCCAGGCGCATCAGCCTGGGCGGCTCATTATCTCTACCAATCTCCCACAACTCCAAATCACGTTTACTTTTCCTTTGTGCCTGCCCCATTTTCTTCCATTCCGAAGCGTTCACGCGATGAGACGCGCCAGCTGCAATCCCCTCTTATGTACCGCTTGGCCCCTTTCTCTAAATATCTCTAAAGACTGTTGTTTTTTCCAACTCTATATATTAGAGTGAAGAGCTTAAGAAAAAGGTTACATAATTCTTAATATTTTTTTATTTTTTATTCAGTAACAGTAGAAATCCGTTTCTCTACCTCAACATGTACTTCAGAAAGCGTCTCACGAAAAATCTGCTCATTCCCATAATCCACATTCTGCAGAGCAGGTATATCCTTTTCCATCTCTTCCCGATAATAAACTCTCATCATAAAATTTTTTCCCGACGGATTTTTAATCTCTACGGAAATCTCCTCCACATTGCCTATGGAATAAAACAGCATTGCCGCGTTAAAATATATCATATCCTGATCATCTTTGGTAAAAATATCTGTACTCATCTCATATCCAAAGCGCAGAGAATAAGGTTTCTCTACTGTCTGCAAAGAAAATCCTTCCGCCCGGCTAAAGGTCGGCGGCAGAGGAAGTGCCTCAAGGAGTGCCCCCACTTTGACATTGTCTCCCACATAGAGCGTCCTATTTTTTGTCAAACCGTCAAAGAGCGCCTCCCTCCTCCTGCGGTTTAAACTTAAAATAATCACATCACTCGCCGCTTTTCTCAACTCCTCATCAATAAATGTCATCTCCTGTGCATATTTCCCATTTATTTTGTCATAATCTGCTTTCACATACAAGTAACAGCCTTCATCTATCTCGTCCGCAGTTATCTCGCGAGGCTGGTATTCCGTTGTCCTTATCATCTCATTTGGCAGATAATCTACTTTTACCTCCTCCGCCATTTCCTCCTCCAAGGGGATAACTTCCCAATCTGTGTCAAGCATTGGGTTGTAATCACTGTCTTTTCCGGGTACCGCTGTTCCATTAATCACATATGTGGTGTCGTCATTACTGTCTGTCCCCGGCACACCCGTCCCAGTTTCCTCCGCTGGTATATAAGTATGTTCTATTCTAAATGTGTTCTCATCATCATTAGGATCAACGGGTTGTGTCGTTATGCTTTCCTCCGGTAGATAAATATCCTCATGTCTCAAAACGCCCTGGTTTTTTTCTTCCGCTGGTGTATAAGTATGCTCTGTGCGTTCTGTACCCGCTCCCGCAGGTTCGACATGTTCCAGTTGATCCTCAGGTAATGTATAACTGTGCTCCGTCCATGTCAGTGGTTCACCCATATAAGCTCTCAGAAGATAATTGTATCCCTGATCTCCAATCGGCACAATTTCCTGTCCCGCATCCACCATCTCTATGGCTTTCCCAAACGTCACTCTGGAAAACCTGCCCACCTCTTTTTGCGCTTTCATATGATAAATCACAACGTCATCACTTTCTTTTTCAACAACATACCCACTGATACCACTGATGCTTGCCGGAAGCTGTATCTGCATATCCGCACCTGTCACTGTAATGCCATCGGGACTATTCACTAATATGCCGCCTTTAAATTGGGGATTTTGTGTAAACACAAATACACAGACGCCTATCATGACCAGAAAGACTGCTGCCACTGCTGCATAGATTACTCTGGGTTTTTTCGCAATAAACTGGACTCTCTCTTTCATGCTCTTTCCGCTTCCTGTCATGGTTGTGGCAGTGCAGACCAAATCGGAAAGACGACCTTTTCTTATAATAATGGAGAGCAGTGTCTCCCCGTATGGAATCCGCTCCTCATCCCCCAGCAAAGCTAAGGCTCCCTCGTCGCAGGCCAGCTCACAGTCACGCTTTGAGCAGGCAGCTGCCACCCACACCAATGGATGGAACCAGTATACTGTCACCAGCACACTGCGAAGAAGCGCCCAAAAACTATCCCCATGCTTTTTATGGATAAGCTCGTGGACAAGCACATGTCGAAGTCTCTCAGGATCTTTCGTCACCTCCTCCGTGAGATAAACTGCCTCCCGGCCAAAAAAACCATACAGACAGGGAGAAGAAATATGATCTATTAAATAGAAAGCGGGAAGCCGGCTCTTTCCCTTATTTCGGAAAATATCACTGCCATCTCCTTTTTTCAAAAGCGCATCCATCTCCGCCTCCGACAAAACAAAAGGCCGCCTGCTTTTCTTCAATTTATGACCAAACACAACATTTGAGACAATAATCCACAAACCTACAACCAGCATACCCGCTGTCCATAATATTGTCAGAACGTCCAACCAGGAAAATCCCAGCGTGCCCGCCATAAACACAGAAGAAGCACCGTCATCAGGCATATTGCTGATCGCATCTTCTATCTTCGCCTTCTGTTCATCATTCCCGATCAGGCGATAGAGCATACTCTGAGAATTTACATCTACCGTCACATGAATAGGTTCTGCCAGCCGCTTCGCCACATCGCCCTGCGCAAGCTCCATTTGATCCACCAAATCCATCAACCGAAACCGCGTAAGAGGCCCCAAATCGATCTGCGCAGAAACCGGAATCATCAGCCGAAGCGCAACCAAAAACCAAAGCGTATACTGTAATCTGCTGCTGATCTTTCCCCGAAATATTCGCCGGATCAGTAAAACACACAGAATCAAAACCGTTGCCGTTATTATGATCTCCTTCATTTTTTCTCCATTCCGGCGCGTTTTGCGCCCTCTTTCTTTTCCTTCGCCTGCTCCAAAATATCATATAGTTCGCGGATTTCCTCTTCAGACAACGCCTGATCCTCCACCATGGCATTAACCATCATCCCCAGGCTCCCTCTGTATACCTTTTGCAGAAAACCTCGAGTCTCCTGCATAGCAGCTTCCTCTCTCATAACGAGCGGATAAAAAATCTTGGCACGCCCTCCCTCCCTGTGAGAGACAGCGCCCTTTTTTTCCATGCGGGAAAGCATCGTGATAATGATATGTTTATCCCATCCCGTATCTTCGTGCAGTCTGTTTTTGAGTTCTGTGATTGTGGCCTCCCTCTCCCAGAGCTGATTCATAATCTTCCATTCTCCATCCGATAAACTGACCATTCTGTATCCCCTCCTTCTCTCCATGTCGTATTCCTGCATTCTCCTGCACGTAAAATGTTTCTGCAGGAAATCTTCTCCAGTTGATCCATCTTTTGGTATACACTCGTATACCATCTATCTGCATCATACATGATGGGTATACGAATGTCAACCATTTTATAATTTTATGCCAAAAAAAGGGAGACTCAGAGTTCGAGTCTCCCTTACCTATCGCTTACTTCAATTCATCTTTATACTTTTGATACAGCCCTTCCAATTCAGCCCGATCCTCTTCGGACACATTCTCCTGCAGATAATTTCTGACCTCCGAAAGAGATTCCTTATCCACGCCATCCCCCACAATCTCCATCACATCAGAAAGAGTATCACTGTTAGCATAGCGCTCAATAATCTCTTCAGCTTTCTGTTTATCTTCCTCGTCTATGTTGTCCACGATTTCCTTGGCTTTTTCAGCCGCCTGAGGATCGCCGGTGGTCTCAAGTGCCTGCTTCACCGCCTGCTCCATCACCGTTTCGGAAACTTTTTTTGTCACCGCGGATTTGACTGTCTTCGTTAATCCTCCACTGGCAAATTCAATGGCAGCAGCCAAGCAGATACCGATCAAAAGTCCCAGGAAAATTGCAGGAACAATTCCCCTTTTTTTCCTTTTTCTCCTGCTCATAATAACTCCTTAGAATACACTACTACACTAGCCAACATGTCACAGCTTTTCTGTGACTCAAATTCGGATAAAACTTTCTCTCTCCAAATGACTGACGCAGATTAATAAGCTTTCCCCCAATAAACCATTTTCTTTGCAGGTTTTCCGCAGCATACGCAGGTATCGCTGATCTGTTCCTGCTCAAAAGGCATACAGCGGCTGGTAACAGTAAGCTCCTCCTTGATCTGATCTTCACAGGCCTGTTCTCCGCACCACATTGCTTTCACAAAACCGGATTTCTCTGTAAAAAGTCTGCGGAATTCATCCATATTCTTCGCTTCATAAGTGTGCGTATCTCTGTGTACTCTTGCACGTTCCAGCATTTCTTTCTGCATCAAATTCAGAATTTCACCCGATTTCGTCTCTATCTCATCCAGCGAAACTTCTATTTTTTCTCTCGTATCGCGACGGCAGATCACGCACTTACCCGCCTCAATATCTTTGGGGCCGATCTCCACACGAATCGGAATTCCGCGCATCTCCTGCTCCGAGAATTTCCACCCAGGACTCTTATCAGTGTCATCCACTTTCACACGGAAATTACTCAGCCTGTCTCTCAATTCGTATGCCTTTTCCAGCACACCCTCTTTTTTCTGCTGAATCGGAATGATCATAATCTGGGTAGGCGCAATCTTAGGCGGCAGAACCAGCCCAGAATTGTCACCGTGTACCATGATCACCGCACCGATCAGACGAGTTGTCGTTCCCCAGGAAGTTTGGTGTACATATTTTAAAGTATTGTCCTTATCCGTATATTGTATACCAAAAGCTTTTGCAAAACCGTCACCAAAATTATGGCTGGTGCCAGATTGCAGCGCCTTACCATCGTGCATCAACGCCTCGATTGTGTAAGTCGCAATCGCCCCTGCGAACTTCTCCTTATCTGTCTTACGGCCTTTGATAACGGGAATCGCCAGCACCTCCTCGCAGAAATCGGCATAAACGTTCAGCATTTGGATCGTTCTCTCCTCTGCCTCCTTTGCTGTCGCATGCGCTGTATGTCCTTCCTGCCACAAAAATTCTCGGCTTCTCAAGAAAGGTCTGGTCTCCTTCTCCCAGCGCACCACCGAACACCACTGATTGCAGACCTGAGGCAGATCACGGTAAGACTGCACCACATTTTTGTAATAATCACAGAAAAGTGTCTCAGAAGTAGGTCTGACACACAGCCTCTCCTGTAAGGGCTGCATACCGCCGTGAGTCACCCAGGCTACCTCCGGCGCAAATCCTTCCACATGATCCTTCTCTTTGTTTAACAGACTTTCCGGAATAAACATAGGCAGGTATACATTTTCCACCCCTGTCGCCTTAAAACGGTCGTCCATCTGTCTCTGTATCAGCTCCCAGATTGCGTAACCTGCAGGTTTAAATACCATACATCCCTTGATACTCGTATAATCCAAAAGCTCTGCTTTCTTGACTACATCCGTGTACCACTGTGCGAAATCCTCCTCCATCGCAGTGATTGCCTCCACTAATTTTTTGTCTGCCATAGTTTCGCTCCTTTCTGTTTTGCATGCTAACATGCAGTCTGTCCTTGCCGCCTTCTGACTCTGCTGATACGCGCAAAAGGAAACCGCCAAGTTTCTATCCCGCAAGGGACCGAAAACTCGGCGGTGCCACCCTGATTAACGCATACGCGCTCACTTCTCTTACCGTTATCGCCGGTGTTACGCTGTGCTCCTCACACAGGACTCCGAGGCCGGTTCCTGGCAGTTCCTGTAAAAGCCTCCCACCAACAGCTCTCTCTCTGAAACATTTCCTGCCCGTACTATTCTCATCATCGTCATATCCGATTATACAATGGCTCTCATTTCATGCAACCGTGCCATCTAATTTTTATCCATTCTATCTGTCCGACCGCATTTTGTCAACCATTAATTGCGGGATTCCTCTTTTATAGGTTCTGCCTTTTCTCCAGATATACTCCCCCACCCCCAAAAGCAAAAACACAAAAGGCGTACAGCACACCTGCTGATAGCAGAAAAAGTTGTAAGCCATGTAAGAGACTGCTGAGGCCGCCGCGCCCACTAAAAGATAATCCTGCTGCCACGCTTTTAAAAACCGACCGACCGATGTGACAAAAATTCCTATATATGCAGTCATTCCTAAAATTCCTGTATTGATCAACGTTGTAAGCCATTCATTGTGAGCGTTGGTAAGCATCTTGTCTCCCCAGAGAAGATGGGCTTCCTCTCCATGGACAAGATCCACATAGCTGTTGAGGCAGTCCGGCCCCACCCCAAAAATCTTATGTACTATGCTCTCCCCGGCAAACACCCTCACAGCAAAACTCCAGATTCTTCCTCTGCCATTTCCCCAGGCATCGTTCCAGTTAAAATAGGACACTGTACTGAGCAGCTTACTAAGTTTATTGGGCAGGAGTCCTTTGTTTTGCATAACAATAAGTGCGGCCGCTGCCAAAACCACCGCTGCCGCCGCAAGCAGAACCACCCGGCTGACTTTTCGCATCCGCGACGCGGAATATGACCTATTTCTTCTTATGTACAACAATACAGAGAGCAGCAGACACACTCCCAGAAGAATCCATGTGAAATCGCTGTCCAAAACAATCTTTGTAAAAAAATCATATTCCAGCTCCGGGTTGGGATGGATCCGCATCAAAAAATGCATCACTTTCCCAGCTGCAAAAAAAAGTGTACAGACTTCCATAAACCGGTTTAAAGTCTCCCGCCTCTCTGTGCAGACCAAGAAAAAAATAAGCATAAAACCTGCCAGGGCAAAATAGGCACTGTCACTGTTCTGGGTTACCAGGGAAGCAAATCCCACCGCTGTATAGATACCTCCCAAAACCCGCCACAGGGATTTTTCAGAAAAAAGAAATACAGCTATCCCCACAGGCAGCGCTGTCACCAGATAACTGGCATACCAAGTCGCCTGCCCCATAGTAGAGAGAAACTGCGCCGTCTGATAATCAGCCAGCCCCTCATAAAAGCCGATGGGATCAATCTGCATGCGATGAAGAACGGCAATCAGGAATACCACAAAAGCCGATCCGCAAAGCACTGCCAAAATTGATTGGTAATATTTTCCAAACCGGGAAACCGTCAGATAGATAAGCACAAAACTGAGCTGCGACATCCATCCCATATTCCACCCAAAGCTGCCCCAACGGGCATCCACATAAAAGCCTCCCGAAACTACAGATATTGTTGCAAAAATAAGATAGGCGAATACAAAAACATCCGTGACGGACAGTTTCCATCCTTTTATCTGCCGTATTAGGGCAGCCCCCTCAAATGGATGTAACCGCTTTTCACGAAGCAGCCAAAACAGAAAAACAATCCCAAGCAAAAGAAAAACAGAAAATCCTGCTGTCATTACTACCCGGTATGCCGCAAATTTCGCATTGCCGATCTGATTATAACCTTCCTTTGCATAAAAAGAGACCGACACACACATTGCGGCCATAGTCGCCGCCAGTACATATTCCATCGCAGACGCTATAAACCCGCGCCCGGAAACCAAGGAATCTTTTTTCGCATTTTCCGTCTTCTTTATTTTATTGCTCATATCCTCTATCCTCTTCTTACGCTTTCCTGTTTTCCCCGCCTCTTATTGTCCGTGCATAAAACCGCTCCTCCGCTCAATCCTGCGATTTGTAAACACTTCTTCTATCTTAAACGCTTTGTATCCTTTCGTCAAATTCCGCCCTTTCTTTCATGATCTCAAAAATAACAATAAGCGCCAGCGGCCCCTTCACAATACCACCCACGCCAAAAAGCTTAACACCCGCATATACGGAAAACAAAATTAGAATCGGTGCCACCCCGATCTTATTCCCAATTAATTTCGGCTCCAGAAGCTCCCGCGTAAGCGCACAGGCCCCGTAAAGCACAAGACAAACCGCCATACTTACATACTGTCCATTCAAAAGCTGCCAAACAGATAATGGCACAAGCACAATACCCGTCCCCACAAAGGGCAGCATATCCAGAAATCCCGCCAAAATACCTAGGAAAATGCCGCCTTCCACTCCTGCAATGGTAAGAGTAATGCTGACAAGCAGTGCAATAACCAGTAAAATTACACCCTGGGCTTTAAAAAATGTGACAAGATAAGAGAGCACCCCTTCTAAAACTGTCCACAAAAATTGAAAACTCCTTTCTCCTTTCACCCAATCCACAAATTTTGTATAATCTTTTTCTAATAAAAATACTGCAATACAAGTAATCACTAAAAATCCGACTGTACCGAGAATTCCCTTAAAACAACTGTAAGAGGAAGAAAGAAGCTGTGGAACTACCTGAATTTGTACATTTTCCATAATAACAGTCATCTGTTCAATCACATAGCTCTCAATTCGTTCTCCCTCCCAGCCAAACTGCCCGTCAAGCTGACAACAGCACAAATGAAAAAAAGTCTCCACCTGCTGTTCCACTTTCTCACAAAACGAAGGCAGCCCTTCTAGCTGCTCGACTCCAAAAGCAAGAATGGCCCACAAAACAGCACACACAAATAACAAAAGAGGCAGAACAATCCCCATAGCAAGAAATTTTTTCTTAATAGGAATCCTTTTCTGAATCTTTTCTAACAGTGGATATAATAATGTGACAAGCGCAAAGGCTAAAAAGAAAGGCGCGGCAAGGGAAAACAGATAGCGAAAGAAAAACCATACCAGTGCGGCGACAATACACCCTTCCAGAAGTTTATTTTTCCAAAGCCGATTTGCAAATTCATTGCCCTTCCAAAATACCATGAAATACTTCCCCCTTCTTTGCTATATGCAAAAATCGCCGCTTTACAGCGAACAATAAAGCTCGAAATATTAGTCATTCCGAGCCCACACTGCTTTGTTTATACAACGTTCTTATTATGTATTTTTTTGTAAATCCTATACTATATTTATAGAATAATTTGCAAATATAAAGAAAAAGACAGGCAAAAAACAACACTTTTCGCCTGTCTTTTTCTTGTCTTTCATATAACAAGTATCCTATAATCAATTTATATAGCTGCTCCAAAAAGCTGCTCCTTCCGGTTTAATTTCAAAGTGCATTCTTTTCCCGCTTCTTGGATGATTAAATGCAAGACGATACGCACAAAGCGCCGTTCCCCTGATTCCCAGCCGAGCAGATACTTCAGGCAGCGCCTGTCCGCCATATTTATGATCTCCTAAAAGCGGCATGCCCGCATTTGCCATCTGCACACGGATCTGATGATGCCGCCCCGAATGCAGACGGATTTTCACAAGTACAGAACAATTATGGTCATCGCCTTCCTCTTTCAGCGGTATCTCTTTTAAAACCTCATATTCCAGCCATGCCCTTTTCGCGCCTTTTACCTCCGGCGGTACAACCCGGGAAGTATTTGTCCTTCCATCCTTTAACAGATAATCTATCAGCTCACCCCTGCACGGTATATCTTTCCCATAAACTAACGCCAGATATTCCTTCTCCATAACCTCACCCGCCGCCTGTCTGCTGAGGACAGCTGCCGCGGACTTATTCTTCGCAAATACCAAAATCCCCTCTACGGGCTGATCCAAGCGGTGAATTACACCCACATAGAGAGGCTCTTTTACATCCGGACAGGAAGCTTTAAAATAATTAGTTACTTCGCTCACCATATCCGCCTGTCCGACCCGTGCTGTCTGAGTAGCAATGCCGGCTGGCTTATGGCAGACAAGAATATCCTCATCCTCGTAGAGAATTCTGTCACTGATCATATACTTTTGTCCTATCATCAAAGTCTCTTCAGCCTATTTTGCTTTGCCGCTGGTTAAATTTTAAACCGATATCCGATACCCCAAATGGTTTCTATATACTGAGGCTTTGCCGTGTCAAATTCTATTTTTTCCCGTATTTTCTTAATATGCACGGTAACAGTGGCAATATCGCCGATAGAATCCATATCCCAAATCTCTCTAAACAACTCTTCTTTTGAATACACATGATTGGGATTCTCTGCAAGAAAAGTGAGAAGATCAAATTCTTTCGTTGTAAAAATCCGCTCCTCTCCATCTACATAAACTCTTCTGGCTGTCTTATCGATTTTAAGACCTCTGATCTCGATAATATCATTAGCCTTCTGACTACTGCCTACCAGTCTGTCGTAGCGTGCCATATGTGCCTTTACTCTTGCCACCAGTTCAGAAGGACTAAACGGTTTCGTCATATAATCATCCGCGCCCAAACCCAAACCTCTAATTTTATCAATATCATCCTTTTTGGCTGACACCATGATAATTGGGATATTTTTCTCCTCCCGAATCTTTTTGCAGACCTCAAAACCATCAATTCCTGGCAGCATCAAGTCTAAAATGACAAGATCAAAATTCCCGGTAAGAGCCGTCTCCAATCCCTTATCACCGGTATTTTCAATTGTTACCTCGAAATCACTTAGTTCCAGATAATCCTTCTCCAGATCTGCAATAGCCTCTTCATCTTCTACAATCAAAATTTTACTCACGATCTTTCCCTTCCTTTTCGTGCTAATTATACTTTCTGATTACAAAATGCATGCAGGTTCCCTCGTGCTCCCTGCTGGAGGCCCAGATATAACCTCCGTGATCCTCTATAATTTTCTTTACAATAGACAACCCGATGCCACTGCCGCCCTGAGAGGAATTCCGGGAGGCATCTGTTCTGTAAAAGCGTTCAAATATATTCGGTAGATCCTTTGCCGCTATTCCCTTGCCATTATCTTCAATTTCCACACGAATAGAATCCACCTCATCCAAGATACGGATATCTATGACACCCTTTTCTTTATCCAGATATTTTACACTATTTCCAATAATATTATTGATCACTCGCTTTAACTGTTCTGGATCCGCAATGATCTGAGTAGAGGGTTCCACCAGATCCTCATAATTTAACTGAATATTCTTCGATTCTAAATCGAGTCCAACCTCCTCTACACAATCCCCGAAATACTCTGCCACATTGATACGGCGGAAATTGTAAGGAATACGGTTATTGTCAATACCGGAATACGTAGTAAGTTCATTAATCAGGCGATCCATATCATTGGCTTTATTGTAGATAGTTTTAATGTACTTATCCATCTTTTCCGGCGTATCCGCCACGCCATCCATAATACCTTCCACATAACCTTTCACTGCAGTAATAGGTGTCTTCAAATCATGAGAGATATTGCTGATGAGTTCTCGGTTTTTCTTTTCATGTTCAAACTTTTCATCCAAAGACTCTTTTAACCGCAGTCTCATATCCTCATAATTGCGGTAAAGTTCACCAATCTCGCCCTTCTCATTCGTAGTCAGCATATATTCTAAATTACCTTCAGCAATATTCTGCATTGCTGTATTGAGTTGATTAATTGGAGTAAAAATTCCCTTTTGAATCCACTGTGTCAAAAGAACACTGGTAAAAATAAGTACCAGAATAAAAGCTAATGCCATGTTGTGAAGTGTTTTTCGGGAAAGAAGTGAACTAACGCTCGTTATTACAAAAAAGCTGCCCTCACTGCCATCCGAAAAACGAAAATCGACCTCTTTAACTAATTTTTTAATATCGTTGTAGTAATAACCTGCTTCTGTACCCGGCATTTCATTGCCATACTCCGGCAGTGCAGAAAAAATTTTTTTAGCAGCATTGTTATTGCCGGTATAATAAATTTCGTTATCCTTCCTTACAATAATGTATGATGATTTATCCTTCAAATCCGATGTAATTTCATCTAAATACTTTTTATCCTCTAATTTAGAGGGATCTTCTTTAATTTGATTCCTTACCTCCTCCAAAACCTCCTCTGAAATCCGGCTGTAATTCTCTATCGTATATATAAAAGAAGAATTGTCTCTGTTCAAAAAACCAAGCCGAGGTTCTGCATCTTCGATATGGCTGCCTATAACCAAAAGTGCAATACTTGTCAATAAAAGCGGCAGCAGTATAATAGTCAATGATGTAATCAGGAGTCTTGTTCTAAATTTCACCGAAAAAACTTCCTTTCTATCCGCATATGCGGCGATAGCTGATCTGTCAGAATATATAATACCACATTTTATGACATCAAAAATAAAACATCTACGATAATCTTATAAAAAATTTATAAATTTACAAAATACTGATTGACAGAACTATATTGCTTGCTATAATATGAATATAAATTAGTAATGATTCTCATTATTATTTTGGGATTCATGATCAAATCAGGAGGATTTGCCATGGCGGTAAAGTACAGTCGGCAGCGGCAGCTTATCTATAACTTTCTGATGAGCCGTAAGGACCACCCTACCGCCGATGTTGTTTACCAAAACGTCAGGCAGGAGCATCCGAATATCAGTCTCGGAACCGTCTACCGCAATCTAACACTTCTCTCTGAGAGAGGTGATATTCAAAGATTACAAGTAGGCGACGGTGTTGATCATTTCGATGCAGACACTTCTCAGCACTGTCATTTTCTTTGTTCAGAATGCGACAGTTTGACTGATTTACGGATCGATGGTCTGGATGATGCATTGGCACGGGTACGTCAGAGTTTTGATGGCCGGATAGAAAAACAGGCTACATGCTTTTACGGAGTATGTGGACGCTGTCTGCGCGAAGCTGCCAAAAAAGCAGACTCTAACTCATAATTTTTATAACAGAGCAAATAAACCCACTTATCATGGGTAAAATATTAAAAAAGAAAAGGAGAATACATTATGAAATTTGTATGTCAGGTATGTGGCTATGTTCACGAAGGAGACACGGCACCGGAAAAATGCCCTCAGTGTGGTGCACCCGCTGAAAAATTTACAGCACAGAGTGGTACTATGGAATGGGCTGCTGAGCATGTAGTTGGTGTTGCGAAAGGTGTCAGCGAAGATATTATGGCTGACTTGAGAGCGAACTTCAACGGTGAGTGCACAGAGGTAGGTATGTACCTTGCTATGGCCAGAGTTGCTCACAGAGAGGGTTATCCGGAAATCGGTCTTTACTGGGAAAAGGCTGCTTGGGAAGAAGCAGAACATGCTGCTAAATTCGCAGAACTCTTGGGTGAAGTGGTAACCGATTCTACCAAGAAGAATCTGGAGATGAGAGTGGAAGCTGAGAATGGCGCAACCGCAGGCAAGTTTGATCTTGCAAAACGTGCGAAAGCAGCAAATCTTGATGCAATCCATGACACAGTCCATGAGATGGCAAGAGATGAGGCGAGACACGGCAAGGCATTTGAAGGACTTCTTAAGAGATACTTCAGCTAAAAAATAATGATACAAAATATTATACGGGGATGACGCCTGTAAGCCAATTCCCCGTATCTATACTAAAGAAGCAGCATATAAATAAACCAACAGATAAGGAGAATAGAACAATGAAAAAATATTTTTGCAATCCCTGTGGCTATACATATGATCCGGAGAAGGGTGATCCGGAGCACGGTATCAAACCTGGCACAGCTTTTGAAGATCTTCCGGCTGACTGGTGCTGCCCTATGTGCGGTGTAAGCAAAGATATGTTTCAGCCCGTTATCGAGAATTACAACTAAATAGCAAGTCTTAAGGGAATAAACCGGAAACAGTTTATTCCCTTTTTTATGCGCAGGGGAAAAAGATCCTTTCCTAATCCATTTCTTCAGGAAATTGCAACAGATTTTTTTATTGCATTTTTTTGGTTTATTTTTACAAAATAGGAGATAATAATTTATATATTTTTACCTATTGACTTTTAAAAAATCAACAGATATCATAGTCTCACAATCATTCAACTATATTTTCAGAAAGAGAAAGGAGGCTTATAGTCACTTATACAAAACGCAAACTAAACGATATGTATTCAGGATATCCTGCGTGTGGGGGAATTACTTTTAATCGGTATTGATTTGTGGAACATTATATTTTATCTTTCATGCTATCAATTATGATTAAGGAGGGAAAGAATTATGCAGCAGGTAAATGTTAAATTTAACGATGTTAACCAGATCAGGCAGTTTGTAAATGTAATTGATAAAATTGATTCGTGTTTTAATTTAGGTGAAGGCCGAAGAGTTGTGGATGCCAAGTCCATTCTCGGCGTGATGGCTCTCGATCTGACCAGACCGCTTCGGCTCAGTTATGATTCAGACGATGAGGAGATTAGGGAAAAGTTAACTCCCTTCATATATTGTTAATTTTATAAGCAACAGGGCAGAGGGCAGGCCATCAGCAGCTGCCCTGTAATTTATTTTATAGAAAAATATTATCGTAAACTTCTCCTTACGATAATATTTTTCTATAAATATTTAAGTCACTGTCTTTAAAGACATTAAAAATTATCCGTTCTATGAAACTATCATTCTTTTCCAAAAAATGCACGACTGTTTCCAAAGCAATCTCTGCTGCCTTATCATTCGGGAAATGAAATTCTCCTGTCGAAATACAGCAGAATGCGACAGATTGAATCTGATGCTCCATACAGCATCGCAGCACATTTTCATAGCAGTTACGCAGATCTTGACAGAGAGAATCATTCAGTTCACCATATATAATCGGCCCTACTGTATGAATCACATAATCGCAGGGAAGATTGTATCCTGCAGTCAACGTAGCTGTGCCTGTCGGTTCTTCATAATTCCGGCCAAATTTCATTTTTCTGCCTTTCATAATAAAACTGCATTCTTCCCGAAGCTGTATTCCAGCCGCACTGTGAATAGCATTATCAATGCATCTGTGACATGGAATAAAACAGCCCAACAGCTGTGAATTGGCAGCATTTACAATCGCACCGACTTTCAGTCTCGTAATATCTCCCTGCCAAAGTCCTATCTTATCCGCATAAGGGAATTTGCTGTGAAATTGTTCTTCTATTGTCGGAATATCTGCTAGAGTCACAACCCCCTTTTTTTTCAGTTCTTCCTGCAGATATTCATCCTGCAATTTACTGATTTCTTCAGAAAGGGCGCCAGGCATACGAATGTTCATAAGAGACCGGATAGTATTTTTCTTTTCTTGTAAAGTATATCCAGCGGTTTCCAACATTTTATATTCCTGTGAATCTTCTTTTAATTTTTCCAGAAGAATGTCAATATTTTTCACTGTACTCATTCTAATCACCTTTTTCTGACAATGTAATTCTGTCAGATCTCTTAATCTGCATTTTTATACTACACCAAAGTTTCTAAATAATTACCAACATAAACCAGCTTGAAATTTGTATTGATAATACTATCTCTCACTTTTATAAGTATTTCTCCATCAAATAGAACAGCCCTTTTCTCCAATTTGCGGTTCCCACTTTTGTATAACCGCATTTCTGATATAGTCGCAATGCATAAGGATTTTGGGAAAAAGCATCCAGACGTATGGCTTCTATCCCTGATTCTGCCGCCTGCTTTTCCATATGAAGCATTGCCCTGTACGCGACACTCTGATTCTGAAAATTCGGATGGACACATAATCTATGTAAAATGATAAAAGGCTTTTCCGGCATACTCCACATTCCATTTTTATATGCCTCCTCAAACAATCCATTCAAGGTATAGACAACCGCGATTTTATCCCCAATCAACCCCACATACAGCTGTTTCGCTAAAATATCCGCCGCAAAATCTTCCTCGGTGGGATAGAGTTCGTCCCACTGCATAATGCTGTGACACTCCATCTGATAAATTGCCGCTTTTACTAACGCTGTAATCTCCGGCAAATCCTGCTTAATGCCTTGTCTGAAATAAATGTCTTCCATAGCTGTCAATTATCCTTTTATATATCCATTATTTTTGAGCCACGTCACCGACTTTCGCAATGCATCAACTGTCTTTGTCTCCACCACGCATCGGCAGCCGCATTCCCTTGCAACGCCAATCCGCTGTGCCAAATCAATCTCTCCAGTCCCAAGTGTCTGATGATTTTTACTCCCAAGCCCGTCATGAATATGAAAATGATACAACCTATCCTTATGCTGCATGAGAAACGCCTCGTCCACGTTATTACAAGTGTGAGAATGTCCGATATCCCATGTCAAGGCAAACAGATCACTTTGTAACAATTCCTCGACAGCCTCCTTCTCAAAATCCAGAAAACCGTCGGTATTTTCAACGCAGACCTTCACATCAAAATTTTTTGCCACATCCTCACACATTCCACGAAACTTCCGTATCGACGCCAAATATACTTCTCGATATTCTCCAAAAAGCCGTACCTTCCGATCTGGCAGCGTAACGTTAATCCCATGATTCATATGCATATTTAAAAGTGGCGCACCGATCTCTTGTGCTGCTTTTAAAGCCCGCTCTACTGTCTGTAAATAAGCATCAGCCACAAGAGGATTAAAGTCGCACACGTTAAGATTCTCATCTAAATGAATGGTAAAATAAATCTTATTTTTCAACGCCATCTCTTTTAGATAAGCCGTCTCCTCCACCCGCGGAATCTGATACATGGGAAAATTCATGTTCAACTCTACAAACTGTAATTCTAATTCCTTGCAGAGCTGTACTGCCTCTTTCAAATCTCTGTTTTCAATCAAAGTAGGCATTCCAAAATCTGTTCGCCTTTCCATCCTTCTAATCCTCCCGCAACTTTATTTTTTGTTAAGAAATACTTTATAATTACATTATTGATTGTTTGTTCTATATGATGTATAACATATACATAAACAAAAACAACTCAGTACCGACGATAGCTAATTCCCATGTATCGAATTTGTCTATCCGGTCATACTGAAAATAATAACATAAAAAAGGAGTGATTACTATGTTAAGACCTGCATTATTTAACAACCGTACCTATAAACCTTCATACTATGAAGACCCCTTCGACAGAATGTTCGACGATGCTTTCAAGAATTTCTGGGGGAGCAATGAGCTGGCTACTTTCGATGCTTTCAGAACAGATGTGATCGATCAGGGTGACAGCTATCTCTTACAGGCTGAGCTGCCCGGCTTCGATAAGTCCGACATCAACATTGACTTGAAGGACAATCTGCTAACCATCTCTGCTTCCCACAAGGAAGAGAAAAACGATGAAGATGCCAACAAATATATCCGCAGAGAGCGGTATTACAGTTCCTATTCCCGGAGTTTCCGCGTAAATAACGTGGAGCCAGGCGATATCGACGCATCTTACAACAATGGTATTCTGGAAGTAAAGTTCCCGAAGAAGGATTTGACTGCCAAGGAAGAAGTAGCACGTATCGAAGTAAAGTAAATGTGCGCTGCAAGGCGCACTGTCAAAAAGGGTATGCCGATGTGGCATACCCTTTTTACATTCGTGTAAAATCTTTCTGGAAGAATGCCTTGCATTCTTCTCACGCAATTTCCTGCACCAGCTCCAAAAATTCTGCTCGGTACTCATCTTTCAAATCTAACTTCTGCACAACCTCCCTCACATGCGTAAGCGACGCGTTCTCAGGATAGGCACTGTGGGATGCCAACAGTCCAAATTCTGCCACCGCTGCTGCAAACAAAAAATCCTCCGATGGACTATTCTGATAACTTTCATAACCGACTGGATATTCCAAAAGCGTACTCACATGTCCGGCAGGCTTTTTATACCGAAGACTGATTGTCAGCCACTCCTTTCTATAGGCTGACGATTCCTTTTTGGCACCACTCTTTTTTCGATACGCATCCTGATACTTTAAATCCCGAATTTCTTTATCAGTGAGAGATGCATTCAAAGGTTCACACAATATGATTTCATAGAGAGCCGTCACACTATGCCCGGCTCCAATTTCTCCGCCATCCTTCGTATCATTATCGAAGTCTTCTGCTGCAAGCTCCCTGTTTTCGTATCCAATCAGACGATAACCCTCCACTACATCGGGATTAAATTCCACCTGAAACTTCACATCCTTACAGACTGTGAGGAATGTAGCAGACATCTCCTTCACCAGTACTTTTTCTGCCTCCCTCAGGCAGTCTATGTAAGCATAATTACCATTCCCCTTGTCCGCCAGCGTTTCCATCTTATTATCCTTGATATTTCCCGTACCAAAACCGAGCACAGACAGAAAAATTCCTGACTCCTTCTTCTCTGTAATCAATTTCTCAAGTTCTTCCTCACTGGTCAGGCCGATATTTAAATCACCATCCGTGGCTAAAATAACACGATTATTCCCGCCCTTGATAAAATTTTCCTCCGCCAGAGCATAGGCAGTTTCAATTCCCCTGCTCCCGTAAGTGCCTCCACCTGCCTCTAAACCGTTTAAAGCCTTTTTAATCTTTTCCTTGTCATTTCCCTGTGCTCCCTGCAGCACAATCTTGTCTTCCGCTGCATAAGTCACAATGGAAACTCTGTCCTTCGCCGTAAGAGTATCCGTCAATTTGCCAAAAGATTCCTGCAAAAGCGGCAGTTTATCAGGTTCATCCATGGAACCGGATACATCAAGCAGAAATACTAAATTGGACGCCGGCGCGTGGCTGTAGTCGATATCTTCTGTCTTTAGACCGATCATCAAAAGTTCCGCATCCTCGTTCCAGGGACAACGGCCAATCTGTGTGGTCACCCCAAAGGGCTCCATTCCTTTCGGATCATTATATTCATAGGAAAAATAATTTAGCATTTCTTCGATCCTGACTGCACCCTCCGGCAAACTGTCCAGATCATACCCCTCCCGGATCAATCTCCGCAGATTGCTGTAAGACGCAGTATCCACATCTGCAGAAAAGGTGGAAAGGGGCTGTGATATCACCGAAGAAAATCCTTTTTCCTTCCATTTGCTGTACTCTTCATTTCCCTCATAAACTCTTATATCATCGTCAAATTCATAACAGGAACCCAGGTAGCCATCCGGTGCTTCCCGTTCTGCGTACAGATCCGCCATTTCCATGTCTGCCAATTTCTGTTTCTCTGCAATACCACCACTCCGATCGTAACTGTTTTGCAGACTCTGCTCGGCATCAATGGTCCCTTCTGCGTAATCTGCTGCATCCCCAGCCATGACGTTTTCTGTGCTTTTCGTCTCTCCAATTTCTGACATATCTACTGTCTCAGCTGCATCTCCCGCAGTCTCCGAAACTGTCTCACCTGAGCCGGACGTAGTTCCATCTTCTCCTTGCACTGTTTCAGCCGGTTCTTCGGAAATATACTCTGCTGTCCCCGGCATCGACGTATTTTCCCCGCCATTCACACCGCATCCTGTCAAAAGCAACATGCCAGCCATATGTAACGCTATTGTCCTTTTCAAATAATTTTTCATCCCTTTTCCTCCCTCCGGGGGATCTCACCCCATCGTATTTTCCTTCTACACTTAATACCTTTGTCGGAAGAAAAAGGTTGCACTCTTTTTGCTTATTCCATCATATCCAGCTGACCAAGTTTTTCATTTCCAGCTTCTAAAAATTTATCCAAATTTTCTATCTCTCCTCGAAGCACATATCCTATTCCATTCTCCGCATCCACATAAGCCGCCCAGCCAGTCTTTTCTTTTCTCACCAGAAAAGTTTTTCCTTTATAGATATGCGCCTTCGTGTCGTCTAGGTCACAAAAAGCTGGTTTTTTATCTACTTTTTCTATTGTAATATAATCCACTGCTAACGCACTATCAGCAAAGTCTTCTACTATTGCTTCTTTCTTCTTTTCCAAATCTGTCTTTGCCGCTGCAGCATCCTCTTTCTCCATATCACATGCCGTATCATCTGTCTCACCCACTGCCTGATTCCTTACTTCTGTGGAACGCTGTACCTCATTTATTGATGTCGCAGCACTCTCCTCGATTGATTCTATATTTTCTGCTCTTCTAGCTTCTGCCTCCATAGATGCCTCATCTTCAGTCAATTCCACAGCCATCTTTTCCTCTGCAGATTCCACAGTCATATCAGCAGACACGCCTTCAGTTGTCAACTCTGCAGATGCGCCTGCGTCCGCTTCCAAAATTGCTTCTTCCAAAGATCCGGCTCCTGCCTCCGCAGATTCCTCATAAAATGCACTGTCCATCCCGGAGCGTTCTCCTTTTATGCCCCTCATGGTCAGAGATACCGATACTAGAATAAGAAAGGCCGCTGCCGCCGTCAGAGGATAGGCCCATTTGCGGACCGCAGACCTTTTCTCACGTTTTTTTTCGTCCGCATATCCTGCTGCCTTAGATATAATTTTCTGCTCTGGGCGCATTTCGACCGTCCCAGACATGATTTTATGCTCCGAGCGCATTTTTGCCGTCCCAAACGTCTCCTCCTGTCCTCTGCGCTCCCGCAGGATCCGTTCCTCCTCGCGTACGGACGCCTTGGTTCTCTCAATTAGATCCATCGGCGCATGCACCTGTGTTATTTCTTTTTTATACTGATCCATATATTGATCTGTCATAATTTAATTCCTTTTTTCTGTCTGCAGTTTCTCCAGACCGCCCGATTCATTCCCGCTGTATTTTTATACTATCCCGACTCTTCCCGCAGCAGATCCTTTAACATTTCTCGTGCCCGATGGAGCTGCGATTTGACAGTGCCCTCTTTCTGCTCGGTCACCTTCGCGATCTCCGCCACCGAAAGTTCCTCAAAATAAAAAAGGTGCACCGCCAGCCGGTATTTTGGCGGAAGTTTCAACACCGCCCCTCTGACAGGATGTTCCGACGGAGGTTCATAGGCTTCTTCTCCTCTGAGCGTCTCTTCATCCTCTATAAATTCCACATTTTTATTCCAATAGAGATCAAAATGTTTTTTTGCGCAGTTGATCGTTACCCGGATCAACCACGCTTTCACGTGTTCCCAGGATTGAAGTTCTCCAATATGACTGACCAATCGAACAAACACCTCTTGAAAAAGATCATCTGCATCGGCCTTATTTTTCATCTGCGACAGAGCCAGACGATACACCATATCCGCATACCTGTCCACAGCACTTTCCGCTGTAATCTGTTCCTCTTTTGTCATAATGACCTCTTTTGGCAGCTGTTTTACTTCTTGAATACAAAAACCAGCCGCCTTTTACTTTTCATTTATAATACCTTTTATCCTGTCAAAAAGCTGCATCCAGTTACAGGAAAACTTTTGATTCACTGAATGAGCGCCCGTAAATTTTCCACGTCCTCCTCACTGGTCGCCCAGCTTGTGGCAAAACGCACCACTGTGTGATTCTCATCATACTTTTCCCAAATATCAAACTTTACATATTTTTTCAAATCTTCAATTTCTTTATTCTCTAAAATTATAAACTGCTGGTTCGTAGGAGAATTGATAAAAAACCGCCTATTTTTACCCCGGAATATCTCCTTCACCTTCTCCGCCATTGCGATGGCATGTTCACTGATCCGGTAATATAAATCGTCCGTAAAAAGGGTATCAAACTGCACACCCAAAAGACGCCCTTTGGCAAGCAGCGCTCCTTTTTGCTTTGCCATGGTCAAAAAATGCGGCGGCATATTCTTTTTTGGAAAAACAACCGCCTCTCCACAGAGAGCCCCCACTTTTGTACCGCCAATATAGAACACATCACAATAATGGGCTATCTTCGGAAGCGTCACATCTGTCTTTGGGCTCATCAAACCATACCCCAGCCTTGCACCATCCAAAAACAATGGAATGTGATATACACTGCACACTTTGGCAATTGACGAAAGTTCCGCCTCTGTATACAACGTTCCATACTCCGTTGGATGGGAAATGTAAACCATGCCCGGAAATACCATATGTTCATAGTTCACATCTTCCCAATACGTTTTCAGATAGGCCGAGAGCTCGTCCGCGTCAATTTTTCCTTCGTGTCCCGGAATAGTGAGTACTTTATGCCCGCTGTGCTCGATAGCGCCCGCCTCATGCACACTGACATGACCTGTATGCGCCGCTGCCACACCTTCATAGGACTGAAGCATGGAACTGATCACTACTTGATTCGTTTGCGTACCGCCCATCAGAAAAAAAATCTCTGCTTCCTCGCAGTCACAAGCCCTCCTGATCTTTTCCTTCGCACTCTCACAATACTTATCACTGCCATAGCCCGACAACGGTTCCATATTAGTCTCAATAAGACGCGACAAAATCTTTTCATGGGCGCCTTGAATGTAATCGCTTTCAAATGATAACATTTCGTATCCCTCCGTTTGATGATTTATTCCAAGCTTATCAAAAATAAGTGCTCTGTACAAGTCCATAATAATTTCTGTATACATGCAAATATGCCTAGTGTAAAATATAAAAAATATATAGTCACCGATTCTCATTTTCTATCGTATATAGGACAAGAGGCCTCTAAAAACTTAAGAAAGGAGATGCCCTATGCATAAAGATGAAACGGATGTCCGGTCTATTTTACTAAATTACGGCGATGCACTTTACCGAAGCGCTTATCTGCTGCTCGGAAATCCACATGACGTTCAAGATGTTTTACAGGAAGTCATTTTACGCTTTTTAGAAAAAGCTCCTTCTTTTGCATCAGAGGAGCACAAGCGAGCATGGCTGTTACGTGTCACAACGAATTGTTGTATAGATTGTCTGCGTTTCCGTAAGAAACACACCTATACAGATTTAGATTTACTCAAAGAATGTCTGCCAGCACCGGAGCACCAAACACATCTCGAAGAACTCTATGCACTGCCAATAAAATGGAAAAGCGTTTTGCTTCTGTACTACTTCGAGGGCTATTCTGTGGCTGAAATTGCGAAAATATTGAGGTTGTCAGAAAATGCCGTAAAAAAACGTCTGCAGCGTGGCAGAAAAGCTTTGAAAATAGCGCTGTCTGAGCCGGAAACAAACCCTGAACCACAGACTGGAAAATCTATTAGGTCACTAAATTACACCGAAAGGAGTTTGACATGAATAAAAACGATATGACTCAAATAAAAAATGCCATTACCATGCCCGTCGATTTGGCCGACACTCTGATACAAAGCTGCACCACACCCCGGACAAAACATTTTTATAAAACCCGCTTCTCCATGACCGCGGCCGCCCTGATTGGCGCCTTTGTAATCCTGTTCTCTGGTACTACCTCTTTTGCCTACAATATTTATCAGGAAAAAAATCTGGCTGTCTTCATGGAGAGCAATCTATCGCAGGCAGAAATTGATCATATTGGCGAGCAGCTTTCCCAGATTTCTGGTGTCTCTTCCTGTCATTTCATATCCGGTGACGAGGCCTGGGCTTCCTTCAAAAGCACTTATTTAAACGATGATCTGGCTGCCTCTTTTACAGAGAATCCATTGGCAGATTCTTTTAACTATCGGCTGAGCATTCAGTTAAATGCTGATACCAAAAAAGTGCGCGAAGAAATCTCGCAGCTTACAGGGGTACGGCGGGTACAAGACCTCAAAGAACTAAATAACTAGAAAAAAGACGCAAGCCGCATTACAGCGCGGCTTGCGCTCTCTTATAAGTTCGCATACATCTGTCCCTCACACTTCGGAAGATTTACCGAAAGATCCTGTCTTACATGCGTATCTGCATATTCTTCATCTGTCTTGTTAAAATAATCGTACTCTCCGCCCTCAGTGTCATCCCAAGTCACATCCACATTATAATAACCGTCATCCAGCGCGACAATATTCCAGGCGTGATCCGTTCCCGCATAACCTGTGCAATAATAGCAGGGAATTCCCAGTCTCTGCATTAGATATTGGTAAGCCCTGGCATATCCCGCACATACACTCTTACCCTCTACCAACGCACTGTAGGCACTCTGGTTTTTATCTGCGCCTTTGTCATAGTCAATCCTTTCAATTAAAATATCGTGCAGCCGCCGTTCTTTTTCATAAGCACTCAAATTCTGCAGCTGCGTCAAAATTGTATTAGCAGTATTATAAAATTCTGCAGAAGCCTCTGGAAGTTCCTCTTTAGTCAGATTTAATTCTAATGCAAGCTCAGCGCAGATTTTATTTTGATCATACTTACAAGTAAACACAGTATTTAGCCAGAAGAGTTCAGGATGATCATTGTAAACTGCCATTATCACATTCTTAATTTCTGCCACCGGCACTGCTTCAATAGGCACAAAAGCTTCATTCAAAACCGAGGCATTAGCAAAAATCTGTCTGTAGAGATGCTGCCCCTTCGCATCCAGCATTTGATAGTATGGATATAGCACCGCATCAAAGGATAATCCGTCCCCTGTCTGACCATAGCCCAAATTACTGGTGTATTCTCCACCCTCGGCATCGGGAATCTCCTCCGATTTTTCCGTGATAGGCTGATAACCGGACTTACCGCTGACAGCCTCTGGAACTTTCACATTTGATGTTTCCGGCACTTCATAACCGTTAGTTCCTCTGGTTCTCTCCGTGTCAGAGCCAGCATCAGAAGTATCCATTTCGGGTTCCTCTGGCTGACGCTGCACACTCTCTCCAAAATCTTCCCCTGAATCTTCTTCCGGCTCCTCTTCTAAACTCACTTCTGATTCCGGCATTATATTAAGGGAACTGTCTTCATACTGCCCATCAAAAGATTCCTGTTCTCTCTGCTCATCCTCTTTAAAATATTCCTCCTGTTCTTCATTAGATTCTTCTTCCTCAGAGGGAAACCCATTACCTGACAATAAGGAGGAGAGCGTCTCTGTAATTTTAGGATTCGCGGCAGACAATAGAATTAATGCACACAATAACGCCGCTAAAATTCCTATACCTGCTAAAATTCCCTTCAATATTTTCATATCGTTTATACCACCTAATAGCCGTTCAGCTTAAGTTTCTCACAAAACGCGCTATCTCTCTGTTCAGCTAAACTCTAAAAATGTCCTCTCCGTACGACTTTCATGCCTCAAAATAATAGCTGATGTAGCGGGAAGCGTCACTTTTATCTTTCCGGAAATAATCGGATACTCTTCCGGTTCCGTGCTAAAACCTTCCGCCGTTGTCAGCATCAGCCGATTGAGTATACATTCTTTAGGAATACCAAAATACCATACAGAGAGTTCTTTCGTGATTTCATAATCATTGTTATTGACAAGAATCACAGATTGGCCTTCCCTGTTAAACCTGCCATAACCGATCACATTATAGTCAGCTTCCAAATATTTCAGAGAACCTGTCAAAAACTCCTTATGTGATTTATGGATACGTATCATTTCTTTATGAAAAGCAATCAACTCCTGATCCTCATGCCCCCAGGGATAAGTCCGTCTGTTATCCGGATCAGTAAAGCCGCAGACACCCGCCTCATCTCCATAATAGATTGTAGGTGCGCCGGGCCATGTCATTTGAATTACCACTGCCTCGCGCAAAACCGCCTTATTAATGCCCTCATTTGCCGCCTGAGGACCCAAGGTATTTGTTCGCCCTACCCTGCGGTTCGTTCTGGTAAGAAATCGAGAATGATCATGATTAGACAGTTCATTCATAGCAACTAAAAGGGACGGCATGGTAAAAGCCGCACTGTGATGTCTCATAGCACCCCAAAAACTGTCGGCATTTCCCCGCATATCTTCTCTGTAATCATCACTGTGCTTCTGCATACCCGTCAAAAACCACGTTACAGGCTCCATAAAGGCGTCATAATTCATGACCGTATCCCATTCCTGTCCCTGCAGCCAATCTCTGGGACTGCCATAATGCTCCGCCAAAATGATCGCATTGGGATTAGCCATCTTAACCGCCTTGCGAAATTCTTTCCAAAAGAAATGATTGAATTCAGCGCTGTGACCTAAATCCGCTGCCACATCCAGCCGCCACCCATCCACATTATAAGGAGGAGATACCCATTTTCTCCCAATATAAAGCACATAATCTAAAAGTTGTCTGGAATTTTCATAGTTTAGTTTCGGCAGTGTGTCATGTCCCCACCAGCCGTCGTAAGAACCATTGTAAGGAAACCGATTTTCATCATGGAACTGAAAATAGTCATGATAAGGACTTTCTTTTTCAATATATGCGCCCTTTTCATAGCCTGGTGCATTTTCATAAATACGCTCTCTGTCCAGCCATTTATTGAAGGAACCGCAGTGATTGAACACACCATCAAGAATTACCTTCATTCCTCTTCTGTGTGCTTCCTTTACCACCTCGGTAAAAAGTTCGTTACTTGCCTCCAAATTTTCCTTATTGGAAACACGATTAATATACCGGGTAGCAAAGCGATTTTCCATCTGCCCGCTATCCAATAAATCCCCCTCATCATCTACAATTTTGCCAAAATGGGGATCAATATAATCATAATCCTGGATATCATACTTATGGTTAGAAGGAGATACAAACAGCGGATTAAAATAAATCACATCCACACCCAAATCCTGCAGATAATCCATCTTATCGAGAACACCCTGCAAATCTCCGCCGTAAAATTCCCGGACACCCATGGCTGCTGGGTATTTATCCCAATCTTCTACGCGGACAGTCTTGTCCCCGATATACTGATACTCATTTGTCAGCACATCGTTAGATGGATCTCCATTATAGAAACGATCCACATATATCTGATAGAACACTGCACCTTTAGCCCAATCAGGTGTCTTAAAGCCGGGAATTACATGGAACGCATAGTACTCGTTAATATCCTTGGTAACACCCCGCCTATCATAAAAACAAGAAATCTTTCCTGCATGTACCTCAAAATAATAACTCAGTTTTTCGTTCTCGAGCTGAACCGTATGCGAATAATAATCAAAATATGCATCCGACTCTGTCTTGAACATAATATGCTTCTCACCTTTGTTAACAAAAAATACCTTGTCAATATTGTTTTTTGCAGAACGAAAACGTATAGTAACTTCCCCATAGGCACTTGGCTCCGACGGTGACACATAGTCCTCAGACATATCCGTAAATAGGGCTTTTCTGTTAAACACCGGGCGCATGCCCGCAAAGTACTGCTGATTTTTTTCTGCCTTCTGAAATTGATCAATATTCATAATCAGCCTCTCCTAAACAATAAAGCGATATATAAGCTATTTTAGCTTAAAAATTACGGATATTCAACCCATAATTCAGCTCATACGGTACGTTGAGTTAAAAAGCTGTCACAATTTCCTAGAAAGTAAAAAAGACAGTCGCTAAACTGTCTTTTTTAGAGAAGGTATTTCTTTCTTATGGGGTATAGCAAAAACTATATAATGTATTGGGGGGTTACAAGTAGTATATTATCATACCCCCTGGTTGTCTACAATACCAAGGATTCACAAATATTACAATTTTCTATATCAAAAATTGTGTATTTTGTACAATTACAGTCCTATATCCGACTCCTCGATCTGCGGATGACAAATGTCAAAAAGTCCTTCAAACTCTGCACGATTGATCTTTTCCTTTTCCAAAAGCAGCTTAGCACAGCTGTGAAGCACATCCTCATACTTCATAATGATATCCTTCGCCTTCTGATAACATTCATCGATGATCATCTTCACTTCTCTATCAATCTCACCAGACACTAACTCACTATGATTCTTCGCATGGGCCAGATCCCTGCCAATAAATACTTCATCATCATCGTCGTCGTAATTAATTACACCAATATTATCTGACATACCATAACGAGTTACCATCCTGCGGGCTGTCTGTGTTGCCTTTTTGATATCGCTGGAAGCGCCTGTGGTAATATCATCAAAAATAATCTCCTCCGCAATACGACCTCCCAAAGACACCATAATATCTTCCAGCATTTTGCCTTTTGTAAGGAACATCTCATCCTTTTCAGGAAGGGGCATAGTGTAACCTGCTGCCCCCAGTCCCGTTGGAATAATAGAAACAGTATAAACCGGTCCCACATCAGGCAGCACATGAAACAAAATCGCATGACCCGCCTCATGGTATGCCGTAATTTTCTTCTCTTTCTCCGAAATAATACGGCTCTTCTTCTCCGCACCAATTCCTACCTTAATAAAAGCTTTCTTAATATCCTCCTGCCGCACAAAGGCCCGCTTGTCCATAGCTGCATTTATAGCCGCTTCGTTCAACAGATTTTCCAGATCCGCTCCTGTAAAACCGGCCGTCGTCTGGGCTATCTGTTCCAAATTGACATCATCGCCAAGAGGTTTATTTTTGGCATGCACCTTCAAAATATCTTCTCTGCCCCGCACATCCGGAGAAACTACCGTAATTTTTCTGTCAAAACGTCCCGGACGTAAAATAGCGGGATCCAAAATATCTACCCGGTTAGTCGCCGCCATCACGATGATTCCCTCATTGACACCAAAACCATCCATCTCCACCAACAGCTGGTTTAAAGTCTGTTCTCTCTCATCATGGCCGCCGCCCATTCCAGTACCACGACGCCTTGCCACCGCATCTATCTCATCAATAAAAATGATGCAGGGAGCATGCCGCTTTGCCTCCGCAAACATATCACGCACACGGGAAGCGCCAACACCTACGAACATCTCAACAAAGTCAGAACCGGAAATACTGAAAAATGGTACATTTGCCTCTCCCGCAATGGCTTTGGCGAGAAGCGTTTTACCTGTACCAGGAGCGCCTTCCAAAAGCACGCCTTTTGGAATTCTTGCACCTACCTTGGTGAATTTACCTGGCTCTTTAAGAAATTCCACAATCTCCTGCAGCTCTTCTTTTTCTTCCTTGAGACCTGCCACATCATTCAAAGTGATTTTATTTTCCCCGCCCAAAGTGAGCCTGGCGCGGCTCTTGCCAAAGTTCATCATCTTGCCGCCACCGCCGCCGGCATTCTGGGAATTCATCATCACAAAAAAGAAAACACAAACCACAACAACAATTAGAATTGGCAGGACACTATTTAAAAACCAGCTCTCTTCCGGTACACTTTCCACTGCACAGTCTATGCCATTCTCTCTTACAACACTCTCCATCTCCGTTACATCCGTAACATAGAGAGTTCTCTCCTCACCATTTCGAAGGATTATCTTTAGAGAGCCTGTGGGCGTGTCCTTGTTTGGACATATCGTTACTACCGCAACTTCATTATTCTCCATCTGCCGCTCAAACTCACCCCGAGTGTAGCCGCTGTTTGGTACTCGCAGAGTTCCCACCCAGACAGTAAACAACAGCAAGCAGACAATCACTACAAAATACAAATAAATACTTCTACCACTTTTGTTCATGTAATAATTCCTCTACTCCAATAATAAAACAATATATTTATTCAAATTTTACCATTCCGATATAAGGCAGATTACGGTATTTCTGGTCATAATCCAATCCATAACCAACCACAAACTCATCCGGAATTTCAAATCCTGTGTAATCTACTTTAACTTCCACAACACGCCGTTCCGGCTTATCTAAAAGAGTACAAAGTTTCACATCCTTAGGCCCTCTGCTCTGCAGCATATCCATCAGATAACTGAGCGTTCTCCCGGAATCCACGATGTCTTCAATCACGATCACATGCTTATCCTTTAAGGATTCATCCAAATCTTTTACTATTCTGACCACACCGCTCGATTTGGTATCTCCACCGTAACTTGAAACTGACATAAAATCAATAGATACCGGTATCGTAATCCGTTTGGCGAGTTCACACATAAAAAAACTGCCACCCTTTAATACACACACTAAATGCACTGATTTTCCAGCGTAATCTTTGGAAATCTGCTCACCGATCTCTTTTATCCGCTTATCAACTTCTACCTCAGTCAACAACACCTCTACCCTCTCTGCCATTGTCTCCTCCTTTTAGGCACACTTCCAGAATGCGCCTCGTGTGTTTTTCCACTCTGTACTGTCTGCTGAAACGGTATCCCGGTATCCACACAATGTGAGAACCGTCAGCCAACAAATACATTTTGTTTCGTTTCGCTTTTGGAATCTTTTCATTGATCATATACTGCTTCACAGACTGCGTATGAAGCCCGTCGTCTATCGTAAGATAATCCCCCGGCCTTCTTGTCCGCAGGAGTAAAGACGTAGTTATTTTATCATAATCAAACCATTTAGTATATCTATTTTCTGCAATATTTTGTTCCTTTCTGTTAAAAAATGACCCTTCCTGTAAAAAATTTACCTCTCTCATGACAAAAGTAAAGCATCCAATACCCGGGATAACAACTTGTTGCTGCACATCAGGTGAAAATGTGGATACATCGACAATCATTTCTATTTCTTCCAGCTTCTGTACTGTAGATCTCTCTGCCGATTCCAAAAAGAGCTTTTCCAAAAATAAAAGCTCATATTCTTTGCGTGCCCGAATTCCCCAAGGAAGAAAAAGCTCTTTACTTCCATCCTTATCTATCAGCTCCAGGAGACTTTCAACGTGACGAGCGGTGATATCTTTCCGGTGAGGTATTAGTCTTTCCATCGCCAAAAGAACCACCCTTTTTTTCATTACAATATCCTCTGTTCGAAAATTTTTCAGCTGTATCAGCAGATTTCCTGCCTGTCCGCTCTCTTCCTTTCGCCTGTCAGAAATATCATCAACCATATGAATGATATTTTCTTTCACATACCGGCTGTAAAGTCTATTTGTCTCCCGATCCAGATAATCCTCAGTCTCGGCCAAAATATCAGCCAGTTCTCCCATATGAGACACTGCCCCGCTGCAGATTTCCTCTTTAGCGTAAGGAATAATATGGTGTCTAATTCTATTGCGGGAGTAAACATCTCCCCGATTAGTGACATCCTCCCGCCAGGCAAGCTTCTCCTTCTTCAAATAAGCCTCGATTTCTCCCCGTTCTAAACATAAAAGAGGACGAATCACCGCCTCCCTAACCGGACGAATAGACCCCAGCCCTTTCAGACCACTTCCACGAAACATATGAAAAAGCATAGTTTCAGCCCTGTCATCCGCGTTGTGTGCCACAGCAATCTTTCCTTTTCCTTTGATTCCTTCTTCGCTGAGAACCTGTTCAAACGCTTGATACCTGAGAAACCTCCCCGCCTCCTCCCCGGATAGTTTATGATCTCTAGCATAGCTTTGCATATCCACCTTTTCCAGAAAAAAAGGAACTTCCCATTTCCGACACAGCTCCTCCACAAAAGCTGCGTCCTCCCCCGCCTCCTTTCTAATGCCATGATTTACATGCACTACCATCAACCGGAAAGGAATCTCCTTTTGCAGCCGCGTAAGCAAATATAGCATACAAACAGAGTCCACACCGCCGGAAACACCGGCTGCCACATAGTCCCCCGGCCTAATCATTCCATGAACAGCTATATATTTTTTTACTTTTTCATAAATTCTGTCTCTCATCCTTTGTCCTCATATTAGGAATAATTACACAATCTTTCCTTCTCTGCCCACTTTCCATCAAGCCAAACCATTTTGATCCCATATTCCCGTCACAAGCACTGTCATATCATCTCGAATTCGTCCGCGGCTCTGCTTGAGTGCATACGCTAAAAGCTGATTCGCAATTTCTCCAGGATTACTGTATTCCATCCTTCCAATAATCTCAGGAAGCGCTTCTTCACCTATACCTTCTGAAAGAGCATCCAACACGCCGTCCGAGAGCATAATCACATAATCCCCGCTCTGCAGCGTCCGACTGTGAATCTCCGGCGTCATCTGCCAAAATACACCGAGGGGAAAATTTCTGGCAGAAAGCCTGTCCACAAGCCTCCCTCTCTTAATATAGGTACAAGCCGCCCCTACTTTTACAAACTCACAGCTTCCCGTGTAAAGATCAATATCACAGACATCCAAAGTGGACATAGCCTGCTCCTGTCCCGCCGCAGCCATGGCTCCATTCACCATCTGTACCGCCGGCTCTTTACTAAAACCAGCCTCTACAAGACGTTCCATCATATCAATCACACGGGCCGATTCACGGCAGGCTGTCTCTCCTGATCCCACGCCATCTGAAAGAAGCACCAAAAGCCTTCCAGTTTCAGCTTCAAAAAAGGAGTAATTGTCTCCCGACACTTTCTCCGTCTCTTTCACAGCCCTGGCAAAACCTGTAAGTAAGTGAAAAGGTGGTTCTTCCAAAAAATAATAGGTATTAAAATCCGCTGCAAGATAGGCAGGTGTATTTCTCGCTGCACATAATCTACGATTCATAGCCACTGATAGATAATCTGCCACATCCTCCGTGGAGATATATTCTGTCTCCCCAAAGCGAGCACGTTTTATAGCTGCCTGACACATAGTCAGACTGATTTCCCGATGTCCGTCCTCATGCTCCAATTCTAAGAACTCCCGAAGTAAAATCCCGGAATCTTTAAGCAGCGCCGTTATCTGTCTAAAACGCCTTTCCCCCAAAGGATGATACTGACAGGTTTCCCGGGCCACTGAAGCCATGATATGCGCCATCTCTTTTAAATGTTCTGCCAAAAGTCCCCTGCTTTCCTGCAGCCTTCTCCTGTAAAGGTATTCCTGCCTGTCCTTTGACTCCTCTGGAACAGGCTCGTCCATACCCTCTTCCTCCTCAAACAGATCTGCTAAATCCCGAAAAGACTCTGCATAATTCAAGAGCTTCTGTCTGCCATATTCCGGTATTACTTCTATTCTCTCGTTCTCTTTCACTCCTGTCTGTTTTCTCATCACATTCCGCCTCCATATATCGACACCGTCTGTCCAAACGGGCGAAAAACCTGTAAAGCCCGCCTTACACATATATATGAAGACTTTATGCGGTTTATGTCTGAAAAATATAGGTTTTGTCCGCACTTTCTGTCTCTGTTGCTTTCTACCGTATATAAACAGATTCCAAATGCTTTGCATTTGGAATCTGTTTATTTCTCATCTTTAAAAATAATTTCACCTTCATATACTAAACCAAGTTTTTCCTTTGCTACTTCTTCCACAAATTTCTTAGTCTGCGTATATTTTCCATACTCCTCGATCTCGACAGTCCTTTCTTTTTCCGCCTCGATCTCCTGTATCAACGCTTCCTCTCTCTCCATATAAATATGGCGCTTCTGCCGTAATTCCACACTCTTAAAGGTAACCACCAGCATCATCATCAACACTACAGTGGTAACTAAAAGCATGGCCAGCCTGTTTTGGCGCTCTTTCCGATATGCAGCTTTTCTTGCCATGCTCCTAAATTTTCCTCTCTTTACCAATTTCTAGTGTTTACATAAAACCATTCTAATAGTTTTTATGCATACCGTCAACCGTTTTTTAATAAATTCTTTACACTTTTTCAATTTCTTTTTGATGTGAAGAACAAACGTTTTCCCAGCAAAAATCAAGCATTTCAAGGGTTTTAGCACAATTTGTAGGACGCGGGATAGGAACCACATTATCTTGTGTATAAATGTTGACATAACATTTACAAATACATCTCTGATAACTATCTTATAAAAGAACATACCCATCGCAGCCCCCAACACAGCAAACCAACGCAGGGTCCCGTCATTCTCTCTGTACAACATATAGAAGACACCAATTCCACAGATCAGCCAGAACAATAAATCCTCTACAGACATAAAAACTTTTCCATGCTTAAAAAGTCTGCGGAGCATACGAATCCAGTCATAGGCAAAAGTAATTATCAGTCCCATGAAGGCAGAATGTATAAAAAAGGTAATCTCCTGCATGATCTCCTGGCTCATATTCTACCCATCTCCTGTTTTTACTTAAACAATCTCGCCAACAAAGATTCTCCCTTAGCTCCGTATCCTGCGGTCTCTGAATAAGTAAAGCTGTCGATCCGGCCATCGATGTCCACTTCTCCTTTATCCAGGGAAAGCCTGCTGACATGCAGCTCGCTGCCACGTATCATCAACATACCCTGTTCCGTTTCCAATAAAATCTCATTTACATCAAAAGAAAGCACATCATTTACACCCGTCAAAGCACAGGCCCTTCTGCCTGTCAGCATCAACTTATGCGGCCTTTTGCCGCCATTATTCAAATCTTCCATACACGCCCTCCCATCGCAAGTCCTCGGTTCAATGTATGTCTGATTTTCCCAAAATATGCATGTATCACTTTTTATGAAAGATAGCGGAACAACTCCTTCGCCTCCTCCTTGCGCACAGTCTCCTGTACATCAAGAACTTCTACTTTTACTTCTTTATTACCAAACTGTATCGTTATAATATCACCCGCCTTTACATTGGCAGATGCCTTAGCAGGTTTATCGTTGATAAAAACTCTTCCCGCATCACAAGCCTCATTAGCTACTGTTCGTCTTTTGATTAATCTTGACACCTTTAAATATTTATCCAGCCGCATATTGTCCTCCTTATTCTTCATTAATATGAAAAATTTCTCAGAATTTTCTATATGACAAGCAAAAGCCTGCATGCAGCGCATGCAGGCTTCATTACATCCTTTAAAATTTATTTATGCATTGAGCATATCTTTCAAAGCCTTGCCAGCCTTAAACTTAGGAGCTCTGGATGCTGCAATCTTCATCACTTCACCACTCTGCGGATTTCTGCCTTCTCTTGCCGCTCTCTTAGAAACTTCAAAAGTACCAAAGCCAACCAACTGTACCTTGCCATCCTTCTTAAGCTCATCAGTAACTACATCTGTAAATGCCTTTAAAGCCTTCTCAGCGTCTTTTTTTGATAAACCTGCCTGATCAGCCATTGCTGCAACTAACTCTGTTTTGTTCATTT
>DLAA01000119.1:0-11697 GCA_002493835.1 Lachnospiraceae bacterium UBA7060 | reverse complement strand
TTTGAACTCCTCCTCTTAAATGAGTCTTCATATTATTTAGATGTTTCTTTCGGAAACTGTCTATACATATTTATATCTGCTTTTATATAGCTTGTCAAGAAAAATATGCCATTTTTACGGCATTTTTCGAGTTTTACAGGATTTCTTTCGTTATGTAAAGTAAGCCTTTTATTAATTATTTCCTATAGTAAAAAATCTATTCATATTTATCAATCAAGTCATCTATTTTATTCATCAATATTTGTTCTTGAGGAATTTTTTTGATTCTAGCCACATCACTGATTCGCAAAAGTAAGTTGGAAAGAATTTCTTCCACCTTCCGATTCTCCGCTTGAGGATCACAATTCTGCAACGCCTCCGCCAATTCACAAATGGCCGCCGTATCCTCCTCATAACTACTGCCCTTTTCATAATGCTTATCTATTTTCTTTAATACTTTCACTGCTCTCGTCAGTGCCGGAAGCTCAATTGGAATTTCTCTCAAAGGCGACTCAATCCAATCTTTATCTTTCTTTTCTTCCTTCTTTATCTCTTCCCAATTCACCAATACATCATTAGGGGTATCTGCAATACCCGTACCAAAAACATGAGGATGACGCCGCACCATTTTACGACTCACCTCATTTATCACATCTTCCATAGTAAAAAGGCCTTCCTCCGAAGCAATCTGGGCATGCATAACAACCTGAAGCATAACATCGCCCAACTCTTCTATCATATTTTCCGGATTGCCTGTCCGATCAAAAATGCGAATAGAGGCAACCAGTTCCGCCGCCTCTTCCATCATACAAGGTTTTAAACTCTCATGAGTCTGCACCTTATCCCATGGACAGCCATTTTCACCGCGAAGAATAGCTATAATTTCTAGAAAATCTTCATAAGAATACTTTTTTTCAAACATACATAATCCTTTACTTCAGGTGTTTCATATTTATGATGTAATTTTATTTCTTAAATAACGATGAAAAGAATTTTCTGATAGGATGTGCGTTCTGGTTTATCGTTACTGTCTCTGTCTTCAAATCATCTGAGCCGTTATTATTTTCGAGATCTGTAACTGCACTTTCGTTTTCTTTGTCCGACTTAGAATTTTCAGGTTCTTTCGTTATGGAATCCTCAGAAGTCTCTAAACCAGGTTCATCTACCTTAGGAATATTTGTATTGTTCCCCTCATTTTCGCCACTTCCTAATCCAGAATTTTTTTTCTTAATCGCAACCGTTTTATCACATGTATAGGATTTTCCACCGGCATCGGTATATGTAGCAGTAACGGTAAGGCTTTCTCTTGTTTCTCCGTCATTTACACTTACAGAAAGTTCATTGTCATTAATTCCCGTCTCTTCATTTTCTACTTTCCAGCTGACTTTTGCACCTTCTATAGGCCCATTTTCATTATTCACTGTTGCAGTAAATTTTACTGTCCCTCCCTCTTCAACTTCAGCCAAATCAGAAGTGATTGTCACACTGATATTTTGCTCCTGTACAGGAGGATTTTCTTCCATCTGTTTTTTAATTTTTACATTGACAGAAGTATTTTGCTCTTTATAACCGCTTCTGAAAATAGTAACCAGAACTTTTCCACTGCCATCTACTTCAGCCGGCTCCTGCACATCTGTCAATTTACTCTCTATTGCATAAGTATATTTCTCAGCCTCCTCAGCATTTACTGCAGTTTCAACGGCAGTTTTAACGGCAGCTTCAATCGCAGTTTTTCCTGCATCGTTAAGTGTTCCTGATCCATCTGAAATTACCACTTCTATTCCGTCTGTAAACGTAAGATTTGAAATACTTGATACTGCGCCAACAATATTACCTGGAATAGTACCCTGCGGTGGAACTCCTGTCGATCCGCCGCTGGAGGAATTATCATCATTACTGCTGCCAGAATTTTCTTTTTCTAAAGCAGAGAAGGAATAAGTCTCATCCTTCTTATTATTTTCCAAGTAAATGGTATAACTCTTTGTCTTATATCCGCTCTTCTTTAAGGTAATCTGATGACTGCCTACAGTTTTGGTAAATCTGACAGGAGACAACCCTATATAATTGCCATCCAAATAAACTTCCACACCTTCCGGAGAATCGATATACACTTTATAGTTGCTGGAAGTACCAAGCGCATTCTCACTGAGCGTCGAAAGAGTATTAGAACTGACGCTTTTTGGAGAATTATCTACATTAATAGAATCAAGAGTATCTTTCCACGGAGTCCTTGATGTGGAATTCTCGCTGAGAGAATTTCTGTTTTCGTCCGGCTGACGGCTCTCCTCCAGCTTAAAGGAAATAGAAGCATACTCAGAACCAACTTGTATATGCCTGGTGAGCGTATCATAGCCGCCTGCCTCCGCCTGCACCTGATGAATTCCATAAGGCAGTTCCACTACTTTACTGATATCTACAGGCTTGCCGTCCACACTGACTTTAGCTGTTTCTGGCGTCACCGTAAAAAGAATTTTTCCAACTGCATCTTCCGCAATTTCCAGATCACTTACATCAAGCACGACTTCCTTGTCACGCTCCACTGTGACTTCTTTTACGCAGCCCACATTTTTATTGGTAAGCGCCACTTGATAACTACCCTCAGGTACTATCAAAAGCATGTCCTCCGTGATCTGACGAATGACTTTATTGCCAACCTCAATCCATCCGCCAAGCAGCGCCTGATCATTCTTTAAACGAAGATAGCCGTGGCCTTTATTTACATTGACACTGTAAATCTTATGATCAATACCTGAAATGGTGACTATGTCCTGATCCACCACTTCCCCCGTCTCCATACGGCGTCCTTCTGACAAAACCACCACACCATCCGGCAGAGAATAAATCTGGGAACCGATGCTGGCGGTTCCATTAGACCCCGCCAGATTATAATTGTAAACATCATCGTAAACCCATGCATCAGATGATAATTTGATACTGGCAAGTTTTTTCTTTCCTTTTAAGAAAGTAACATCTACAATATCTCCCGCTTTTATCTGAGAAATAGTCATAGGACCGTCATGTTTATTCTGTACATAAGTCGTTCCATCATAATAGAGGGTGTATTGCTTTCCCGTATCCATATTAATAAAAGTCACAGCTTTATTATTCAAATCTGTGGAAAGAACCACTGCTGTGTCCGCAGAATCAAAACTTCCCACAGTGGTAAGCTGAAAGCCCGTATCCACCACGTCTGTTTTACCGTCTAGTTCCTGGGCGTTTCCTATATTGTTCGCCTCTGAAGTACAGCCAGCTAAAACAAATGTCATCAATGTCAACACGGTGACGGCCTTGGCAATTCTTCTGTGTATTCTGATCATTTTTACCTCCATTCCGAAGCATTTCATGCTGAGGAATTTTCTTATGATACAAAGGACGGGAACATACTCTTTAAAAAGAGCTGTTTTTCCCTTTCCTGTGCAAATAACTTTTCCAGCTTTTCCATATTTCGCCCGGGAATCCAAGCTTTGCCGCTGTTATAATAAAAATTTACGATTTTCCAAAATTTTTCTGGATAAGCAAAACGAAAATATAGCTGCCTGCAATCCCTCTCGCTTAGTAATTTTATCTTATTATACTCCGCAAAAAGCATATCTCCAAGCGTCTGCGACCAATTATTTTTTTCCAATAATTTACGCATAAACAAATATAAATCTCTAACCGGATAATCTCTGATACACTTTTCAAAATTAACGAGAACACTGCCCCCTTCGGTCTGTATAATATTATGGTACTGATAATCGCCATGACATACAACGGAAAATGCATGGGAATCCTCTTCATAGGCATAATAACCCAATTCCCCTGTAATTTGCAAGGCAATATCCAGAAAATAGTCATAATGTCTCATTAAATAAATCTCAAAATCAGTCTTTTGACTTTTTTCCCTTAAAAATTTACGAACTTTTTTCAGCTCACGATTATGCTTCTCATATTCATTTTCAATATGAAAAATTGGCTGACCTTCCAAAACCCCGCTATCCGAGAAGTCACAAACATTGTGAAGATGCGAAAGCGTATTGATTGCAAGACAACATTCCTGTACATTTCGATGATCGCATTCCCGGCCTTCACAATAAGTCTTAACAATATAGGCGGAGCGATCCTGATCCCTGACAATCAATTCATTTTCCTTTGTCCGCAAAATAGTTTCTGCCCGGACCACACCACTCTCTTTAATGTGGTTTAACAGATACTCCTGAAAACCCACCTTTTCCGCAGGACCACCATACTCTTTCATAATGAGTAAACCCCGGTCCGAATCGCAGAGAATTGCTCCGCGTCCTTTCCAAGTGCGGCGCACCTCTATATCGTATTGATCCAATAAACTGACAGCTCTATCATTCACGTAAATACCCCCTGCCTGGCTCTGACTGTTACATCTTATGAACCACGAGGGATTTTCATTACAATTCTTTAGATAACTTAAGAAGAATCTCTCTTGTATTGAGTCCGGGATCCTCCAACACCTTTTCTAAAAGCGCAGCGAGTATTTCACCGATTCTTTTACCTGGCTGTATACCCTCCGCAATCAGATCCTTTCCTGAAATAGCCAAATCCTTTAAAGTAACCGCATCCTGACGGCTTAAAATCTTTTTATAAAGTTCTTCTATGTAAGCTGCTTTCGCTAGTTTTTCCTCGCGCATATAACTGCTCTGTGCGCTGATATCTGCACGCCGCACTGCAAAAATCATGCAAAAAATGTCTTCTCCCATGCGGTTTATGGCACGCCGTACTCCCGCCTCAGTAGGCATGATATCATAATCATGATATAATACCAGCTTTGTCACTTTATTAATCGTATCATTGTCAAATTTTAACCTGTGCATTACTTTTCGAGTAATCTTTTCTCCCTCATAAGGATGTCGTTTATTATGAGTCGTTCCGTCTGCATCCACAGTTAATGTCTGAGGCTTTCCGATATCATGAAAGAGCATCCCAAGCCGCAGTACTTTATCAGGTTCAACCGCTGTCATGGAATGTAGAATATGTTCCCCCACATCATAACAATGATGTTTATGCCTTTGCGGCGTTTTCATACATAAATCGAACTCGGGCAGAATTTGTGCCGTAATGCCAGTTTCATAGGCTGTCCGCAGATAATCTGGATGAGGCGAAGTAACCAGCTTCACAAGCTCAATCTGAATTCGTTCCGCACTTATTTTCTGCAGATTTGGCGAAAGCTTTTGAATAGCCTTCCTGGTAGCTTCATCAATCTTATAGCCAAGCTGTGCAGAAAAACGTACTGCACGCAGCATGCGCAGGGCATCCTCTCCAAATCGCTCTTCAGCGTTTCCCACACAACGGATCACTTGATTTTTAATATCCGTAACCCCTTCAAAAATATCTATCAATCCGCTTCTATCATTGTAGGCCATGGCATTTATGGTAAAATCACGACGTCTCAAATCTTCTCTCAAGTTCGCAGTAAAAGTCACCTCATTGGGATGCCGGCCATCCTCGTAATCACCATCAATACGATAAGTAGTCACCTCAAAGCTTTCTCTTGAAAAAAGTACTGTCACAGTCCCATGCTTAATGCCTGTATCTACAGTTCTTGGAAAGAGATTTTTGATTTCCTCCGGTTTTGCTGAGGTAGTAATATCCCAGTCGTCCGGATCTCTTCCCAAAATGGAATCCCGGACACAGCCGCCTACAGCATAGGCTTCATATCCCGCCGTTTCCAGGGTATCTATAATCTTATGCACTTTGTCAGGCAGCTGTATCCACATGAAATTCCTCACTTTAAAGCCATGACTTATCCGATGCCAGGGCCTTTAAAAATTTGATTTACATCCTCAAGATGAAGATCCGGCTCTTCATCCTCAGCAAGAGAATTTACCAGGCTGTCCATTTCCTTCTGTGACAGTGCTCCCCGGCTTCTCTCCACAAATTCTTTTTTCTCGTCGTCAGTCATATCCACAAACCGGTCCATGGCTGCACGATTTGTTGCAAATGCCAGTCCAAGACCGACAGGTAATGTATTATAATCCATTTCATCCATTCCTTTCTGTATCATCTTACAAATAGCATGGACAAAATAGAAAAAAATATGCGTATATTAATTGAGTGTCACAATGCCCCGCAGTCTAATATCTTCACAGGATGCACCTACCAGAATCTCATAATCGCCTTCATCCACAATAAATTTATGCAGCTGTTCATCAAAATAAGAGAAATCTTTCTGTCTCAAGGTCAAGCTGACCTTCTTTGCCTTTCCTGCACTTAATTCCACCTTCACAAAAGCTTTCAATTCTTTATCCGGTCTGTTTTCCTTAGCCGCAATAGGAGCGATATAAATCTGAGCAGTCTCTGCGCCTGCTCTTTTTCCTATATTTTTAACTGAAAAAGTTAATTTTATATCTTTACCTTTTTCTACTTTTAATGTAAATCCGCTGTAATCAAACTCTGTATAAGACAAACCATGACCAAAGCAGAAAGCAGGTTTTATCCGATATCTGTCAAAATGGCGATATCCAAAATATGCACCTTCTTCTAAAGAAATCTCTCCCCATTTGCCAAACTGTCCATTCTTTGCAGCAGCACAATCTTCATACTTTGACGGAAAAGTTTCCGCCAGTTTTCCGGAGGGATTTACATCGCCAAACAAGATATTTGCAAAGGCTTGACCCGTCTCCATACCTGCGTAATAACTCCATAAAATTGCCTTCGCTTGATTCCGCCAGGGCATTTCCACAGGAGAACCACCGACAAAAGTTAGTATCACATCTTTTCTTACCTCTAAAAGTGCTTCAATCAAAAGATCCTGCTCATAAGGAAGCTTCATATCCGGCCTGTCGTAACCCTCGATATCAAACTCGTGATTCAAACCACCTACAAAAATAACCGCATCCGCATCCTTCGCCGCTTTTAGAGCCTGCGCAAACAACTCTTTATTTTTTTCATGGATTTCTGTTTTCTGTGATTTCAACTTCTCAATCCATTCATTATAACCTTTCTTATGATTTTCATTTTCATTGGCCTCATCCCTGACAGCTTGTCCCACTTCTATTCCTTTTTCTTCATCTACGCTTGCCGCCTGCCAATTTTCCAACATTTCCGGTTTCCCAGGCACATAATATCCCGGTATATAATCCACTTTAACATTACCACCTACATACATTTTGATTCCTGCCAGAGGACAGATCTCATACAAAGCTTTGATCTCCGCACTTCCTCCGCCATTTGAGTGGAGCGTCGCCGCGTTTGCACCGATAACCAAAAGCTTCTTTATTTTTTTCACATCTAAAGGCAGAAGATGATCTTCATTTTTCAACAAAACCATAGATTCCTGCGCCGTTTTAAGAATTGTTTCCCGATGTGCCTGTGTATTGTAGGCACCCGCCTTTCTGGAATCTTTTTTCGGCCCTATCATCTTCAAGCGATACATCATGCGAAGCAAATTTCTTACTTTTGCATTCACTGTCTCCTCAGATACTTCACCATTTTGTATCAATTTTTTTAGCGGATTTGCAAATTTATATTCATCAAAATCTGGAAATATTGACATTTCCAGATCCATAGAACACTCTGCCGCCTCCTTTGACTTATGTACGCCTCCCCAATCACTGATCACCACTCCATCAAAGCCCCATTCCTGCCTCAAAATCTCATCCAGCAGTCTTTTATTCTCACAACAGTGAAAACCATTTATTTTATTATAGGCACCCATAATCGAATAAGAGCCGCCTTCCTGCACAGCCGCTTTGAAGGCAGGCAGATAAATTTCATAAAGTGTCCGATCATCGATCATCTCATTCACCATACTGCGGTCTTTCTCCTGAACATTAGCCGCAAAATGCTTTACGCAGGCGGCAACATCATTATTCTGTACACCCTGAATAAAGGGCACCGCAAATGCCGCTGTCAAACATGGATCTTCACTCATATATTCAAAATTTCTACCACAGAGCGGATCTCTTTTGATATTGATACCTGGAGCCAAAATGACATCTTTACCCCGCCCTCTTGCTTCTGCCCCCAATATATCTCCCATCTCATAGGCAAGCTCTGTATTCCAAGTGGAAGCAAGGGCACTGTTACTTGGCATATAAGATACCATATCATCCTGATTACCAGCAGGAATCCACCGATCATCCATAAATTCTGCACGCACACCCATAGGTCCATCGGAAGTCTCTATGGAGGGAATTTCCAAGCGTTCCACCGCGCCGGAGCGGAAAAGGGAAGCCCCATGAATCATAGTAATTTTTTCATCGAGGGTCATTTTTTTTAGCAGCTTTTCGATTTCTTTCTCCCTTTTTTTGTCATTACTTTTTTCTTCTCTCTTTAACATGATAACATATCCTTTCTAACTTGCTGACATTTTTCATTTTTTCAGTTTACACTGTCGCAATTTCCTATATAAAAAATGAAACGCTTATTTTTAATTTTAATCTCTTTCCGGAATCCATACACGCATTTGATTTAAACCTCTGTTTCCCCAAGTATAGTAGGGAACTAGTGTCACCTGACAGGGAGAAACCTCCTGCGGCTCAAAACTGTAGAGTTCCTCATTCACAGTCTCCCAATATCCTTCCGCAACAATCTTTTGTATTCCGAAAAGCTCATCCGAAAGATATTCGCTGACAGTCATTCTTCCATTTCTTTTAAGACTTAAAGAAAGAACATCATTTTCATTGTCAACACCCTCTGCGCAGTAGACAAGCGGTCCCCTCTGCAATGCCGTTTTCCCTGTATTAGAGGAGACACGACTGCTCGTATACACTTTTCTTACTTCCATATCAAGTTCCACTGTAATTACATCACTTACCTTGTATGCACCTCTCATATAAGCATACCCGTTCTTTATTTCACAGTCAATGCATTCTCCGTTCAACAAGATTTTAGTCTGCCTGCTCCATGAAGGAATGCGGATAGCCAGCGGCACTTCCATACTCTCTTTTCCCTCTTGCGGCTCAAAATGATATTCCAGCTTATTATCATAAGGATAGTTTGTCTGAAGCGTTATTTTTCCACCGAAATGACCATTCATATCCAAAGTTCCCGCAATAAACAAATTGGAAAACAATGTGCCTGGTATCACATGCCAAGCATACTCTGCCACAGAACCAAGAAGCCTCGCCACATTTGGCGGGCAGCAGGCACAGGCAAACCACTTAGGTCTGACAGGAAGTGCATGTTTATGGGTCTGCGCCTCCCCTGAAATACCTGGCAGTGCCTCCAGCGGATTCACATAAAAAAATCTTGTACCATCCAACTGCATACCCGCCAACACACAGTTATAGAGAGCTCTCTCCATCACATCCGCATATTTTCCATTTCTTTCCAGATACAACATTTTGTTGGAGAAGAAAATCAAGCCGATGGCAGCGCAAGTTTCTGCGTAAGCCGTATCGTTAGGTAAATGATCATCCTTTGTAAAAGCCTCTCCCTCGTACGCAGAGCCGATAGCTCCCGTGACATACATCCTATGCTCCGTAATATTATTCCATAGTGTCCTACAAGCATCTGTGAGGGACTTGTCACCCGTCTCCATAGCGGCATCTGCCATGCCCGTATAAAGATACACTGCCCGGACAGCATGTCCTACTGCTTTATCCTGCTGCCGCACTGGTGCATAATTCTGGGCGTACTCCTTATCATCCGGATTATTACCCCAAACCCGCCAGGGATTTTTTTCCATCTCTTTCTTATAATAATCAGGATCAACACCACGTACATTGATAAAATGAAGCGCCAATTCTTTGTACTTTTCTTCTTTTGTACAGCGATACAAACGCATCAGAGCAAGTTCGATTTCAGGATGTCCAGGATATCCTTCTGCTCCTTCCTCTATAAAATGACGGTAAATATGATCCGCCATGTCACACATAATCTCCAAAAGCCTTTCCTTTCCCGTACATTCTGAATAAGCTACCGCCGCTTCAATCATATGTCCTGCACAGTAAAGCTCATGGGCTTCATGAAGGTTCGTCCATCGTTTTTCCGGCTCTTTTACAGTAAAATAAGTGTTGAGATATCCATCTTTCTGCTGTGCCCTGCCGATCAGTTCAATCATCTCATCACATCGTTTTTCAAGCGCCTCATCAGGATTCTGAGCCAAAGAATAGGCAGCTCCTTCCAGCCATTTTGCCACATCGCTGTCCTGAAATACCATACCATAAAATTCTCCATCGCAGTTTCCTGTTTCTAATTTCTTAGCTGCCATACGAAAATTTTCAATACAATGACTCTTTTCCGCCCCTTCAATCTGGTCATTTAGAGCGCGTTCCTGATAAGGAAGCACCACATCCTTAACTAACTTATCGTATCTTCCAAAAAAACCTTCTCCAATCTGAAATTCTTTAATTAGTTTTAAATCACCCATATTTTTCCTCCATTCTAGAACGTTTTTTGCTAAGTTTGCTGTTAAAATTGCCAATTCTGTACTCTGAAGGTGTACAGCCGTAAGTCTCGCGGAAGGACTTAGAAAAATAACTCATCTCCTGAAAACCGCAGCTTTCTGCTATGGATGAAATTTTATCGTTTGTAAGCTGCAATTTCAAAGCTGCCTGTTGAAGGCGATAAGATTTCAAATAAGCAATCGGCGTCGTATTGATTGTAGAACGAAAACATCGAATACACTCACTCGTACTGATAGCACAGGAAGAGGCAATATCTTCAATAGTCACTTCTTTATTATAGTTATCCTGTATATAAGTCAACATCTCTTTAATCCGTACGTTGTCCCGTTGCTCTTTTCCATAAGATTTTTTCTTCATTACCGGCTGATACTTTGAAAGTATCAATATAATTGTAGACAACTCGTTGCGAATTTTCATTTCGAACCCATAAGTTTCCTGTTCTGCTTCCTGCCACATAAAAGACACAGCATCCAAAATCCGCTTCTGCCAATCGATCTTTGATGTTAAGTAAAAACCAGTACAAGATTGATTTTCCATCAATGGCTTTAAATATTTCTGCCAGACAATATTGTCGGTACTTCCGCTGACTGCCCTCGGATGACATACTACGGAATGTATATCACAAGAAACATTTTCCGGAGAAAAAGCTGCATGGAGAACATTGCTGTTGACAAAAAATCCTTCCCCTTTCTGAAGCGTATATTTTTCGGAAGCTGTCTCCACAATCACAGAACCTTCCACAACCAAGCCAAATTCCAACTCATTGTGCCAATGCCAAGGAATTTCATCGCGAGGAAGTTGATCGAGATAAAAAGCTACCGGGAACAAACGTGTTCCATGCTCCCTCAATTCTTCTCCATGCAAATTTGTCTGTACACTACATGGCAATATCATACTATGATTTCCTCCTTCTTTTCCCACTAAAATTTTTAAATTGTATTTTACACCCATTATTACTCATTTTTGAAAATATAATCATATATTTTGCTTATTTTATAATATCATTTTTATATTTGATGATGATATAATCATATCATAAGATAAAGGAAAGAGCAAACGAAACTGCCAAATTAAATTTATAGAAGGGAGAGGAATATATGTATAGAGTAAACATCAGAAAAATTGGTAAAGTGGAAAAATTTATTGAAAAGGTAGAAAAATGCCGCGGCAGCGTATATCTTGGACTTCCAAATCAGACATTTTGTGACCTTAAGAAAAACAAGGATGCACTGCAAATGCTTTACATGATCAATCCAAAAGAGATCTGGCTGGAGCTTTATCTGACAGATGCACAGGATAGTTACGATTTTATGTCATACATCATGGGAGTGGGAGCTTAAAAGCTCTCACTTTT
>DLAA01000017.1:90567-131229 GCA_002493835.1 Lachnospiraceae bacterium UBA7060 | reverse complement strand
GATTGGGGACTTTCACCCGTTAGAGCGTGCGCCCACCGGGCACACCAAAAACGACACATACTTTCGCATGTGCCGCATAAACCAAACCCACTTCACATGCAATCGCTTTCTGTACCGTAATCAGATTTACGGGCTAAAGCCCTACATGTGTCGTTGAATGACTGTATTTATTTTTTACATTGATGATTATATCAAAACCAGCTTTCAAAAGTCAAGGAAGCAAATTTTGAATTTTACTACTTAATTACTTTTACAATAATTCCTGCTCCACTTACTCCCTGTTATTTTCGCCCCAGACACATAACTGATCCAAAACATCCATCAGGGATCTGCCCCTGTCACTCAGGCTGTATTCCACCTTGGGCGGTATCTGTGGATATTCTTTTCTGATAATAAGCCGGTCCGCCTCCAGTTCTTTCAGATTGCCACTGAGCGTTTTGTCTGACACATTTTTCAGATACCGTTTTAACTCGTTGAACCTTACAACGCCAAATTCCATCAGGCAGTAAAGGATAACCATTTTGTGTTTGCCAGATATCAGGGACAGCGTATAACTAAACCCCGTATCCTCAAAATTCGCCTCGCCAATATAATTCTTTATCATCTTACACTTTCCTTTAAGATAGTACTTGTATTTTTCCCGTTACCTGCTACAATTATATGCACAGACGCTGGTTCTGTCAATCCCATATAGAAACGAGGTAATCACAATGAGAAAGAAACTCAGCATAACAGAAGGCATCTTCCCGATGCCGGTCTTAATGGTAGCGACCTACAATGAAGACGGCAGCGTGAATGTCATGAACGCTGCCTGGGGCACCATGCAGGAAAGAGGCAATGTCGCCCTCAATCTGACGGAAACGCACAAGACCGTAAAAAACATCAAGGCGAGGGGCGCTTTTACGGTAAGCATCGCTGATGCCGCCCATGTGGTGGAAGCTGACTATTTCGGTGTTGAATCCGGCAACCGGATCGCAGGCAAATTCGAGAACAGCGGCCTAACCGCAAGTAAGGCAGAAACCGTAGACGCCCCTGTCATCAATGAATTCCCTCTCTGTCTTGAATGTGAGTTTATTGAATACCAGGACGGGGAATACGGGTGCGGCGTCATCGGCAGAGTGGTAAATGTCACAGCAGACGAAAGTGTCATGGCCGGTGACAAGGTCGATATGTCCTTGGTAAACGCAATCGCCTTTGATCCTTATACACACGGCTACTATAGGGTGACCGAAAGAGTAGGGGAAGCATTCAAAGACGGCTTACAGCTCAAAAAATGATACTGGTGCGACACAGGGGTTCTCAGAAATGGGAATTCCTGCACGTAAATAACAGTCTCGCTGTTTTCCCGCTTTCCGAGGTGTCTTGTCCTATGTCATTACTTTCTGTGTTTTCTTCCTTATTTTCGCTTTTTTCTGCTGTTGACGGCATGGATGCAGGAGCAGCAGATGTTTCCGCCTGTCCTTTCCACGTTATTCTGTCGGCTTCAGCGGCCCATAAAAATAGCTTGCCGTCGCGCCGCCATCGATCAGGATAGTAGAGCCGGTAATAAACGCGCCTTTACTGCTCATCAGCAGTTCCGCGACATTGGCAATCTCATCCGCTGTACCCGGACGCCCCGCCGGACACTTTGCAAACATATTTTTGTAGAAATCCCCGCGCGGGCCGTTGAATTCATCCAGTGCCAGCGGTGTTACCACAATACCCGGCGCAATATCATTGAGCCGTGCGCCGCGCTCGCCCCATTTGACCGATTCCGCCATCACGCACTTTTCGTTGCAGCGTTTCGCCATTTGATAGGCGTGCAGGGTATCCCGGATGTTCTCCGGCTGGAGAATGTCCAGCTTCAGCAGTTCTTCCGTGGGAGTGGTCGCCAACAGTTCATCTTCCTTGGCAGTCAGGGCGGGCATACGCCAGCCGGACTGGCTGGAAATGGTCACGCCAACGCCGCCTTCCTTAATCACCTTGCCGACTTCCTCCAGAAGTACTGCCGTGCCATACAAATCGACTTTCAAAATTGCTTCCACCGGGGCCTGGCTGGGAGAAACGCCAGCCGCATTGACCAACATGGAAATTTCACCATATTTTTGCGCCTCCGCAATAATGTTCAGAATGGATTTACGGGAAGACAGATCCATTTCCACCGGCACGGTATCAAATCCTGCCTCATTCATAATCCGTGCGATGGTCTGCGCGTTTTCCTGTTTCTTATCACCGATCACGATTTTCATGCCGGCTCCCATCCGGCGGGCAATCGCCATTCCAATCTGACCTGCGCCAGTTAAAATCATTACATCTTTTTTCATGATCCTATTCTCCAATCTTTTATTTTAGTGTCCGCCAAAGACAGGAATAGTCATCGTGTCCAGTTTCCTGTCAATCTCTGCGATTTCTTCCCCCGTCAGGATAATGTCTGTTGCACCGAAGTTTTCCCTTAACCGTTCCGTCTTACGGCTTCCGGGAATCGGAATGATAAACGGTTTTTTGCACAACATCCAAGCCAAAGAAATCTGCGCGGAAGTCGCCTGCTTTTCTTTTGACAGTTCATTCAGCAGCGCCAGAAGTTCCTGACCTTTTTCAAATCCCTCCGCTGTGTTTGCGTGGGTAATACCCATGTAGCCAAGACCAACCGCAGATACCTCCAACTTACCAATTTTTCGTTTTTCCATTTTGAAATCCTCTATCTAATAGGTAGACTCAAGGGTTTTGCCAACCAAAGTTGTTTTTATGTTGCCCTTCTGTCCACAATGGGTGTAGAATGGATGAATAGTTTTACCGTTCCAATCAAAGTTTTCCAAAAAGGTATAGACTGCCATCGGCATATCCCCCCAATAGTTTGGATAGCCGAGATAAATCTCATCATAGCCGTCCAGACTGTCCGGCATGGAAACCAGTGCGGGGCGGGCCTGGGCCTTTGCCTGCAAATCCTTTTTCGCCTGTTTGATGCAGGTGTCATAGTCCGCAGCGTAAGGAACTTGCTGCTCGATTTTGAAAAGTTCTGCACCGGTCACTTCCGCAATCATATTCGCAACCTTTTCCGTGTTCCCCACAGGGATATAGCGGTAAGCACCGCCGAAGTAATTTTCATCTGCTCTTGAATAAAAAACAACCAGCTTTGCCATTGTAATTTTCTTCTCATTCATAGCGGACATTCGCATTCCGCTTCGTTTCTTGCTCATGAAAACCGCTTTCAGCGGTTCTCAAATTCTTTTGCTACATCCACGAGTAAATCACGGATATGCAGGTGTTGCGGGCAGGCTTTTTCGCACTTACCACATTTGATACACTCAGACGCTTTTGCCTTCCCACCGCCGGGTCATCGTAATCCACATAATTAAACTGAATCTGCACCACCTCGATCTGCGGGTACTCGGTCAAAATCTGCTCCAGAACCTCGGCTCGGTCATGGAAGGAAATTCCGAAGTGCCGGAATTTTCCCTCCGCCATCAGTTCCAACGCGGTTTCGTAAGCACGGCATTTCTTAAAATAGGCAAAATTATCTGCACCCTGCGCGTGCATCAGGTAAATATCGAAATAATCCACACCGCAGGCTTTCAGCGCCGTTTCGCAGAAATTCGTCTACCATCTTGGAAAACTCTTTGTGATCCACTTCGCCGTCTTTCATCGGCAGACGCATACACCCAAAACCGAAGTTCTTTTTGATTCGTTCCATTATCTGATCTCCTTTCCGATTTGATAAGCCTGCTCATAGGCAGGGTGGCGGTAAACATCCCTTTATCCCATGCACCCATCCCATAGATAACGCCTGCTTCCTGTGCGTCCGGCAGGCAGCGCAGGAAACCGCGAAATGCCGCCAGCGTTCCGTCTGCTGCGTCATGCTGGGGGTCTGCAGCCGTAATGATGAAGTAGAACTTCTTATGATTCAGGCTCTCGTGATTTACCAAACATCGGTCAATTACAGCTTTCATTTGTGCGCTTACCGAATAAAAATAGACTGGCAAGGCAAGCACGATCACATCCGCAGTTTTGAGTTTCTGGAACACTTCTTTCATATCATCCTGAATAGCGCAGGTATGCGTTTCCATGCAGGCATAACAGGCATGGCAGGGGCAATGTTCATTTGCCGAGGCAGGAGCATTCTACTTCGTGTCCGGCTTCGGAAGCTCCCTTTGCAAAGTGCTCGCATAACACTTCGGAATTTCCAGCCGTGCGCAGACTGGAACTGATGATTAAAATCCTCATTCTACGCCTCCTCGTTTTGTTTTCCTGCACCTATTATAGAAAAATCGGGTTTCTGAATCAATTTGACTTTCGGGGCTAATTTATAAGAAAAACTTATACGGAAAAAAAGAACCGCCTGCAATTTCAACAGGACAGTCCTTATAGCAAAATCTTTATTGAAACTGTCGTTTCAGCATTTTGGCAAATTCCTCTACATAGTAGCCGGAATTATCTTTTTTCCAAAATGCACAGTAGTTGCGAGTGATCTGTTCCCCGCAACGATATAGCGGAATACGGCTGATGGACGAGCCAAAATTTCCGGCCTGCTTCGCACCCTCCACCGGCATGAACCCTTTTCCCCCAATAACCAGAAGCCGGGCTTCTTCTAAATTTTCTGCGTACAGAAATTCACCTTGAAATCCAACCACACCCTGATAATATTCCTGCTCATTTTCTTGCTGTTCCTTTGAAGATACAAGGATGCAGGGAACATTTTTCAAATCCTGTGGCGTAGCCGATGGCAGGGAGGCAATCGGATTGTGGGATGAAATTTCAATGTATTCGCTTCCAACTGTCAAAATGAAATTTACATACTGGTCGGAAAAGGCACGGCGCTGGTCATTGAGGACTATATCCACTCCGCCAGTCTGAAGCAGTCCATACAGTTCCTCATGGTTCCCATATTCAATCCCGACTGCTACATCTGGATATTTTGCAGAAAATTCCCCTAATGCAAGGTGAAATTCCTGCCCGCTGTAACAACGAAGATAGCCAATCGTCAGCGTCGCCTGGTCTGCAATTGCAAGCCGCCTGGCTTCCTGGCACATCCGCTCATAATCGGCAATCAACACAAGACTTTTCTTATAAAAATGTTCCCCTGCCGGTGTCAGGGAAAATTTGCGATTATTTCGTTCTAACAAATCAAATCCGAGTTCACGTTCCAAAGCCTGTACCTGCTGGGAAATGGCGGATTGGGAGATGTGACATTCTTCTGCCGCTTCGGAAAAGCTGTTGTTGCGGATTACAGACTGAAAATATCTAATCTGTCGTATCATTTATTCCTATTACCTCCATTTATACGCTACCATTATATACGGATAAACGAATAAATTCAAGTTGTCAAAATGATCCTATCAATAAAAAAATTTGTCCTTAATAATATTTTGATTTATTCCTGAGGGATTCAGACTGCTATGTGGAAGGTTCACTCTAATTCCAGCGAATTGTCACAAAAGAAAAGAGCTATTGGTCACACTAAATGTGCCAAAAGCCCCTATTTCTCCCTTTCTAGGATATTCTGTTTCTGCCTTTTGTGTCAAATAAGAGTATTTTGCTTCTTCTTTATCCCCCTTGCTTTCAGGCAGAACCACTCATACAGCTGCTTCACCATATCTGATATCGTTCCCGTAGGATGCCGCCGTATCAATTAAGCGATAACCATTCTCAATGGCATCCAGAACGGCCTGTTCGCACATTGCCGGTATTCGACGTCATCTGCCTGAAAAACTGATCCTGTGCACCGTCCTCCGCTCTGCATCTGCCAGCGCGTCTACTCCCGCCGCCACGATTTCGTCGGACAGCGTGATCTCCCGCGGCGATCCCAGATAAGTCTCCATACTATGGCTCAACGCGCCAAAAGCGCCGGAGATAACCTGCCTCGCTGGTGATGACAGCGCCGTTATTCATCTCCGCACCAGTATCAGATGCAGTCACAACTGCTCCCATCGGCAGGAACTCGGGCACTTTCTCCTCAGCTGTCTGCTCCTCCCTGTTGCGACAATGCTCCAGCGTTGATGGCAAAATTCTTAAACTTCGCCAGCCGCTTTTCCTTGTATTAAAGAACACGCTATATTGATTGACAATTACAGAACTATTTCAGTATATTTAATTCATATAACAGACAAGATCGCAGATATACAGGTGGATAGACATGAAAAATATACATAGTATTGAATTTTATACTGGGAGCAAGGAAGAACTGCTTCCCGATTTTGAAAAGGATTTCCCCTATATTGCTTCGAGGGCAGAACTTGACAAGTGCATAGGACGTTATGTGCCGTGGCACTGGCACAAGACGGTAGAACTTTTTTACATGGAAAGCGGCAGCATTGAATATGATACGCCGGGAGGAAAGTTATTGTTTCCTGCTGGAAGCGGGGGCATGGTAAATTCCAACGTACTCCATATGACAAAAGCAATATCACAGCGGGAAGAGAATATACAACTACTTCATATTTTTGATGTTTCCCTACTTGCCGGAGGACAGGGAAGCAGGATTGAGCAAAAATATATCACGCCTGTTATAACAGCCCCACAGATTGAGATAATCCCTCTTTTTCCGGGTAATGCAGCAGAGGAAAGGATTTTAAAACTTATTGCCACATCATTTCGTTTCTCCGATGACGAATTTGGGTATGAAATAAAGCTGCGGGAAGCCCTAACGGAAATATGGCTAATGCTTTTTGAGCTATCCGTCCCTATGCGTGAAAAAAAAGGAGAATGTAGAAAAAGCAACGATAAAATAAAGTTGATGATGATATATATTCACGAGCATTACCAAGAGAAAATTTCTATCCCGGAGCTTGCGGCGGCAGCATACCTAAGCGAAAGGGAATGTTATAGAGTGTTCCATGACTGTCTGCATATGACCCCCGTAGACTATATAAAGGCTTACCGTCTGCAAGCCGCCTGTCAGATGTTGGCAAAGGGGCAAGAACCTGTTACAGTTATCAGCCATGACTGCGGTTTGGGGAGCAGCAGCTATTTTGGAAAAGTTTTTCGGGAATACGCACATTGTTCACCAACAGAATATCGGAGAAAATGGCAGAATAGTGATAGATAAGGACAGAAATGATATATTTTTCCTACATTTCCTGCATTATAATGATGCCTGTAAAGTAAATCAGAAATTTGCAGGAGGTGGGTTCAAGATGGTAAAACTAAACATTCTGAACATGAAAAATTTTTTAGATACGGTCAACGCCTGTACTGGCAAAGTAAATATGCTCTGCCCGGACGGCAAAAAGCGAAATATCAATGAGGAAGAACAGGTACAGGACAGTTTGTGGAGGCAGTACCAACAAAATAAAAACTGCCTGCGGCTTGTTTTAGAGATCCCTAATCCAACGGACTATATGAGCATTATTTCATACTATGCCGGGGATTGCTAATTTGTCTGTAAATATTTCATCATAAAGGGGCTGGATGGTTTATCCGCCAGCCCCGCCCTTTTGAAGCAGGCGTACCTTTTCGGGTTGTTACATGACATTGGACGTTATACAGGAGTGAGTTTGGAAAGGCATCTGATAGACGGCTATCGTTACTGTATGGAACGAGGGTGGGGAAAAGCTGCACAGATATGTATATCCCACGAATTTATGATACAGGATATTGATACCTCTATCGGGGAATTTGATGTCAGTGATGAGGATTACCAGTTTATGAAAAAGTTTGTCGAGGAGGCGGTATATGATGATTATGACCGTCTGGTGCAGCTATGTGACGCATTGGCTATGCCTACAGGGTTCTGCCTTTTGGAGAAGAGATTTGTTGACGTGACCATACGATATGGTGTCCACCCGGCGACAATAGACAGGTGGAAGAAGATTTTAGAGATTAAGGAACAGTTTGAAGAACAGATTGGCTGTTCTATTTATACTTTGCTTCCGGGCGTTGTGGAAAATAGTTTTCGTTAGAGAGGTGATATTGTGTATTACGAAGCGAGTGACTTTTTAGAAACTGTAGACAGCGATACATTAAAGCGGACCGCCCGCACAAGGGAATTGACAAGAGAATATTATTTTCTGATGATGAAGATACGGATAAAAGAATAAAAGGACTGCCATTCTCCATGAGTTGTTGGTTGGATTAGCGACAGAGTTCGGAGAGCCTATGACCGATACCCTCAACAGAAACACCGCCTACTGCCCGCCGCCCGGACTGCGCGACCGAGGTACACCGGGGGAACAGCCGCCATGTTATGTAAAACGACATTCCCTGCTAAAATTTATCCGAGGTTATCTCATGCGGACGAGCTGTAAGGCGAGAGCAATTCCATAAGCAATCAAGAGGTAATATGTAAAGGGTGGTCTTTACCATCTAATACATATGACTGCGGCTCGTTTGCGGTGAATGGGAAAGCAGGTGTAAGAAAGGAGCGTGGCTGTTGTATCTGTCACCTTTTCTGTCTCTCTGACGGTGACAAAAAAGTGACAGATACAGGGCTTTACTCTTTTGGCTCTATGAATTTATACTTGCCCCGGCCTTGCCCGGCGACCGCTTCAATCAAACCGCTTTCTTTCAGCTTGTTTAGCATTTTACCTGCGGAAGAAGGTGCCAAACTGCAGATTTGTATAATGTCTGAACGGCTGAAAGGTCTTTCGTATTCAAAATTATTGAATAGTGCAAGTGCTTTTTCTTTTGTAGGCGCATTGATCTTAATTCCAGAAAGGTAGCGTTCAAACGCTACTTTTTTTGCTCCAAGCGCTACCTTTTCCTGTTCAAACGCTACTTTCTCTGTTTCAGCGATCATCTTTTCTGTAATACCATAATTCAAATTATATAGTATAACATGAAACGAGACAGCATCAGAATAGAACTTCGGTTCCAGTTCCGCACGGTAATTGTGGGCAAAACGATAGGCTTCTATGATCTTTTTAAATCCGCTGCCCTGCCGCTCCATATACCCCAACCGCCCGAAAATATCAGCTAGGAGAGGATTGCGTCTTGTGGAAGAAATCTTGTAAATATCTCTTTCCTGTATCAGTGTTCCGTCTGCCATACCACCGGGAGAATAGATGGTAAGGCGATCATCGTAAATATCAATGTGAACTTCGCTTCCCAATACCAGATAATCACGGTGGATAAGCGCATTGACAAGTGCTTCAAATACACTTCGCTCACAATATTCCGGCATTTCGATTCTGGAATTAGGTGTTTTCTTCCAACGGGTTTTCATATTCCGCTTTACAAATCTGACACCCTCATTCAAGAGAATAATCAAGCTGCCGGAATATTCTGCGCTGTCTAACGCATCCACGAGACCGCCGCTTTTATCAAGACCGTTCCATCTTGTGCAAAACAGACGGGAATGACGAATAGGCGAATCATCCGCCAACAAAGCGCCAGCATTGGTCAGTTTACCGTTTCCGTCTTTTATCTCAAAAGAGTCGAACAGCTTATCCTCCATGCTGTTGCCGGTCCATACTTTGTACCGTTCCCGCAGCTTGGAAAAGGCATAGTCCTTAAAATCATATTCCGAAACAAGTTCATCATAGGCACGGTTCATGCCCTTTAGGATCAACTGATTCAGAACATAATTGGGTGCTGTCACGCTTTCGTTTCCTATACGGATATATGCTTCCATCACGCCATCGGCCTTATAGTAGTAAGGTGTAGTGCGTCCTGCGTAAACTGTCAATATCAGAAGATCCTTACCGCACTCTCTTTCCGGCGTAAGAATGAAATTTGGTAAAGGCGTAATACGCTCCTTAATCAATCGGCTAATTGCTTCTGCATCAGCCTGTGCGTCAGCCAGGCCGACCAAATTTCTGTCATTATCAATACCGAAAAACAAGGTGCCGCCGATTCCATTTGCAAAGGCGCTGACACTTTTGAGCCAGCTTTAAAAAGCTTTTCATTGCCAAGACCTCTATTATATATTGTAACCTGTATAATTTAAAAGTATATTACTATTTTTATTTTTATCTTTTTCAATGTCCGGCCTTTCAATATCCAAACCACTATCCGTTAAAAAGTCATTTTCAAGCAAGTAGGGGTATTAACAATAAATACATTGTAGTAAACTACGCAAAGCAGAATGGCTTTACAAACCTGCAATGGTACACAGACGACGGATTTTCCGGCGCGGACTTCCAAAGATCCGGTTTTCAAGCCATGCTTGCGGACATTGAAGACGGGAAAGCACCGGAGGCCATCTGTTGTATTGGAATGCTGTAAGTATCGGTTAGATCAAGCAAGGCAAACAGGAAAATCATTCTTCCGCAATCTCCGAATACTGGGTCGTTTATAACGTCCTCTATTCTTGTATCAACTGTAAAGGCCCGTCAATTGTCTGTACTGTCATGATTTCTTATAAATATACAAAAACGAGACCCCTGAAGAAGTCTCGTTTTGTTCATCAGTATATACTTAGAAGTTATAACTCACCTCTCCTTCACCCACACAGCCATCTCTCCGCGGCCCCGGTTATTCCAAAAAGCATAGGGAACCGCCGTCAGCATGACTGGCTCGCGCTCCGGTTTCCTGGCACTGTAAAGCTCCTCACCCCAGGAAGCCTGTACAACACGCTCCCCTTTTGCGTGCAGAATCACGGAGCCGCCAAACAGTTCACTCATCTCCTCCTCGAGTTTCTGCTCTGTGTCCACATAGAGGGCAGAGAGATTCTCGCCATTATCAATCTCTTCCAGACAATATACCAGAGGGCCGCGGACAAATGCCACACGTCCCACATCTGCTCGGACTTTTGGATTTGCCCGGACAAACTGTGCGGGCGCTTCAAAGGAAACTTCATAACTCCCGTCTGCCATCACGTTCACAGCTGCATAACCTTTGTTATTCTCAAAAGCTATTTTCTCCTGTCCGTTCCGAATACAGAATTCTTCCGCATATCCTGGAATTCGGATCATAAGCCGGATGCCATCCTCCGGCACGCCTGTCACCTGAATGGACACCTGATTTTTCCACGGAAATTCTGTCTCCATGCGAATATGCATTGAACCTTTTCCCATATCAATCTCTGCTTCTCCCGAAACAAAGAGGTTCACATATAGCTCTTTTTCCTCTCGATTGAAGCTGTAAATGTATTGTCCGAGAGACGCAAGAGTCCTCGCAATGTTGGGAGGACAGCAGGCTACGCCGAACCATTTCTGGCGGACCGCCTTTACATGCTCCTTTGACGTACGCTCCATGCAGGCATCCGGCCATACTTCCAGAGGATTTACATAAAAGAAACTCTTTCCGTCCAGGGCAATGCCCGCAAGGACATTGTTGTACAAGGCGCGCTCCACCACATCCATATACGACGCACATCCGGTAATCTGCGCCATCCGCAGGCCGAAAAGCGCAAGGCCGATGGACGCGCAAGTCTCTGAATAATTGTATTCGTTAGGCAGGTCATAATCCGTGGTAAAACGTTCCAGAATCCCGGAGGAACCAATGCCGCCTGTCAGATACATTCTCTTTTTTGTTATGTTTTCCCAAAGCCGCTCACAAGCCGCCATCAGCTCCTTATCCTGATACTCGTACGCCAGATCTGCCATTGCGCAGTACATATAGACCGCGCGCACCGCATGTCCTTCCGCCGTATTCTGCTCCCGTACCGGCATATGGGACTGGGAATAGCGTGGATCATAGTCATGAAACTCGGGAAAAATCAATTGATGTCCCGGTTCTGCCATCTCTTTCAGAAAATAATTTTCGCCTACGCCTCTCTGGTCAATAAAATATTTTGCCTGTTCCAGATACCGCCTCTCACCAGTCAGGCGGTACAGCTTGATCAGTCCGATTTCCACCTCCTGATGCCCCGGATAGCCGTGAATCTTTCCCTCCTGTGTGCCGAACGTATCACAAATCAGGTCGGCAAAGCTGCACATGCAGTCCAGAAATTTCCGTTTGCCCGTTCCCTGATAATAGGCTGCCGCCGCCTCCATCAAATGCCCCGCCGTGTAAAGCTCATGCCCCTCGCACAAATTACTCCACCTTTTGTCCGGAGCATTTATGGTAAAATAAGTGTTGATGTATCCATCCTCCTGCTGCGCTTTAGCAATCAGATCAATCACCTCATCCGCCGTCTGCTCCAATTCTGTGTCAGGACAGTAGGCCAGAGAGAAGCCCACCGCTTCCAGCCATTTGGCAATATCCGTATCCTGAAAGACCGCTCCGTAAAACTCCCCTTCTTTCAAACCTGCCGCTATCCTGAAATTTTCCAGACAATGGCTCGACTCGGCATCTGCAATCCGGTCATTCATCACATCCCACTGATAAGGAATAATAGAATCTTTTACAAGGTTCACATGCTTTGACCAGAATGCATCTTTTATTTTTATCTGCTTCAAATCCAGTGATTCACTTCTCATTGATATCCTCCTATGCTTTGACAGCACCATTTGTCAAACCGCTCACAATATATTTCTGCATGAAGATAAAAATCAATACAACAGGCATAATCGCAATGATGCCGAATGCCATTGTGGAATTCCATAACGTCTGATACTGCTGTACATAATTATAAATACTGGATGTGATCGGCCGCATAGTCGGGTTTGTGATAAACGTAATCCCATAAATCAAGTCGCCCCAAGCATAGACGAAAGAGAATACTGCCGCTACAATAACACCCGGTTTTGCAATTGGCAGCATAATGCGGAAAAAAGACTGCACATGTCCGCATCCGTCAATATTTGCCGCCTCATCAAGCTCCTTGGGAATCGAAATAAAATAAGTACGCAGAATAATGATGCTAAAAGGAATTCCCAATGTGGCATCTGCCAATATCGGTGCAAGATACGTGTTCAAAATCCCTATTCTGGAAAACATGATATACAGCGGAGTCAGAACCAATGTGGACGGAAGCATCTGTGTGATCAGGAAAAACAGGATCAACCCCTTTTTTGCTTTAAATCGGAATCGTGCCAGTCCATACGCCGCCGGAATGGAAAAAATCGTAGAAATCAGCGTCGCGCCGACAGCAATGATCGCACTGTTCTTAAATCCGCGCAGGGTATCTCCGGACAGGCTCAGCTGCTCTTTAAAGGCATCCAGATATAAATTTCTCGGCCAGATTGGCGTCGGAATTTCAAAAATTTCGGTCTGCGTCTTTAAAGCTGTCACGACCATCCAGTACAATGGGAAGATAAAGACTGCAAAGATAAGGGCACCAATTACAAAAAACTTAATATTACTCTTTGTCTCTTTTCTCATTACATAGCCTCCTCCTCATCATTAATCAGTTTGATATAGAAGCATCCTACCACCAGAAGAATCAAAAACAGCACATTAGCTGCAGCTGCTCCCTTGCTGAACTGGAATTCTTCAAAGGACAGACGATAGGCATAAGTGGATACCAGTTCTGTAGCATTGACAGGTCCGCCCTTTGTCATCACCCACACCAGATCAAACACTTTAAACGTATAGACAAATCCAAGCGTCAGCACAGACATAATTGCCGGTTTGATCATCGGAATCGTAATGCTTATCAATGTCTGGATTTTGTTTGCGCCGTCCAGATTTGCACTCTCATACACTTCCGTAGGAATCGTGGTAAGCCCGGTAATCAAAAGCATCATATTGAACGGAATACCGATCCAGATGTTTGCCACAATAATTGCTGTCATGGCGGACTTCGGCTCTAACAGCCAGTCCAAAGGTGCATCCAAAATATGAAGCCCCATCAGGAACTGATTGATAATACCACCGCTGCTGGCAAACATAAACTTGAACAGAAGTCCTGCGACCGTCACTGGAAGCAGCCATGAAATCATAGTCACACCGCGAAAGAAAGAGCATCCTCTAAATTTTTTACTAAACAAAAGCGCTAAACCAAATCCAATAAAAAATTGGAAGAAAATAGACCCCACCGTAAATATCAGTGTATTGGTAATCGACTTTGTCATAATTGAGTTAATGTCTGTGAATAGCTCAATATAGTTGGCCATGCCCACAAACTGCTGGTTCTCTGGCTGAGCAAATGTATAGACATCCACATTTTTGAAGCTTAAGATCAGGTTCTGAATCATCGGATAACCTATAAAGACTAACATATAAATAACAGCAGGAAGCGCAAACATAAATCCCAGAAACGAACCTGATTTCATTTTTCCCTTTTTCATGACAGGAATATCCCCCTTTCTCATGCGGAACTTTTGCAAAAACTCCCGGCGCCTCGTTTATGACACCGGGAGTTATGTATTACAATCGTTCCATCAGCGTTGTTTTCACTTTACAGCGTCTACTGCTGCCTGTGTATCTTCTGCCGCCTGTTCCGGCGTCTTCGCGGAAGTCATAACTTCCTGGAATCCCTTCTGGATTGCCGACGAATAAGACGGCCATGATGCGCTCGGTCCTCTCGGAATAGAAGTTTCAAGCTGTGTAATAAATGCCGCCTGAATCGGGTCTTCTGTCCAGTAAGCATCCTTTGCCGCCTCCGTCTTCGGAGGGAAAGAACCATACATCTTCATTGCATCGATCATAACCTCAGTCTGGTCATAATATTTGATAAATGCTACCGCGCCGCTCATATCATCTTTCTTGACAGCGCCCATATTCTCGCCGCCCAGAATGGAAGTCGCCTGTCCGGAGCCTGCATCGCGTTTCGGGAGAGTAGTTACGCCATAGTTTAACTCTGGTGCATTGGCCTCAATACCCGGAATCTGCCACGGACCGTTCTGCTGCATTGCCAGATTGCCCGCCATAAAGTTATTATTTACATCCGACTGTGTCCAGTTCACCACTTCTTTTGTCCAGGAACCCTCATTAATCATATCCTGCATCAACTGGTAAGCATCCACGCCGCCTTTGATGTCTGTATAGGAACCGCCTGCCGTGTACAGCCACTGCAGACACTGGAATGTACCTTCATCCGTATTCGTAGCAGCATTGCCGAAACCATATACGCCATCTTTTGTCAATGCTTTTGCCATTTCACGGAACTCATCCCAGGTTGTGTTCTCATCCGGATAATCCAATCCAGCCGCATCGAACATGTCTTTGTTATAGAACAATGCCGTACAGTTAGTTGCAAACGGTATTCCGTAATGCTTTCCATCCATCATTGTGGATTCCATGGGACCTGCAATGTACTCATCCCATTTTACGTCCGCATCTGAAATATCCCCAAAAAGCCCCATGGAGATAAAGGAAGCCATGCCACAGCCATCCATGATGACAAGATCCGGAAGTTCACCGGATGCAACACCAAGAGTGAGCTGTTTTTCATAGTCGGAGAAAGGCACATAAACATGGGTTGCTGTAAATTCACTCTGAGATGCATTAAAACCATCAATCAGCTTCTGCATCATTGCCTTCTGGGCATCCGTCTCAAAGTAGTCCCATATAACGACTTCTTTTCCGCCGCCTGCCGGCGCTTCATTTGCCGTCTGCGCTTCACTTTCTGCCGGAGCCTCTTCCCCTGCCGCCGTACTTTCTGCAGCCGGCGCGCTGTTACCCGCTGCATTGTCACTGCCAGAACTTCCACAGCCTGCAAGTATGGTTACCGTAAGCGCCGCTGTGAGACCTACGGCCATCAACTTTTTCCTAATCATAATAAACCTCCTTCACAATAAATTTTTCAGTCATTTTGCTGATAAATTCATTATAAAAGAGGTCTCTTTTTTGTGTTATTCTAATAATTTAAGATTGGTGGAATATTTTCAGGTCAATCTCTATATTTGGATTTGAGCATATCCGCTGCCTGTTCTGGAGTAATCTCCCCAACGGACATGCGGTAAAACGCTTTCGTAATTTCTCCCGACAGCGTATTCCAGAGAGGAATCCGTGAGCGGACAACCGCCTCTTCCATCTGTTCCTCTATCACTTGCATATTTGACTGGCCTCGCGTCCGCACCCCTATCTTAGTTGGGAGTGAATGGGCTTTTTCGCAAAACTTGCGCATTACCATATTATCATTGTAGTATTCTATAAAAAGCTTTGCCCCTTCAATATTCTTTCCTCTTAAAATGCCCAGATTTTCACCTCCCACAATCACGCTTCTCTGTTCACTGACAGGCAGCGCACTGACACCATAATCAATCCCAGCTTCATTCAGTATAGGGAAAGCCCATGGACCGTTCTCCATCATCGCAGCTTCCCCATTGGCAAACACCCTCGCTACATCCGTCTGGGACAAATTGACACAATTATAGGTCATACAGCCTTCCTCCATCAACTCAGAAAGAAATGTCAATGCTTCTACAGTTCCCGTTCCGCCCAGCCGGTCCACCGGCTCCCCTGTTGACAAAATCCACGGAAGAATCTGAAACGCTCCCTGCTCACCATCTATGCCTGACATGAGGAAACCTTTGCGACCGTCTACCGTCAGCTTTTTTGCTGCCGCCTTAAGCTCTTCCCAAGTCTTTGGCGGATTCACCCCTGCTTCTTCCAAGTACTTTTTGTTATAGATTAAAGCCACATTATTGCAGACTGCCGGAATACCGTACATATGCCCGTCCGCACTGACCGTCGAAAGCAAGTCCGGATAATAATTTTCACTCACACCAAGCTCTTTGAGAAATTCTGTGATATCCTCAAACATTCCCATCTTAATGCACTTCGGCATTTCCGGATTATCAATCAAAGCCAAATCGGGCAGTGCCTGTTCCGTATAAGCCATCGTAAGCTTCTTTGTAAAATCTGTCATTGGGACATACTCCCAGGACGCCTCATATCGATCTTGGTTCAGATTAAACCCCTGAATCAGCTCGTCAAGTGCATCTTGCTGAGATTCCGTGTCATAATAGCTCCAAAGAACAATCTTCTCCCTCTGTACTTCTGCCGGCCATTCCTCCGGCTCTTCCCTGCCGCAGCCGCAGACGATCAGGAGAAGCCCCATTATACAAATTAAGCTTTTCTTTCTTTGCATCCCTTCCTCCCGCTTTGTCTCACTTGTGTAAATTTCTATAATCCCCGGGCGAAATCCCCTCTTCCTCCTTGAATACCCGGTTAAAATATTTCGGGTCGGCATAACCGACATCCTGTGCAATCTCATAAATCTTTTTGTCTGTCCCTTTTAGAAGGCGCTTCGCATGGCTGATTCGAAATTTTTTTAGAAATACAGTAAAGTTTTCTCCCATCTCGCGGTTGAACAGCGTGCTCAAATATTCCGGCGTAATATCGAGAATTGCCGCCGCCCCTTCTAATGAGATGCTTTCCCGATAATGCATCCGTATATAATCAATTGTCCTCTTAATCGTATAGTTACTGATATTCTCGCTCTGCCCCATATGCTGCAGAAAGGCGCTCTCCAACTCATAAAATATATCTTCCAGCTCTTTCCAAGTCACCGCGCTGCCGATTTGCCTGACCAGATTCAAGTTATGCAGCTGCTCATAAATCCTCTGATTATGCTCCTGTGCAAGACTTACGAGAAAATCCGCCATTTTCATGCAGCATTCCTTAATCTTTACCGGGAAGACAGATGCTTCCTTTAACCCTGTTAAAAACTCTGCTGCCGCTTTCTCAAATTCCTCCCGGTTATCCATATAAAATGCCTTCTGAATACGGCTTTCCAAAGCCTTTGGGTACTGGTAATTCCCCGGCACAAATTCCTCTATTCTCTCTCTGGTGAGAAAACGCTCATATCCCAATACGAAACCATAAAGATAAAAGGACTTCCCGCACTCATATGCATCTTTTATTCCAGAAAGCCCCTTCGCCCGTTCTGACACCCATACCCAAGGACCACTTACGAACCTGCGGCTAAGCAATTTTTCTTCCAATTCCTTCCTTATCAGCTCCCATTTTGATTCTTCAAGAACGCAGATAAATTCCTTCGTGCTCTCTATCAGAAGCCAGTATATTTTCTGCTCCGGAAACATCTGCAAAAGCTTCTGAAAACGTTCTAGACATACATTCCTGTCCTCCGGCCCTGCGTTTCCCATATATGCACACAGAAACCGGTAATCACCATCCTCCGCAAGCCCGCAGACAGCTGACAGCTCCTTCATACTGCCAAGCTCGTTCTCAATCAGGTAATCCCGAAGCTTTTTCTCCGGTTTTCCCTGTGTAAGTTCCATTTCCTTTTGAATCTTTTCCTGTATGGATGAAAGAAGTGTTGTCACATCCTCCGGTGCCAGAGGCTTCAGCAAATAATCCTCTGCTCCACAGCGCAAAGCCTGCTTCGCATATTCAAATTCCGAATATCCGCTCAAAATTACAAAATGCCAGGAACCCCCGCTCTCCTGGAGCTTGCGCATCATCACAAGCCCGTCCATCTTTGGCATGCGAATATCCGTAATCACCACATCCGGCTGATACCGAAGCGCCATCTCGTACCCCTCAACGCCATTTTTTGCCTCGCCAATCACCGTATGCTCCGTATGCCTGCCGATCAGGTTGCTGATGCCTTTCCGTATTTTCACTTCATCTTCCACTACCAGAATTCTCATATTATCCTCATTCCGGAGCGTTTACGCGACAGGGGCACTACTTTGCTAACGCAAAGTTGCAAATTTGAAATTTGCGTCTGCCATCAAACAAATTTGTGACACTCCGGCACAAATTTGCGCCTGAACTTGTTCAGGTGGTGAAACAATCAGCACATCAGTGTGATTTTTCACACTTCCTCCATGGTTCTCACTCAGCTATGACGGGAACCTTAATAGTGATAACCATCCCCATGCCCTCAATACTCTTTATATTCCAGGATGCACTTTTCCCATAGTACATCCATATTCTTGAAAATACATTGTGGAGACCAATCTGACGTCCGTCATCCACAATTGCCTGTTCCGGGTCATTATAATGTCTTTGCATTTCTTCGCTCATTCCTTTTCCATTATCCTCAATAATGATATGAAGCATCCCGCCATCCTCGGAAACTCCAATATCCACATTGAGAATCCCGCCGCCCTCTTTATCCTTCAGGCCGTGCAAAATAGCATTTTCCACAAAAGGCTGCAAAATGAGCTTGTGAATCTTCTTGTCCCTTGCCTCATTTTCCACATGAATCTGATAGGAGAAGACATTTTCAAACCGCATTTGATGCAAACTGATATACTTATCAAGCCACTCCTCCACCATTCGCACCGGCACAATGGAGTTGCTCTTGTCCACACTGTATCTTAAGATGATCCCAAGGTTTCGGATCATTCGGCTAATCTCATATTCCTCATTTTCAATGGCCATCCAGTTAATAGAATCCAGCGTATTGTATAAAAAATGCGGATTGATCTGAGCTTCAAGCGCGCGGATTTCCGCATTCTTCTGTCTGTCCGTCGCCGTCTTGACCTCCTGTATGAGATTCTTTACCTGCACAGTCATATGGTTAAAATTTTCCGCAATCTTCCCGATCTCATCCCGACAGATCACTTTCACCTGTGTATCCATGTCGCCGCCCTGCACCCGCAGGATCCCGCCAATCACCTCATCCACCGAACGGTTGATCTGACGCACCAACCCCAAAATGGCAATTACTGATGACAAAATTGCAAGTGTGCCGATGGCAATGTACAGCCTCTGAGAGTTAGTTACATCCCGTAAAATATATTCCCTGTCATACGCATTATAAAAAATCCATCCTGTAACCGGGTCCTCATACGATGTTACAGATATATCCCGGTTCTCCATAAAACCTGACAAATCCACAAACTCCTCAATCGATAATCCTTCCTTCTTTTTCAGGCCTGCGAAATCTTCATCGGGATAAGATATGCATCTTCCATCCTTATCCATAATAAAATTAATTCCAGTCTCTGTCTCCCCAGCGTTGCAGAGCCGGTTCAGCGCATTCACATCTACTGACATGACAATCGTGGCAATACTGTCAGCTTCCAGATTTTCCAAATCAAAAACACGTTTTGCAATATGGAAATAATGCTTCTTCCCTTCCTGCCTGGAGCCTTTGCGTTCCTTGAATGTCATCGTAGGCGTGATCACCATCCCTGGCTGTCCGTCTGCCGCCTTATACGGTTCGATCATTCGCAAATCCTTATAATCCTTCCACAGATGGTCTATGGAAGACCCCGTTCCGAAATCATACACCACCGAAGTGCCGTCCGCGCAGATTACGCTTGTACATCGGACACCTGATTCCGTGGTATTATACTGTTTCAGCCTGTCATTCACACGGTTGTACGCCGCCGCATATCCCGTATCAGAACCTTCAAGCAAAATCTTGATATTTTCCGTGATTTCCTCATCCTGATATATTTGATACAGGACATTCGTATAGATTTCCAGATTCAGATTCACCCGCTCCGCTATCTGAATCAGGTTTACAAGCATCAGTTCATCCACTTTATCCGTCATGTTGCGTGTATTCAGCCTGGAAGAAATGATCAGGATAATCAGAAGCGGAAACAGCGAGGTAATACCGAAGATTAATAGAAGCTTTGTTCGAAAACGGGTATTATAATATTTTTCTTTCAGTTTTTTCATAAGTTTCCCGTTATTTTCTATCAATGATAAGCCTGGAAGTTATAATCATAGGCAATGCCAACAAAAATTACTGCGTAATTCTTAGGTCACAGACTGTTGAGTCTACGTCTATTATACCGCAGGCGCTATAAAATTACAAATCTGGAAGTTTGGACTGCCTTTACACTCCAAAACACTTTTGCTATAATATGATTAATAGTTAAACGCTCTTCAATAGTAAAGGAGGTGCTTGCGCATGGGAATGAGCGATAAGCAATATGACGGCTTCCTACTTGATAATATCGAAGATTGGGATGATCTCATTGAATTATTGGAAGCCAAAGAATATGATAAAGCCTTAGCCTTAGCACAAAAGAAAAGGGCAAAAAACCAAAGCAAATTAGAAGCACCGAACGCCAATAACTAACTATATTTAAAATGATAAAACCAGAAAATTGTATATTTGAGATGGCAGCTTGTGACATCGTAATTTATGCGCAAATTGTCATCTTATTTTTATTTACTTTGTGCCCAAACTTCACACATGCCCGTCATACTTAAAAAAGGACACCAGCTCCCGCCAATGTCCTTTCCAAAATTTAAGTTTTACCAGCGTTGTCAGCAGCAGGCTGCCCCTGTAAAATGTTATTGGGCTTCATTGTCCCACCAGAGGAAACCTTTTGCTTTTATCTTGAAGGATACCGTCTTTGTGCCGCCGTACTCTCCGAGTCCGCGGATCGTCATTTTTGCGGTTCCCTTCTTGATATTATTGCTATAGCCGATAATCTCATAATCTGTTCCTGCTGCGAGATCATCCTTCCCAACGCGAATCTGGGTAATCTCCGCTGCATCCGGCTTTATCTCTTTCCCTGTATAAGTCTGCTCCTTAACCTTTACAGAAGCTTTGCTGATACTCTTTTGTGTGATACGGTAAGTGCCGGAAATTTCTCCGGTGTAGCTGCCGTTCTCTTTCGCTTTCACCGTAATCTTCACCGTTGTATTTGCTGGCAAAAGTTCCTCCTCTCCAATAGGGATATCTACTATATCGATTTCGCCATTTTCAAGAATCTTTTCTTCCAAGCGAACATATTCGAATGTTTTTTCATAATCTGTACCGCTCTTCAATGCCTTGCCGTCAAGATCGATCACCTTAGGCACGGACTGATATTTATTGGGCTTTGTGCTGACAAGTTTATCGTCAGCCTGCACGGTCAGCTTACTGATATCCTGCTGTACAATTTTGAAAGCAGCCGTTTTGGTTCCTTTATAATTCCCTTTGCCCTTCACAGTAACCGCAGGCCATTTACTTTGATTAGATTCGCTTACATCGTTTAACTTTGTGTTGTTCTTATAAGAAAGTGTATAATCCACATCCTCTTTCAGAATAACGTCAGCGCCATCCGGCATCCGGTAAGTCACTACTGGCTTCGGCCTGCTGCCTCCTTTCGCATACGGCACCTCGCCTAAATCCTTAATTTTAACATTTGCAGATTCATCCGCAGACATATCATAAGCGACAATCTTAAAGGTCTTCTTAAGGGTACCTGTATATTGGCCTGTTCCGGTAAAGGTGATGGTCGCAGTTCCGACATACCGGTTATTCGTATACTTCACAGTATAATCCGTGTTAACCTGCAGTTCTTTCGGCGTGCTGCCTGTTGTATCGGTAAGTACAGGCGCTGGCATAATCGCTTTCCCTGTATACTCATAGGAAGTTTTAAGGCCACCTGTCACTTTTGCCTTACTCAGATTTGTACCTACAATGTTAAATGTCACTCGCTTTTCACCGACATAGCTAAACTCGGGATCTTTGCCATCCTCCGGAGCATCGGTCTTGCCCGTAATAATAATAGTAGCTGTTCCGATTTCGATATTGTTCTCGTAGGAAACATCATAATGCTTACCAGCCTCCAGCACTGTCCTGCCATCCTTCACCTCAATCTCTGGAGTCAACGCTGTTCCCTTATATGTCTCGTTCGGAATCTTCTTAACACTGAGCTTGCTTGTCAGTTTCGCATTCTCATCCGCAATATAAAGCGTTACTACTCTTTCCCCTGTATAATTTCCGTCGCCGGCCACTTTGATATTCCACTGGCCCGGAGCCTGGTATGCCCCAGCAATTGTGTCAGGATATTCAATCTTTAAATCCTTCTTCGCCAATTTTTTGTTGTTCCACTTCACAACAGGGGCCGGCTTCTGCGTCTTATTCTTCTTATACATGACTGAAATATTTTCCGCAGAGACATCCGCATCCGCAATATTCTTAGGCAGTATCTTAAAGGTCTTTGTATCCTGGCCTGTGTAATTGCCTTTGCCTTTCACAGTAATCGTCGGCGCCGTATCGCTGGCGTTTACATTGTTCTTATAGGAAATCGTATAATCCGTCTTTTCTTTTAGGAGTGTCTTATAGTTATATACGCGCACCTCCGGCTTGATTGCCTTGCCCGTATAGGTAAATCCTTCTTCTCCTCCTTCTATACCGGCAATCCATAAACCGTTCGGAATAAAATCCTCTTTTGTCCCATCATCTTCCAGCACATCATCCGGCAGAACATCGCCCAGCTCCATCCAGCATGCATACAGTGTCATATCGCCTGTCACCGCACTGTCGAAATTCCAGTACTTCTTTTCGTCCTTTGTCTGGCTCCATCCCTGGAATTTGTATCCCTCTCTTGACGGATTTTCCGGTTTCGCTATCTTTTCGTCTTTCTTTACTGTCACGGATGGCATGCCTGCCAGAATACCGCCATTAGGATTAAAAATAACCGTAAATAATTCTGGATCTCCCGGTTCGGGTCCCGGATTATCTGGCTCACTATCAGACTTCCAGCACGCATACAGTGTCATATCGCCTGTTACTATATCGTTGTTGAAATCCCAATATTCCGTTCCGCCCTTTGTCTGGCTCCACCCCAGGAAAGTGCAGCCCTCTTTCGTCGGATTGCCTGGTATTTCTATTTTGGCCCCTTCTTCCGCTTTCACAGAGTCCGCCCCTGCCAGAATACCGCCGTCCGGATCATAGGTAACTGTATATAACACTGCGCCTGTTTTCTGCCAGCAGGCATAGAGGGTTATATCCTTTGTCACTGTATCGTTTTCAAAATCCCAGTATTCCGCTCCATTTTTGGTCTGGCTCCATCCTAGGAAAGTATAGCCGTCCTTTGTCGGGTCTTCGGGTTTGGTTATCTTGTTGCCGTCCTCCACAGTTATAGATGTCTCTCCCGTCAGAGTCCCGCCGTCCGGATCAAAGGTGACCGTATATTCTGTCGGTTCATCCGGCCCAGGCACTTCGCCGGAGAAGATAGCTGTTACTTCCTCCTGCGTCAATGCGCGATTATAAATCGTCACATCGTCAATATAGCCGTTGTAGTATTCTCCACTTCCCCAATTACCCTTTCCAAGCTGCAAAATACTGCTTTCGCCCAGTAAATCAGGAAGAGCTGACAACTGCTTTTTAGATACACTCGTCTTTAAAACACCGTCAATATAAATCTTTACGCTTTTAGGTGTGAACGATACTACAACATGACGCCATTTATTTTCAAGAGAATTTACAAGCGTCGATGTCGAAGCAGCACTACTCCTGGTGCCATGGTATCTTTCTGCCTTTACTTCGCCAACATGGTCTAATATACCTAAATAATTTTCACTGCTGCCATATACAGGTGCATCTGCATTCGGCGCTGAAAAAAATACCCACCCAGCACCGTCTTTGTTCGGATCCTCCGCTTTACTATAATAGGAAATACTCATGCTTTCCACACCGGTAAGCAGACTCTCAGACGCACTTGTCTTCACGTCCAGCCAGCCACCTTTGCTGAACCTTGCGCTCTTTCCTGAAGCGCCCGTTCTTACCTCATCAGAAAGTGTTATCGTCCCTTCATTCGCTGATTTTTTCTCCGCTATCGCACCGCTTCCACTGAATCCGGTGTCTTCATCGTCAAAGGTAAAGGATGCAATGCATGCCTCTTCCAGTGTCGTCGTAGGAGGCTCTTCCTCTTCCACATATGGCCCCCATTTCTTTTCCAAAGCCGCGTACTCATCCGCTGTAATATTCAACACAGAACCATGGCGCAAAATACCAGTAGTTGGGAAAGAATAATCAGTCAATTTTGTAAAATTACCAGAACTTAAATCAGTTGTCGTCGCTGGATAATATCCACCGCCTCCAAAATTGTCCAAAAGCAGACACCAAGTATCCGTTTCCACATCATCATCATTGAACTTGAAGCTGGTTGCTCCTTCTCTATATTGATTAGCTCCATCCAACAAATAATCAGATTTTACGTATTCCCATGTACCATCTAGGGAATTACTCTTTTCCATGTAGACAACTTTGGTATTTACTGTGCTTCCATCAGTCATTACCGCCTTGCCGCCATCTTCATTCTTATTAAAGCGGTAATAGGTATCACCTGCTTTGATCACAGTGGTGTCAATAACACTAATATCTGCTCCCGATTCATTTTTTAATGTAATCCAAATTTCCGGTTCACTATAGGTATAAAAATCTCTTGTATGACATTTCCAAATATGATGAGGCCCATAATTATCGCGCGCGGTCTTAGACGCCCAGAATACGGCATAGTCCTGTGTCTCTTCATCCCAAAAGGCTTCCGGCGCCCAGGTACACCCGGCATCGTCTGCCGCCACCGTGCACATCCGCTGATCAGACCAGTTTACCAAATCCGTAGACTCCCACACCATAATGCTCTGGCTGCCGTTTGTCTGAGATTCACCCCAAGACGTACCACCCGCAATCCAAAGATCTGTTGCTATTAAGTAGAACTTATCTCCTTCATGGGAGCGCATGATAAACGGATCACGCAAACCTTTTTCACCCATCTGTGAGGTGATGACCGGTTCACCGTCATTTAATGCGGTCCAGTTCCGACCGTCCCGGCTGTCTGCAAAATACATTTGCTCGCCAGTCTTTGTACCTTCACCAGTAAAATAAGCGAACATATAATCCGTAAATTCGCCCACCTGTGCTTTTTGCTTCACCTTGGCAGTAAACTCTTTTGTTCTTGTCTTGAGATTTATGCCCTCACCTACGCTTATTGTCGCAGTCAGCTTTACATCCGTATCCTCACTCGGACGAGTCACAATACCTGGTGCAATACCGTTCTTTTCCTCGTCAGAAATAATAGCAGGATTCCCAGATTTCCATGAAATCTTTACCTCTGGAAACTCAGTGCTTTCTAAAGGAAGGTACAGACTACCCCTCACATCATTTATATTTTTGATTGTCAAGGTTTTATATACTTCTGCAAGCCAATAAGAATACTTATCTAACACTGTAACAGGAAATGTGACAGTCTCTTCGTAGTCACTGTCCAGCGTGGTTTTGATAGTTGCCGTAAGTGTCAGCGATCTCTCTGTATCAGAAGGCGTTATCGTACCATCGTCTCCCATAATACTTGTATCACTACTCTTCCACGTATAAGTCACACCTGGATGTCCTGTTAAAGGCAGTTCCAAAGAATCACCCGTCTCAATGGTATGAGTCTCCAAATCCGCTCCCACTATGAGCGCAAGATTATCTACAAGATAATCCACATCGTATTTTGTTATTAAATCGCCGGGCAATACTTTATCATAAATTGTTACATTGCGGATGCCTCCATACATATCATGATAATCACCATTGCCGCCGCCAATATAAAACTGCTCAAGGCCTCCCAGATCTTTGAGTGAAGCAGGGGTATCGACCGTACACAGCAGTTTATCATTCATGTAGTAGCGCACCCTTGTCTCTGATTTACTTTCAGAAGACCGATCAGTCATGGTAATGGCAACTGGATACCAGTCTCCCCGTATGGAATCCTGCATTCCGGATGTATTATACTGAATACGAGTTAATCCGGCAGAATCCCCTACCTCTGTACCATTCATATAGAATGAAGCTCTTGCCTTCGCCCAATTACCTGTGCTGAACGCAAAATAATTCTTTTCATCATGTCCTATCGAAAAGATAGTTGGCCGGTTGTTGTTGTTTGTATTCTCAGTATCATTTCTCACCCAAGCGGTGATTGTGATGCCTTTGGCATTCTCAAGACCGGACAACAAATCAGCATTATCACTTATATCCAGATAATTCGCAAGATTTCCTGTCTCCGTACCGGAAATAATCAATCCATTATCAAAACCCGCCTTTTCCCCATGCAGCGTGCCCTCATGGGTGCCGACAGAATCTTTTGCATCCACTGCGAGCGCGTAATTTGCAACAGGAACAGCCTCTGTCATTGTTTCCACAGTCAGCGTATATTTCAATTGGCTCGTATCAAGACCTGCAAGCTCTTTATCCGCCGTACTGTTAAAGACTGGTGTGCCATCCGCCGCATATCTCACGTATGCCAGCATTGCATCTCTACAAGGGTCATACAGAGAATTCCCATTGGAATATCCACATTGATTGGTATGACATTTCTCATCTCTTGCATGATACACAAGGATAGCATTGCCGTCCTCATCTACCGTAAAAGAATTATGACCAGGGCCATATTGTCCCTGCAAATCTTTGGTCTGCAGTACCGGCGTCGGGCACTTTTCCCAATTTGTAATATCCATCAAATCGGAATCGGCCGAAGCACTGATCATGCCCATGCAGTACATATCACCGGTGGCCGCCGCTGAAAAAGCCACATAAACACGACCATCTTTCTTCAGCACCGCCGGACCTTCATCAACATTCTCATTCCCGGCACATTCCCATGCATACTCCGGATAGGTTAAAACCATCGGATCCCCAATCAGCTTTGTCGGATCATCCGGATTTACTTCTCCCATGAGCAACATGGAGCCTGGGGATTTATATGCCCATATAACATAATGTTTTCCGTTATTTTCAAAGTGCGTCATATCCAAAGAGAACGCATCGGAAACGCCTGCTTCTGCGCCGTCTTTATTCATAAACCGCTCATGTTCCGTCCAGTTCTCCCCTTTTGTAATATCCTTACTGTCATCGCAAACCAGCACACGTGGACGGATATCCCAATCTCCGCTCAGCGTACCAGCAAAATAACAGTACCACTTCGAGCCAATATGGTGTAATTCAGGTGCCCATATATGATATTTGCCCGTATATCTGTCCCCAGGTGCCGTCCAAATCGTATGTTCTTCGGCATTCGCCAGCCCAACCAACGTATCCGACTGACGAATCACTATCTTATCATAACCGCTGTCTATTGTACCATATGCTGGCCAAGAGGAAGTAAAGTAATATTTTTTGCTCGTCTCGTCATAATAAACTTGCGGGTCAGCACGCTCCTCAATAAACGGAGCCGGGAAATAATTCTCCAGCTTTCCTGTTAAATTGTAAGTGCCCGCTTCCAGCAGGGAGGTATCAGTCACCTTGTTGCCATTCTGATCATACCAAGCAACATAAGCGTTATTAGAACTCCCGTCAGACAACGCAACTGTCGTCTTCGATGGCAATTCATATGTTTCTCCAAAATTAATAGTTGCACTATTTTCCGCACTCAGGAAGTCCGTTGATACGCTTGTCGCCTTTACAAGCGCTTCAGTACTCGCATCTTCCTTATGAATGTCATTGTACAAATCAGTAATCTCATTCTGTGTCAGCTCATAGTTATAAATCGAACATTCTTTTACTGCGCCACGCCATCTGGCATCATCCAGATAACCGCCCGCACCGATGGAAGCCATCAATTTAGGTGTACTATTCTCATTTGTTCCGTCCGTCCACTCGGACATCTTCATGGTATGTGGAACAGTCGTCAGCTTCTTCCCGTCAAGATAAGTCGTCACAAAATTTCCATTTACGACAACCGTATACATCTGCCACCAGTCGTCTGTCGTCCCGCTGACATTCAAGTCTTCCCCATTGTATGGAGCACCTGTTTTTGCCGTATTGTGGGTCATTGCCACCTTAAACTGATTATCTTTTCTTGGATTTAACAGCAAGTAGTTAAGCGGAACATCATTCTGGTTCTGTGCAGGATCTGTGCCCACATAGACTCCGGTCCAGTCTCCCGCCCCTGAAATATTCTGCATCCAGATATTGATAGAAAGCGTATCCCGCATTATTCCATTGTTATCTGTGAACATTTCCGCGGGAAGTTCTACATAGGCAGTACTCCTATTGCCCTTTTGTCCTCCCGGCAGTTCCAGACCTACACCACCCGCGCGCAATAAAGCACCGTCACCGACGATCTTCGCATTGTAGCTCTGATCATTCTTCGTATCTGTAGAAGTGTTAGGCACAACAGCTCCAGCGGACACCTTGCCGCCTTTCTCTATCAGAGAAGCATTCTCAGCATAATCCGCAATATCATCAAAGGTATAATGTGCCAACATCTTAGGATCTACAGGCTCATCCGTCTTCAACCCTTCCTGAAAGAGCTGATCGATCTCGTCCGCCGTAAGCTGGTAATTGTAGAAAGAGCACTCTTTCACCGCACCGTTCCAGAGGGCGTCTGTTGTATATCCCCCCTTACCGATATAGGCGAGAATATCCGGCACCACGCTTGTCCCGTCAATCCATTCGGACATCTTCATACTGTGTCTCTGGCTGTTGACCTTCTGACCGTCCAGATAGGTCGTCATCGTATTCGTACCCACAACCACCGTGTACATCTGCCAGGCACTTGCGGTAGCGCCCTCGGTTATCGTTTGCTCCCCGCTATACGGATCGCTTCTGATATCGTAATTGCGGGTCATTGTCGCTTTGAACTTATCTCCTTTTCTGGGATTCAAAAGCAGATAATTCAAAGGCCTGCTTGTATTAGCAGTATTCTTCGATGCATCTGTACCGACATAGACGCCTACCCAATCATTTGCAGATGATATATTTTTCATCCAAATATTGACTGTCAGGGTGTCTATCATCCTATTGTCATTATTCGGATCCAGAAACATCTCACTTGGTACTTCCACATATGCAGGATTACTGTTATTAGCGCTGCCTGGTAACAGCAAGGCGCTGCCATCCTCATAAAGCTCCGCGCCATCGTTTACTACCTTGGCGTCGTAGCTTCCCTTTGTATCAGTGGACGTATTGGGCACCGTCGCTCCCGTGGAAACCGCCGTGCCATCCGTAATGCTGTTGGCCGATGCAATATCCTTAAACGTATAACGCGCCAGCATTTTACGATCTGACCCCGGTACATCATCGTCCTCAAAGTTTTCTTTGTATAAAGCACTTATTTCATCTGCGGACATGGCATAGTCGTAGATGGAAAATTCATCAATCAGACCTTCGTAATATTCTCCGTCGCCCCACTGTGCCTTCCCAATCTGCAAAATACCTGAGGTCCCAAGCATATCCGCTATGCTTGAATTAGTTTCCTTACTCTTTACCTTTAATTCCCCATTAATATAAACCTGAATACCTGTGGTGTCAAAAGACACGGCCACATGCCGCCATTCATTGGACAGACCACTTGCTGCGGCATTACAGGATGTAGCCTGATTCCTATGTCCAATATATTTCTCCGCTGTTACACTGTCTTTCTTATCTAAAATGCCCAAATAGTTTTCGCCGTTGGTTGTATTATTATTATCAGGCTTGGCATCCGTCGGTGCAGCATAAAAACTCCATCCGCTGCCCCCTGTAGCCTTACTAAAATAAGAAACAGTAATACCTTCCAAACCATTCAAAAGGCTGCTGCCATCATCTGCTTTTACCGCCAAATACTGACTCCCGGAAAGCTGCAGCGCCTTCCCCTTCCATCCATCACTAGAAAGGCTGGGACTCCCCTGCTTTTCAGCCTTCGCCCCTTCCCCAGCAAATCCATCCGTATCATCGTCAAAGGAAAAATAAGCAATTCTCTTATGCTCTGAAGCCCGCTCAACTACATCTGCATCCGGAGCAGGGCTTTCCTCTTCCTCCTCAGATTCTTCCAAAATATATCCGCAATACTTACAAACACTGACCGTCACCGTCGTATTGCCGGACACTGTTTCTTCGTCTTCATATGTACATTTTTCCGTTTTCAATGTTACTTCGCACTTTTCGCAGACTATCTCATGAGTGCCATCTTTTTTGGAAACATAGCGAATTTCCTGATGTGTGCACTCCGTATCCTCTTCTTTTGGAATTTCCTCATCAGTTGCAGGCGCATCCTCTGTCGGAGGCAGCGTATCTTCCGGGGATTTATCTTCCCCCGAGCCTTCCGTTCCTTCTGACGAACTGCCTTCTCCTGGGATATCTGCCGCTCCCGGGGAACTGCCTTCCTCTGAACCTTCTGTTTCTCCTGAAGGAGCACCTGCTTCCGAGCCTTCTATTCCTTCCGAAGACTCACTACCTAAAGAAGCGCCCTCCCCATCTTCTACAGAAGGTTTCATACCTTCTGATTCATTTTCATTAGAGGGAGTTTTCTCTGTAGAAATACCGTCATTCTCTAAAGCTTCTTCTGAAGCTTCATCCGTTTCTACCCCCCCCCCTCACGTTTTCTGAAATCTGCTGTTCCTGTACCGCAATGTCGTTCTGAGACGAGGCGTGAACTGTCAGACTACCGTCACCATAGAACATGTTAGATAGCAACATAGCTGCAGAAAGCATCCCCGCCAGCATTCGTTTTGTCTTTGCTCTCATCTAGTATCCTCCCTTGTTTGAATTTGTTTCCCGAATCGCTATTTTGTATATTTTCGGGCAAAAAGAACAGAATAAATAGTGCAAAAAGTACATTGACTGTTTCCATTCTATCCTACAATGTCGAAAAAAGAAAGGGCAATTTCTTCAGGTTTTAGGCAATTTTTTAGGATTTCCATTAAAAAACGAGACTTTCTAGGAAGTCCCGGTTGGTTTACTAAAAATAGGGTCAAAAACCTGACTTTCAGATTCCTGACCCTGCATTTAACTTATTTAGCTTGTTCCACTTCTGCTATTCTTGTACTATTGATGGTGACTGCTATACGCATTTATCAGCTACATTAACTTGCGGAACAGCTCCTTCAGATCCTCCACATTCGTGTCCTTCGGGTTACCCGGGCAGCAAGCATCCGCAAACGCTGACTCTGCAAGGAAATCCAAATCTTCCTCTTTCAATGCCTCCAGCTTAGCCGGGATACCTACGTCCTCCGACAACTGACGCACTGCAGCTATTGCTGCTTTGCGGTACTCTTCCTGAGACATTCCCGTCGTATCTACGCCCATTGCCTCAGCGATATCCTTGAACTTCTCACCTGTCATTTCAGCATTGTACTCCATGACAATCGGGAGCATCATCGCACAAGCCACACCATGTGGCGTATCATAAACTGCACCCAGCGTATGCGCCATAGAATGTGCGATGCCGAGCCCCACATTGGAAAATGCCATACCTGTCACAAACTGTCCGAGCGCCATTCCTTCACGGCCTTCTGGCGTATTGTTCACCGCATCACGAAGGTTTTCTGCAATCAGTCTGATCGCTTCCAGATTTAGACAGTCAGCCAATCTCCACGCCGCCTTGGTTGTATATCCCTCAATAGCATGTGTCAGCGCGTCCATACCTGTCGCCGCTGTCAATCCTTTCGGCATACTGGACATCATCTCGGGATCCACAATCGCAATGTCGGGAATGTCATTGACGTCCACACACACGAACTTTCTCTTCTTCTCCACGTCCGTAATAACGTAATTGATGGTCGCTTCCGCCGCAGTACCTGCGGTCGTCGGAACAGCAATCGTGTACACTGTCTTATTCTTTGTCGGTGCCACCCCCTCCAAGGAACGCACATCCTCAAACTCCGGATTATTGATGATGATACCGATCGCCTTTCCAGTGTCCATGGAAGAGCCGCCTCCAATGGTGATCATGTAGTCTGCACCCGACGCCTTGTACGCTGCTACACCCGCTTTTACATTCTCGATGGTCGGGTTCGGCTTGATATCAGAGTAAATCTCATATGCCAGATTTTCCGCATCCAGCAGTTCTGTCACCTTGGCAGTCACCCCAAACTTCACCAGATCCGGGTCCGATGCCACAAATGCCTTTTTAAATCCTTTACTCTTAACAATTCCCGGAATCTCTTTGATCGCACCTGCTCCGTGATAAGAAATCCCATTCAATACAAAACGATTTACCATTGCTATACCCTCCTTTTTTTCTATATATTATAACACTATTCTTATCTTTTTGTGCAAAATTTTCTACTTATGATATTTCAGATTTTACAATAACCTTAACCGACTCACTCCCCATCTGGCACTGAATCGCCTGTTACAAATGTTCTATGTCGAATACATGAGAAATCAGCTTTTTGATTTCCAGCCGTTTAGCATTGATCAAATCAACTGCCCTCTGGTGCGTATCAGGATTAATCATGGAACCGACGATATGAAGCTCCTTTTTATATACATCCATCAACGGCAATCCCACTTCCGCGCCCACAGGCGGCACACTGAAAATCAGAACTGTTGCGCCAAACCCTGCCGCGTCTATGGCCTGTGCCACCGCTTTGGGATTACCCACGCACTCAATCACGGCATCCGCACCTAGTTCCCCAAATTCAATTCTCTCACTTCAAATTTTGGCGTGTGATGCGCCCTAAGAAAAATGATCCTCTCATGCCCTTTCTCTCCTTGATATATTGATTAATATCTGTCCACATATTATACCATTCCCTATGTATATTAACCATGATAATTGTATAACCGATGCCTTCTACATCATATTACATAGCTTCCCTTGCATCTTCTCATAGCTTAAACAAATGTTTTAAGTATTACATACTCTTATTAGCATATAAATTCTCACCACATAAAACATTCTACTACAGCTTAAGCTTCAATTCATACACTTAGATGATTCACGCTCCCGCGAGGGGAACGACTTGTAAATCGCTGTTTATCTAACTAATATAAATATTTTTAGAGAGCTGTACTCATAAAAACAGAGAAAGGAATTTATAATGATCAAAATTGTTTTTAAAAATGGTTGTGTTGTGAAGTGGAAGAAAAAGGAATGGAATGATTATAAGTATGACGGAAAATGCTTTATCATTATCAAAAAAGAGAAGTGGATAGGTATATACAACATGGATAGCATTATGTCCATTATTGTTAAGTAAGGAGTTGCCTCCTTTGGTATACTGAAATGGGGCGATGTATTGGGACGGGCAGCAGGACAGTAAGCAGCAAACAGCATATTGCCCGACAAAGGAAGGTGTGCCATAGTTTTAAGCATGGGAAAGTCATAGAGCCAAGGCGGCTGCCCTCCATCACGGAGGGGCTACCCTCCGGACGGAAGAAAGGAGGGCTGCCAATGATTACATATCAGGATTTTTTCTTGTTTTGTACATTCATTGTCGCCCTGATAAATCTGGTTTATCAGATTTTACAGGGAAGAAAATAGCCGCCACTACCGGAAATAGTGACGGCTGACCTCATAAGAGGTTAAAGCTAAATATCTATTGAGGGTAGCCGCTTCTATGGCTTTCCCTTTGCCTATGTTTAATATAGCATATTAGGTATCATGATGCAAGAATAAGCACATGCTCCAACATGTCTAATCAACGGGGGTCTTATTATACTGTATACTGAAATAAAAAAGGAGGCAGTATGATGGTAGAACAGGTAATTGACAAGGTACGAATGGCGATGGCAGGGAGGGGGTTCTCATATCTGCCCTGTACCATCACTCCTGCTTTCAGATATTTCCGTATCAGTGATTCCGTGTCTCCATCATTTATGATGTTGTGTACAAGGCTCATCAGTTTGTCCTGTGGTACGCTATCGAAAAATTTTTCCAAATCAATATCCACTATCCACTCATATCCCTCATTTAGGTATACCAGCATTTCCCTGACTGCCATTTCACAACTCCTGTTCGATCGGAATCCATAACTGTTATCCGAAAACAAAGGCTCGCACATCGGGCTGATTACCTGTGCTATCCCCTGCTGGATTACCCTGTCCATGACTGTTGGCACGGCAACAGCAAAAAGCACTTGATCACAGCAGGGATTTGGGAACAGCAACAATCCTCCATCCCTACCATCCACTCTATGGGCAGAGTTTCCCTATCCTGAAAATCAGGAAAGTGGACGGGCAGCGCCGCTACTCGCTCCGTTCTGAGGATGATATCTTCTCCGTCCCGGAGTCCTGGATTACCGATACCGGGCAGAATGCTTTCTCCGAAAGCTATTTTGATGCTGATACAGTAAAAGCTCTCCTTGAACTTGCCAGACTGCTGTAGAAATGCGTAAATTTCCATTACCACAGTGTAGACATTTTCTTCTCCCTGTGGTATAATCTTATCATGAATACTACTAATAAGAATAGCAGACCTTATAAATCAGCAACCACTGACACTCTCAAAGCCCGCCGTCAGGAACTCCTTGACATGATGCCGGACCCGGCCCATGTCATAAGGGCTTCCCTGATCACCAGATCCATCAAATGCGGCAAGCCTAACTGCAGATGTGCCAATGGCGAAGGCCACCAGAGCCTGTACCTTTCTTCTTATTACAATGGGAAGACCCAGCTGGATTCTGTCCCGAAATTTTATAAAGACAAAGTTTCCCAGTGTATCAAAGATTATGAGGACATCACAGGACTGCTTGCAGAGCTCAGCTGCATTAACCTGGAACTGTTCCGGCGCAGAGAGATTGACCTTTAGCCTGAAAGGAGGAGGCCCTAATGGAAGCAACTCTCATGTATCTGACCGGCAATGACTCCCGTCTTGCACAAGAACTCATATCAGCACTTTCAATCCTGTTTATCTCCTTCTTTTCAGCTGGAAAGGAGGATGAAAATGAAGCAGAACCTGCAGGTCCTGTCCAAAGTGCGGGCGGAACACCTGAACCGGGAAGCCCTGGTCTATGTCCGCCAGTCAACGATGGCCCAGGTACGGTTCAACCAGGAGAGCACCCAGAGGCAGTACGCCCTCAGGGAAAGGGCGTTATCGCTTGGCTGGCCGGAAGAACACATCCGCGTGGTCGACGGGGATCTGGGCATATCCGGTTCCGGACGTTCCAAGCGCCCGGGCTTTGCCCAGCTCGTGACAAGCGTATCACTGGGCGAAGTCGGCGCAGTGCTCGGACTGGAGATCTCACGCCTTGCCCGGTCATCAGCCGACCTCATGAAGCTCCTTGAGCTTTGCGGGCTGTTCGGCACCCTCGTGATCGACGAAGACGGCATCTACGACATGTCTGACTTTAACGACCGGCTCCTGATCGGCCTGAAGGGCACCATGGGCGAAGCGGAACTCCACTTCCTCCATGCCCGTATGATCGGTGGGAAGGAAAACGCCGCTTCCAGGGGAGAACTGCGCTTCCCGCTGCCTGTTGGCTATATCTATGACACCAGCGGCAGGACCATCATGGATCCCGATGAAGAGGTACAGCATGCCCTCTCCACTCTGTTCCAGACATTCCGCACTTCTGGAAGTGCCTACGGTGTTGTCCGGTATTTCGCCGAAAATAATCTTTCTTTCCCCAGGCGCGCTTATGGAGGCGCATGGGATGGAAAGGTCACATGGGGGACGCTGACCCACAGCCGCGTCCTTGGCGTCATCCACAATCCTGCTTATGCCGGGGCGTATGTGTATGGGCGTTATCGTGATAATAAAACCATTGACTCCGACGGGCATTTCGAACACCACCCCGTCCGTCTTCCAAACAAAGAAGACTGGAAAGTATTCCTCCCCGATCATCACCAGGCTTATATCTCCTGGGAAGAATTCGAGGAAAACCAGAAACGCCTTGCCTCCAATCAGACGAATATAGAGCGCTGCGGCCCGGCGCGTGAGGGGGCTGCCCTCCTTACAGGAGTCCTTCTCTGTGGGAAATGCGGCCGCCGCATGTCAGTCCGTTACACGGGAACCGGCGGCATACGTCCTTTATATGAATGCATCGGCCGCTGGGAGCATGGCAACAAGGCAACCTGTTCCTCTGTCCCTGCCGAAACCCTTGACCAGGCAGTCTCCGAAAGGATCCTCGCTATCATGAAGCCCTCAGAACTGGAGCTCTCCCTGAAAGTCATGCACAGCATAAATGATGCGGACAGGATGTCGGATAAGCAATGGCTCCTCTCTATCGAACGTGCACAGTATGAAGCTGACCGCGCAGAGCGGCAGTTCATGCTCGCAGACCCGGAAAACAGGCTGGTTGTCCGCTCCCTGGAGTCCAATTGGGACCAGAAGCTCAAAGAACTGGAAAAAGCAAAACAGGATTATGCCATATACAGTTCCAAAAAAGCCTGGGTTCCTTCCGAAAAAGAAGAACAGGACATCCTGAACCTCGCACAGAAGATCCCGGAGATCTGGAATGCACCAACTTCTACACCAAAAGAAAAGAAACGCGTCATCCGTATCCTGGTGGACGATATCACTGTCCTGGCAGAAAAACGATGCCCTGATTTTTGGGTAGGCATCCGGTTCCGCAGTGGGAAATGCGAACAGCTTTCCTTAAAAAAGAACCTTCCCTATGGCGACCGCAGGCGGCACACAGACAGTACCGTTTCCAGAATCCGTGAACTGGCCCAGGCCCTGGATGATTCCGGGATTGCGGACCGGTTAAACCAGGATGGACACGTTACCCCGGAAGGAAAACCCTTCACATATGCCGGGGTTCGCTGGATCCGTTATAAATATGATATTTCCGGCCCCTATGAAAGAAACCGACAGGGCATATCTGTCGCTGAGGCTGCAGGGCTGCTCGGCATATCCGCCGACAGGGTCTACTACGGTATATCTGCCGGTAAGATTCCCGCAAGGAAGCAGCATCAGGGCTGGCCATGGGAAGTCCTGATCGATGATTCCAACCTGGAATACATAAAAGCTCTTTACACATGATATTTTTTCCGATAAACCGGCTGCCTTCATGATAGCCGGAGGCAGCATTCCAAAACAACGTTGGGAGGTGTGCAGTATGAAGTCACCGTGGGTATCCCGAGTTCCCTTTTGCTTCCGTTCGGTTTGGGTATTTCTACCCGTCTGACTGGTTGGGGCTTGTAACTTCTTTCTCTAATCTGCTCTCTGATACTGTCCCAGTTCCCGCGGATATATCCGTCAAGTCCCTCTATCTCCATGCCGTCAACGCCGCCTGCGCCTTTATTGGCGCAGACTTTCTTATACGCTTCATTCATGTTCTTTTTGTCCAGTATCTTTTCCAACATCTCCGACATACTCTGTGTGCTCCGCTCCTTTCCGCTCCCTGTGGTAACTCCTATGTTATGCGTTTACGGCTCATATACATTTCGCCTACATCCGCTGTCAGATACCCACTGGTACATACATTCGTCTGCACGGTTACATTGTTCAGCCCTTCGGTCTCCTTCTGTTTCCAAAGATTGCCTACTATGGCTTCTGCTGACTTCTCACAGTTCGTTGTTACTACGGCTGATGAGACCGCCTGTGAGACCTCACGGGATAAGTCCGTGTTCTTTCCTCGTCTACCCTCCCGATTTATGCCTATGGGTTACGGCTACCTTTAGGGCTTCGCTATCTCAGGCTAACTTACCCACCATAAACGCCTTATTATCGGGTTTCTGTCCGTAGGGCTACAATTTCGCTATCTCTTCTTCTCGCCTGCACCTCACGATGCAAACCTTGAGAGTCGCTATAAAGTTCGTCGGTAGCTACGCCTATGTGGACTTTCACCACAGAACACAGGCATGCCCGTCATACCTAAAAAAGCCCGATTCTTTTCATAAAGAATCAGACTTTTTCAGTACCCTCTATTTTACAAGGGATTTCGGCTTTATTAACTGTTTTAAGTGTTGAAAACGGGAGCATACCACATAAAGGACAGGAGTGCAAGAATTCGTCCATGGGAAAAACAGTTTTATGAAGCTGCCTCTTTCGCCGCAATCCTCGCCTCTTTGGATGCCCTGCTTTCCAACAGGATGGCTTCCTCCGCCATGAGCACCTGACTATAGACTGCCCTGCCGTTCTTGTCCTTATAGTTGTTGTTTCGGACAGAGTAGCCTACGCTGACCATATCGCCGCAATCCAGATATTCATACGCACCGTTGGTTTCCTGTGATGCCGGGATGAACGCCTCCAGCTCAATAAACTGGGAGTTTCTTTTGCCATCCCTGTCCACATAGTTGTCCTGTGCCGCGATGATGAGGCGGATTTTTCTGGAACCGTCCCTGTTGTTATTGACTGTCAGCCCCTTTGAAAGCCGTCCTGTTACCACACCAAAGTTTCTTAAGTTTTTCATTATCACATTCCTCTCTTTCATTTATGTTTTGTTTATATTTCACCAAAATTATCGGAACCGCCGTGCGGTTCTTATTTTTTCTTATCTTCGTACATGTAACACCTTCCTGTTTTGAAAGATATCCTGCTGATAATATCCTGCCCCCTCTTTTGTGCGTAAGCGTGAGTGAGTGTCAGCGAACGATTTCACCATCTTTTATATGCACCGGAAGACTGACGCAGACCCCACGGGAGGAGAACACCGAAAAACTGCCAAATCCTTCTGCCTATTCCAAGATTCGGAGCCTGAGGCAAAAAACCCAGTCACCATTGCCACGGCAATGACCTGGCCTTGAGAAGCGTATCACTGCAATGATACACTGCTATGGGCCGGGCGGTGCGGTATTTCTGTCTATTCCTGAGTTCCCCACCGTCGGCGGCGCCGGTATTCCATTGCAGGGATACGGTTGTCAAGGCTGGCGACGGCATGGGAAAGACTTCCTGCAGTTCATTCTTTATATAAATAAAAAAGATGCATGGTTTTCATATGCCCCATACACCCCTGTACTGCTATATTGCCGTTAAAATCCCTCTTTAAGATACAATCATAGAAACAGCCATTTCTACCCATTCACATTTCCTGTCAAATCAATCACCCAGCCTGTCCAGCAGCATTTGATAATGTTTCTGGCTAATATGTCTTCCGGCTCTTTGTAAGCCGTCAATGCACTTCCTTATTTCTTCTGCCGTCAGGCATCCCTCCTCATAAACAGCCATAAGTATGCCTATCGTTCCCATAATCTTAATTCCCATTTGTAGCGATACCGCCCGCCCCTTTGCCTCATCCATCAGCAACATATCCGCTTTCATTTCATCAGTCAGAATAATGGCTTCACTCTCTCCCTAGTCAAGTCCGGCTGCTCTTTTTAGGATACTGGCAGATTCCAGACTCCGTACCGCCTTAACTATAACAAACTGTTTTTCCCTGATCTGGTCTGCTTCAAGCTGGAATTTTTCATTTGCCGTCAGTTCATCAAATACTGCCTTTGGTATCAAAACCTGTCCAAATAATTTTTCAAGTAACCCCATACGGTCTATCTTCAGAAGTGATATCAATGGAGTGGTATCTGATACAACAATCATTCCGCTGTCTCCCTTTTTTTCAGTTGCCTAAAAGTCTCCAGTTCTGCATCAAGTTCATCCATCGTCGTATCTAAATACGAATACCCCAGCTTATCATAAATATCAATTAACTCAGATTTTCTGATTCCTAAAATCTCAGCAGCGTTTCCATGTGAAATGGTCTGATTTAATATATATGGATACAGCAAAAGCGCATTTCTGACAAGCTCCGTTTCTGCGTTCACAGGTGTCAAATATTTCGACATTCCTACCGGGACATTTATTGTTACAGATTCTGTCGTTACCATATGATCCACACCCTTCCTGTCAATTTGATATGCAAACTCTTATTTATATTATACAAACTTTCCCTCTAAAATACAATCTGTTCCCATGTTTTATGGGAAGGCGCGGATAACATGGGGATCAATGGCAGAGATTTTCTTGACGTCTGCTTATCACGGCTCATTCGACGGCGCAGCCGACGAGTCAGGACCCGGAGGGCAAAAATCGGAACAAAGTGGAGATTCGCAGTAAGGGCCCCGAATGAATGAAATGAGTGAGCGGGTGAGGTGCCTGCCTGCAGGTGCCGAAGGTCTGTCAGCTATGCTGACCGAACAGAGCAAAAGCGGCGTGAGTAAGACCCCCTTATCCTGTTTTCCATATTTTTAAGGAGTAGCGTAAGCGAACGACGCAAAAGTCTCCAACCGCTTCATATATGAGTATGAGGTCTTTTTGTCGTTCTTTTAAGCTGGATCGAGGCGGATGGGCAGCTTGTATCCGGAAATGGGGGTGGATACAGAGATAAACAGCGATTTACAAATATTTCAATCCACGCTCCCGCGAGGGGAGCGACCATATCCTGCCCTGTGTTGATTATGGCCAATTCCATTTCAATCCACGCTCCCGCAAGGGGAGCGACACGGGGCTGTTCGTCCCAGTGGAGATTGAGGTCAAATTTCAATCCACGCTCCCGCAAGGGGAGCGACATTGCGTACTTTTTTCTCATATTCCGCCATTACAATTTCAATCCACGCTCCCGCAAGGGGAGCGACGGGTCCACATTTATTTGCTTGATAGTGCCCTTCCAATTTCAATCCACGCTCCCGCAAGGGGAGCGACGCAACACTTAACAGTATTTTTTATAATAAATTGGATTTCAATCCACGCTCCCGCAAGG
>DLAA01000017.1:0-90283 GCA_002493835.1 Lachnospiraceae bacterium UBA7060 | reverse complement strand
CCACGCTCCCGCAAGGGGAGCGACCTAATTCTTCAGCTAAGTATTCAGCTACGTATTTAATTTCAATCCACGCTCCCGCGAGGGGAGCGACGGTGGGGAGCGCGTAAAGGATATCGCGCATTGATATTTCAATCCACGCTCCCGCGAGGGGAGCGACGCGGCAATAACTTTACCGGATACCGCAAAAAACAATTTCAATCCACGCTCCCGCGAGGGGAGCGACAATTTGTTCCCGTCCCAAAAACGCAAGCAGGTAGATTTCAATCCACGCTCCCGCGAGGGGAGCGACGCTTCCCCATCTTCTCAATCTCGCGGGTCATTGTCTATTTCAATCCACGCTCCCGCGAGGGGAGCGACACAACTTTCTTTGCCTGCTTTGAGGCTGTCGTAATTTCAATCCACGCTCCCGCGAGGGGAGCGACCAGATCTACTATTTTGGCGCAGATATCTTCTATGATTTCAATCCACGCTCCCGCGAGGGGAGCGACTCAGTTAAATTATCACGATAATTCGACAGAAAAGATTTCAATCCACGCTCCCGCGAGGGGAGCGACGCGCCAGAAAGACCTACAAAACCACCATTAGTAATTTCAATCCACGCTCCCGCGAGGGGAGCGACATGCATTCCCGCTCGGTCTTTCCGTTGTCCAGAAAATTTCAATCCACGCTCCCGCGAGGGGAGCGACTCAAAATTTCTTCGGCTGTCTTACTACGCAATGAATTTCAATCCACGCTCCCGCGAGGGGAGCGACCTTTATCCCGCTTTCTGTTGTCCCATTTTTATCGATTTCAATCCACGCTCCCGCGAGGGGAGCGACCATCGTAACATCCCTCTCTTTTTTTATTTACATATTTCAATCCACGCTCCCGCGAGGGGAGCGACAAAAGACAATCGCGTTCTGTCAGTTGAATGCGTGATTTCAATCCACGCTCCCGCGAGGGGAGCGACGTTATGGTAGTGATTGGAGGATGAAACGTGATGATTTCAATCCACGCTCCCGCGAGGGGAGCGACAGGGTTCGTTCTGAGTGAGGACAAGAACATGCAGATTTCAATCCACGCTCCCGCGAGGGGAGCGACGCCACAAGTTTGGTTAGACAAAGGCTATGTGACAATTTCAATCCACGCTCCCGCGAGGGGAGCGACTACTACCGTGATGCTTCCTCTTATATGCATTACATTTCAATCCACGCTCCCGCGAGGGGAGCGACAATCAAACCAATAATCGCAATTATCATTTGTCGCAATTTCAATCCACGCTCCCGCGAGGGGAGCGACCCAAGTTTACCGCCCGTGGTATAAATCATAATCGATTTCAATCCACGCTCCCGCGAGGGGAGCGACCGGATGCGCCCTCTTAGGAGGGTTAGGATTTATCATTTCAATCCACGCTCCCGCGAGGGGAGCGACGCGAATCCGCCGATTGCCGCGCCAAACGCCTCAAAATTTCAATCCACGCTCCCGCGAGGGGAGCGACCGTTACAAAGTCGATTTTTCTTGATGTTACCTATTTCAATCCACGCTCCCGCGAGGGGAGCGACGGAGAAACAGGGGAAGAAAGATGTGGAACTACTATTTCAATCCACGCTCCCGCGAGGGGAGCGACAATGTGCACATTCCACGCCACCATGTTTCTTGATATTTCAATCCACGCTCCCGCGAGGGGAGCGACCTGGCTGATGATTGGGAAATCGTGGAGTAGCCTATATTTCAATCCACGCTCCCGCGAGGGGAGCGACAATGACGCGTCGATCTACCTGAAATTCGTGAACGCGAATTTCAATCCACGCTCCCGCGAGGGGAGCGACTCCTTTTGTCCGCGATCCGAAATAGTTTACCGTATTTCAATCCACGCTCCCGCGAGGGGAGCGACTTGCATTTGGATTCGGTGGGCGATAGATACAGATATTTCAATCCACGCTCCCGCGAGGGGAGCGACCTTCCCATCAGCTTATTGATTGCTTCTGCCCGATCAATTTCAATCCACGCTCCCGCGAGGGGAGCGACGCATCTGGGGCAGTCCCGTACAAGGATGAGACGGATTTCAATCCACGCTCCCGCGAGGGGAGCGACATTTCCTCTACGCATGATTTCCCCTCCTGTTATAATTTCAATCCACGCTCCCGCGAGGGGAGCGACCAGTATCCTTTTGGCGGTTCCTTTTTCAAACTGATTTCAATCCACGCTCCCGCGAGGGGAGCGACCGTATGCGTTACTCTTGTTTCTGTAAGCGCCACATTATTTCAATCCACGCTCCCGCGAGGGGAGCGACGTTCTATCAGAGCCACAAAGCGCAGACTGATTGAATTTCAATCCACGCTCCCGCGAGGGGAGCGACAAAGATGAAGTTAAGGTCCAGGCAACAGAAAATGATTTCAATCCACGCTCCCGCGAGGGGAGCGACCTTGCCACAAACGGCTGACCCTCCGCAAAATCCGATTTCAATCCACGCTCCCGCGAGGGGAGCGACCATTGTACGTATTTGCATCTCTCAATGCAATCTGTATTTCAATCCACGCTCCCGCGAGGGGAGCGACGCATACCAGAAGAATACCGGATAATAAACCTTGTAATTTCAATCCACGCTCCCGCGAGGGGAGCGACTATTGTGTGTGATAAGTGTAGTGTAGAGTTTCTTACATTTCAATCCACGCTCCCGCGAGGGGAGCGACTGAGCCCGCTGACGTAAGTGTCTTACCTACACTTTATTTCAATCCACGCTCCCGCGAGGGGAGCGACACTAAAACAGACATATTTTGTACGACATATAAATCTCTATTTGTGTAATTTCACCAAACCGCAAGCATATTTGTTCCATACAAACACAAAATTTCCCACGCTTCACCATTTTTCACGGTGCGAACCTTTCCGACATTTCATGTTAGCTTATGTCTCGCACCAGCCTATATCATCAAAATACCTTCCGCATCATAAGAAGTCTTACTTCCAAAATGTTCAACCTTCGTTTTGTAATTATTTCCCAGATAATAAAAACGCAGACTATCCTCATTCTCATTAATTAATGACACAAGGCGATCCTTTAATAGTAATAACTGTGAAGCATCCAAAACACATTCGAATACAGAATTTTGAACTCTCTGCCCGTAATTAACACACTCTTTAGCAACTTTGCGAAGACGCGCCTTTCCAGCGGCATTCTGGGTAGAAACATCATATGTGATTAACACTAACATTTAAACACCTACTTCCATAAAAACGGCGGATATTCTTCAATATCACCCCGAACAGTTCTGGCAAGCAAAAGCGCCTGCACATAGGGAACCAATCCCCATTCTATTTTTTCTTTTAAATACGGATGTGTTATGCTTTCCTTTTTATGATTCTGCCATGCATTAAAAAAAACTTTCCTGCCATCTTCATTTAAGAGAACTGCACTATCCTTTTGCTTTTCAAAATGATTTGCTTGAACCGCCTTCGTGTTGATTAACGTTAAAACAAACCTGTCCGCCATAATCGGTCTTAGTTCTTCCATTAGATCAAGTGCAAGAGAAGTCCGCCCTGGCCTATCACCGTGCATAAATCCTACATATGGATCCAATCCGACACTGGATAGCGCATTCGCACAATCCCCTGCAAGTACCGTATAGGCAAATGATAATATTGCATTGATATTGTCCAGCGGTGGTCTGCGATTTCTTGTAATAAATTTAAAATCCTCTTTCTGGTTTAATATCATATCATTAAATACCGAAAAATACTGCATGGCAGCTTTGCCCTCTATACCTCGAAGTTCATCTAACCGCCCTGTTCCATCTATTTTTGGCAATGTGTCATATAGAATATTGGATACGCATTTAAGTCTTTCAGCATCAACGCGATATGCATGATCACGCAATGTACGCTCGATGCTCCACCTGGCGTTAAAAACTTTACCAACTATCATATTTTTTGCATATACAATGCTCTTGTTCTCATCGTCAGATATACGGTATTGTTCCTTTCTAAGTAACACATTTCCATATTCTTTTCCGACAACTCTTGCTAAAAATACTCCCCTTGGAGAATAAAAACTCATTCCAATCTTTCGCTCCGCACAGGCACCCATCAACGCCGGGCTTGCTCCCTTATATGTGAAGCATATGATGTTCTCCAATGTATGAAGTGGAAATCTGCCAAGTGTTTTCTCTCCATCCTGTATCACAATGTTTTCACCGTCAAGCGTCAAATAACAGCTCTCTGTCATAACATATAAAGTGTTTAATAATTTCCGCATATCCGTACTCCTGATATAACCACAAAAGGTGATTATACATAATCTTTTGCCGCAATATTTTGTTCAATATATTTTCTGACTTTCATTGTCTTACATAGTTTCGGAACACACAGGTTTTCCAGCGAACATGCCCTGCATCGCTTGGCAGGTTTCACATTGGGTGTATATCCTCTTTGAAATAATTCATGCATTTCTCTAACTGTCATTTTCACTTCTTCCCGAAGGCTGTCTGCAAATTCCACATGGCTGCGCCGTCTGCTTTCGCCGTAAAATAAATACCCTTCCATTATGTCTGTCTGAAACATTTCTTCAAGACAAATTGCCTGGGCGCAGAGCTGCAATTCATCTGCATTATATTCTTTAGGCTCTCCATGCTTATATTCGACAGGCACAGGAATCCATTTTCCATCATATCCGAATAATTCTATACCATTTTCATCCTGATGAAATTCGACGACATCACACTGCCCGCTCAGTCCAAGCTCTCGTGAACAAATACGCAATCCCCGGACAGTCAACAAACTGCCCCTTTTTTCAAAAGCTCCCTCATCATGCGCTTTCTTATGCATTAATTCGCCTGCTGTTGTCCTATAGTTTTCGGCCCACTGCTGTTCGATATGTATCAATGCCCACTGCCTTCTACAAAATGCAAAATGCTGAATTCCCGAAAGCATCAGGTAATCTTCTTCTGCATACATGATTAAATACCCTCTATCTCTTCCAGTTCCAAATTCGGTAACGAATCAACCTTTATATCGTAGTCCTCAAACTCTTTTGGATCATCCACTTTCGCGGTAACCGTTATCAGTCTGTGAACTTTTGCAGAGGAGTATTGCCCCATAGGGCAATTGTGTCTCCACCAATATACTTTACACACTTCCATACTTCCATCAGGTCTTGCTGAAGAACTATCATTGACAAACAGCGTGCGTAAAGCCTCTTTGATCTTTTCGGCATCTTCATCGCTAAACCCTGTCTTTTCGGCAAGTTGATGATTAATACTGCCTTTAACTATATACAATGCCGAGTATATTTTGTGTTTCATTCCCATTGTATCTGAAGACTTTTTTCCCTCTTTAACCGTTTCACTGTTAACGCTTTTCGTTATCTGCATACTGTCAATTGATATGGGCAGTACACTAAACGCAGAATGGACAGAAACCGGTCCCCTCACGCCCACAGACACGCTGTCATCCTTAAATGCAAACACCTGCCCAAAGCTGCGGACATCCATCCATGTCTCACATGCCGCCTTTGCATAGGCATCTTTATCTTTGCCTTTTAATGCTTTTTGCATCATCTCATTATTTTTCGCCCTATCTGCAAGGCTCTTACATCCGTCGTCCGAGCGCTCATCGCTCTGTACGAAAATATTCTCGCCCATATCCTGCAGCCTGTTCCTGATCTTACGTTTAATACATACATCTGATATTTCACCAAATCCATCATATGTCTCACGCGGTCTGTTTCCATTTAACGGATCTCCGTTCGGATTCGCATTTTTTACCATAACCAGTACTTCAAAATCGATTTTGTTTGTAAATTCACTCATCTTCTATTCCTCCTCGTTCTTTTTTTGAAACTCTTTTTTCATATATTCCATCTGCTGATAATATCCCGGTAAATATAATTCTGAAAGCGCCGTATTATCAAACCCATTTGCCGCCAGATAGACCATGATCTCTCCCGTCCATTCTTCAAACTTTCTCAGTTCAAAATCACTGAGTTTTTTTTCGTAAGAAATCAAATTTTGTTTGATCGTCTTTGCTGTTTTAGCTGGTCTGCTGCTGTACGCATTCCAATAACGCTTTGCATTCGTAGTCCGCCTGTCTCTCACTTTGCCATTCTCGTCATACTCAAACATAGCGCGCTGCTCCATGTAATCATATACTGCCAGTAGTCTTCCAAACAGAACGTTTCGATCGCTCACGTTGTCACTCAGGAAATTATCCATTGTAATATTCTCCTCCTCATAGTTAAATCGTATCATCGCACATACAACGCACAGCACGTCATTGTACCATACATAATCAACCATCGTCTGCGGCATAGATGCACGCCGAGCCGCCGCCCTGATGATATCAGCCGGAATTCTTATTCCTATCTGGGTAATACATGGAAGCAGTCTCTTCACCGTTGCCCTGATCAGTTTGCTGTCAGCTTCCAGCCTTCCAGACCGTTCTATGCCGAATGCCGCAAGCGCCATATCCCTAGGTGCCGGTGTGCACTCACAGGTGACTCTGCGTATGTCATCCCCTGATTGCTCCATTCTTACAGTCCTGCGCCACCTGCAATGCTGCTGCCAATTTAAAATTGCGTCAGTGTATTGTCTGCCGCCCATTTCATCATAATATACAACGGAAAGCCGCCCGGTGGTGGCCGCATCCAATGCTATGATTGCAATTTTGTCATCCATTTTAATTTTACTGAAATATCCATTTATCGCATTGTTAAACTGTTGTGCGAAATTTTTCCCGGTATCATGTCTATTTACAACCGGTTTCTCGTCTTCATCAAAACTGTCAAAGTCGAAATCATCAATATCTCTGTAAGCATTGACAGAGTCCTTCAAAATGTCCGGAACCTTCATATCCCTGTTTACCATCCAGCAGATAATTGCTGACTCATCCCGCGTATACCCCTGTTTCTGAATAAGCCATCGCAACGCATTATGCGCTTTCTGAGATGTATCATATCCGACTGAAACTGCCTGCTCCTTTGCCGTAAAACGCCCGCGGTAAGTAAAACCGGATTCATCGTTTCCCGAAATCAGTTTCGCCTTATCAGCACTGTTTCGTATCTTGGACGGATGCTTATCTGAACAGGATTCTATCTTTCCGGACAAATAACACAGATGTTTTTCTCCTGCCTTTTTCTGATAGTACTCGCCATACTTTTTATACAGCTCCTGATTTTTCCAAACTTCCTGCGGCATATCACTGCCCCAGACGATAAACCTTACATTAGCCCCGGTCTGCCCTAGACCCTGAATTTTTACACGGTCTGTGAGTTTGTCCCCATCATCCAGCTCTAAGACCGCGTTTGTTACCAAATCGCGTATCAAAGATTTCTTTCCCAGATATTGATATACCGCCTTTGCCATAGGATGTGTATCATTCGACTCTACCCAGTCCCGAAGCTGTTCCATATATGCTTCATAATATTTTTCTTTATTGTCACCTGTATAGAATGTATAATCACCTGCAATATAACATAGCTTATCACACAAGGGATGCGGAGCAATGCCGCTGCTCCTTGCAGCCGAATCCTCCGTGACCGGAATGATCGTTACCACATCACTGCCCTTGTCCAGTTTTTTTGAATTCTTGAAATTACCGTCTAAATCAATTGTCACTTCAATCTGCGCGTTAAATGTTGAATGAGAAATCGGCAGCAACACAGCCTGTCCATTCTTATCAACTCCAGCCAGGTCTGTATATACATCATAAGTCTCGGCCAATGTCTTTAACCATGCCAAACAAGTCACCTCCCTCAAATTCCTCAAGTCCTGTAAAGTTTTCGCCCGTCACAAACTGCTTCTGCTTCGCCTTTCTAAGAATATGTCTTATCTCACACTCTTCAGGGCGCGGAAAATGTATGATACCGTCTATCATCTGAGCGCTCCACAGCCGCACTGTCATTTTCCCTTTTTCCTCCTGCCTGACTGCCTCATCGGGATAGGTAATTCCATGTACCATGACGCCAAACGACAGGTTGGTCTTATCGTACGCCCCCTCACCATCCATGAAATCACATGGCTCCACATATCCCTGACATTCTCTTGCCCCTAAGAAAATGTCCCTTCGTCCTCCCCTCTCAACCATTCTCCTGGCAATGTCATAATGCTTATTTTCATTTCGGTCGTATGCCAGGTCATTGCGGTTTTCATTCCATTCAAAATGTGCTTTCACCCGATACTCCACATTACGCAAATAGGTATAATACGACAGATCATTTCCACCACCATATTTAATCGGTCTCATCCCCTTAGATTCCGTCTGTATTGGATTCATGATGCGGCATTCGTCAATGAACCACGTAATAGTAGGCTTCCAATAAATAGATTCTGTTATCCCTTTCAGCGCTTGATAGGTCGGTATTTGATAGCTGCACTTCTCTCCCCCTGTCTTCGACAATGGATCTGTGAATAGCGCATATCTTCCAAACAGACTGTATTCAATGATATTCGACTTGTCCATGTTTTCCTTCCTTTCGCTCTAAATATGTAATCTGTCTCAGAATATAAGAGTTTCCCACTCCGCTGTAATTCCATAGTCACTGTTGTAAGCTCCAGGAGCCGCAGCCATATAAAGACCGGGGATTTCTTCGCTTACCAGTTGTATCAGCCCTTCCAGCTTTTTTAGCTGTCCTTCTCTTACATTCACGGTGTATCGTTGTGCCTGCCTGATATAAATTTTTAAGTCTGCTATATTGGTGGTCTCCTGAATTGCCTTTATTATTTCCGCTCCACGCTTATATGGCACAATCACACCAAAGGAGCGATCATCTATGACTCTGTATGCCTGTCCTGCTGTTTTATATGCCTGATTCATGCAATTCTTTTTTTCTTCTGGAATAAATCCCGTTGATAAAAGCTCCATAATACTTGTGTCCAGTTTTTCCACTGGAAAATTCATTTTGTCTGATGCATTGAAATAAACATCCTTATAATACTTATCCATCCATTTTGGCAGCAAAAGACTGTCAGTCCTTCCGCTGTTATCATATTGATATATCACATTTTCCGTCACTCTTATACTTTGCTGCAATTCCTCCAGGTTCCCAGTATTTTCGCCTTCCAGATTGATCAGATTTATCACACCACACTCCATTTCTCCATTTCTATTGCACCTGCCCGCAGTCTGTGCCAGATTGTCCAGACCCGCCATAGAACGATATACACATGCAAACGAAATATCCACACCCGCCTCAATCAGATTGGTACTGACAACAACGATATTTTTCTCCTTCTCCTCAAGAATCCCCTTAATGGTTTTGATCTTGTCGCTTCTATGCTCAGCGCATAAATTGGTCGTAAGATATTCGACATTGATATTCCGTGTTCTTAATATATCATACAAACTTCTCACTGCCGATTTTGTATTCAGTACGATCAGAATCGACCGGTAATCCTCTGTCTGCTCTATAATTTCATTGCCAAGATCCTCAAAGGTATATTTTTGACCCGCCTTGGGAGTATTGATTTTTACCCGATCGAACTTCACAAACCAGTCGGCAACATTTCTGATCATATACTTGGGATCGCCGTAGCGGATCGGGCATTCTGCCTCCTCCAAGGCCGGCTGTGTCGCGGTACATAAAATGATATCCGTATTACATACCGCATTTAAGAAGTTAATCATATAGTTAAATGTATGTATACATTTTAATGGCATTGATTGGACTTCGTCAATTATCACAACCGAATTGACAAGGCGGTGCATTCGTCGAATCGACTCACTTTTGTCTGAAAAAAGCGTGTTCATAAACTGAACAAATGTCGTACATATAAAGGGCTCTTCCCAATTAATATCATATTTTGAGAATTGATTACATCGATAATCTTCGTTTTCTGCTGCCTCATTTCTTATAACGGATGAGTGGTGTTCCAGTATCCATTGATCATTGCCTATCGCATCACGGAACACTTGTGCATTTTGTTCCGTTATACTGATATAAGGAGATACATAGATAATACGTTCCACTTCCGGATGCCGCTTACAAAATTCTAATGCATAGGCAAGACTGCTAAGTGTCTTTCCCCCACCCGTAGGAATTGGTAAACAATATATTCCCGAGTGATATTTTGCAAATTCCTCACATTCTTTCTGTAATGAATTTCTCGCGCTGAAAATCTCCCTTTCCTTATCTGTCAATCCCAATACATTAATAGGGCTCTGCTTCCCTTTCATGTATATCTCAAAGTTCTTTTTTGCTTTCTCAAATATCTCTTTTGCATCAAATTCATCTTGTTTGGATAGCGTATCGACATGGTTCATAAAATCCGAAGTTGCTTCCCAATCCGAATCAATTAATATAGATAATATCAGACGCTGCAGACATGCCAATAGAAAAAGCCTGCAGTCAGCTAAAGCTTCTTTTGCTTTCTCTGCATCTTTTGCATATTTAGACCATATTACAGGCTTCAATTCATCAAAAAGAGTCTTAACCTTATTCCAGATCAAACCAAATTCATTCACTGCATTTGTAAAAATTGTATCAACCTCATACTGATCCAGATAATCTTCTCCGGCACGGCTGCAAACCTCCTCGTAATCCTCAACCTTGTTTAACTTCTGGGAAAAAAGATCCATATGTGCTGTATTGACGCAATCAAACAGACCATGATGCGCTGCTACTGCGTAAGAAATCATTTCAACCATATACTTTGCATTTCCAGAACTATTATGATACCTATCATAGATACACTTTGCCCCTGCTGATGCGTGTGTAATCGTTCCTCGCAATTTCTTCTTAGAACTGTTATCCGCATGTATATAATCATCAAATTTCTTTTTATTTTTCCCCATATCATGGAAAACGGCGCACAATGACATGACTTGGGAAAGCCCGCACCGTTTTCCTTTTCTGTCACATAAAAAAACGGTCTTTTGTGTGTGCTCTGCCACTGATTCTTCTCTGTTAAGTCCATCATCCGAAATATGCGCAATCATAACGTATTTTTATCCTTTCTGTCCATATATCACCGCAATCGCCTAAATCAATCCGTTTCCCAGAAAAAGCGCCGTACCGCTCACAACGCGATCCGTAATCAGCAGAAGCTTATTTTTTAAAAACGGAGTAAGCGCCTCTTTCGCCGCCTGCATATTTGCAATTTCATTTTGTCCATCTGCAAATACCAGAACCACCTTGCTTCTTGCATGAAACTTTTTCAGATAGGCAAATAATTCCTCATAATATTTTTTACAAGGGCAATCAGCGTATTCCGCAAAAGCGCCTCCCGTCAAAAGCATTGCCATAGGCACCACATGTACTGTGATTTCCTGTCCCCAGTACACCAAATTCAATCTAACATTTCGAAAGACTTCGCTGCTCCTCTTGAGGGCACCTGCCACCGCAGCTGCCGCGTCCCGAAACTCTTCTAACCTCAAAGAATTGTCAATTACTATCGTCATCTCCAGGTTCCCGCCCTGATAGTTCCCAGGAACATGAAGAATGCCGTCCACTCTTTTCGCAATCTGTAAAGCTTCTATCTGCGAAAGTTTCATCGTCCTACCCCCGCTTTCTCTTAACTGCAATACACCCGGCCAGCAGAGAAATAAGCCCTACAGCGAGCGCCGCCGCTATAGCTGCGGCAGCAGTATTCCCTGCGCGCTTATCGGCACCTGTATTCTCCTCTGCCTCCAAAATTTCCTCATTCTCTTTCTCCCAATCAATATAGGCAATCGCATAGGGCGAAAACTTGTCGGTAGAAAAAGTAATCGTATCCGGGCTGTCATCTTCATCCGTAAGCTGTGCAAACTCTTGTCTGCCATCTTCCTTTGTGTGCAGTCTCAAAATATAAAACCTCCGTTTCTCCGCATGTAACTGCTCCGGAACACGGACCACCACTTTCAATTTCTCTGGAAGTTCCAGAATTTCCTGCGTATCCTTCCCCTTTGTCGCCTTCAAAGATATCTCAAAATGCCGTCCAATCTCCATCCCGGGAAGTTTCTTTTCCTCAAAAAACTCTTTTTCTGCCTGTGCCTCTTTTCCCTCCGTGTCCTTAACATGAATCTCTATGGTGACCGGCAGACTGCCCTGCAGCATCTTAAGTTCTTCCTCTTTACTCAAAAGCTGTTTTGGCACTTTATCAAAATCAGGCACACCATAATAATCCTGTTGTGTATCCATAAAATCATTCCGCACCGTCAACTGTAAATCCCCAGTATTTTGTGCACCTACTAACAACTCCTCATCCTTACTGCCCTCGATCAGCCTTTTTGCCTCCTCCACGGAAACATTTAATTCAGCGAGGGTTCCTGTCATTTGTTCCATTTCATCCTCTTTCTCGTCGTCCTCCTGTACCTCATCTTTGTGATCCGTCCCGGTTTCCGGTGTTTTTTTCTCCGGTTTTTTCTCCGGATCCTCCTTAATATCCGTCTGATCTAGGTTCTTCCCACTGTTATCCGTCAAAGCAGGATCCTCCACAAAAGCGGCCATAATCGTATGATCTCCCCTCACATCCGAAAAGTTGAAAGAAGATGTTTTTCCCACTTCTTTTCCATCCACATACACAGTGCGGACCGCATACCCACTCTCCGGCACAATCGTATAATATACCCCTGTTCCTTCCGTAACCGTGGTTTTTCCTTCCGGCATAATCTTTCCGCCCGCGGAAGATACGGAGGCTGTAATTGTATATTTTATTACTTCCTTTTTCTTAAATACTGCGGTAAAAGTTCTATCGCCCGTGACCCTATCCACCTGCATCCGGCTGTCTCTGCTTACAACATTCCCATTCTCTGTCCAACTGTCAAACTGATAGCCGTCTTTCGGCACAGCCTCCAGTGTTATGCTTTCCCCGTACTTAATAATTTTTCCCTCCGTCGCGGTTCCAGCGCTATTGTCATTGACATTCACCGTGATCCGGCAGTCCACCGGTTTAAACTCTGCCACGTAGGTGACATCGCTGCGTATATTGTCCACCACATACCGAGCGTCCTGCGAAACTTTGTTCCCATTTAACAGCCATCCATCAAAGATAAATCCATCATTTGGCATAGCCGAAATGACAGCATAGCCGCCCTCTTTTACTTCGCCGCTTCCAAATACTGAGCCGCCATTATCGGGCGACACTTGAAGCTGTATGTAATAAATGGCGGCCTGCACGGATACTAACGCCGTCGCACTGTAATTGCTGTCTTGTCTGGAAACAGCCTTCACAATCAGGGAAAGTGCTGTCTCGTCCGAAGCCACATTCAAGATTCCGTTCCCATCAATAAATGTGCTCTGGCTCGTCTGGCCGGAGACACTCCAGACAACTTCCCGGCTGTAATCATTCTGTCCCACTACGGCTGCTGTAAATGCACATGTGGTGCCCTTAGCAACAACGACCGTTCCCGGAGAAATGCTGACGGATGCAATCGTCGGCCTGTTCTCATCCATAGAAAAGACATCTGTGTCAGTTTCTGCTGCGCAGCACAGAAAAACTGCCGAAAAAAATATATGTGTCATCAATATATATGCGCCAACAAAATATATCGCTTTTCTTCCCATATCGTTTTTTGTCCTTTCCTGTCCAACGATCTTTATATTTCCCCATAATTTTTAATGACATGCTTTACATAATCATATATAATTATAATATAACATCATTTTTTGTTCTTTTGGAGATTAAAATAATAAACAACGCATTTTACAGGAGGAGGTAAGGTATGACAAATTATAAAGAATTGGAACTGAAAGCGAAAATGGGTGATGCACGATCCATGAAACTTTTAGAGGAGCGGGGCAATAAACTGGAAAAACTCTCAATTCGCGATGAACTTGGCAGACAGCTGACCTGGTGCCCGGCCGCAATACCGGAACTTCTTTTGCAGTGTATCGATGAAATGTACGAGCAAATCTCCATCACCGACATAGATACTGACGTCACGATTGAAGAAGAGTCCTTTCACAGCTGCCGCATAGAAGGAGCCGATACTACGCAGGAAGAACTGTTTGAAATATTTCGCGCAAAGCGCAAAGGTGTAAAGGGCGAGAAAATGATTTTGAATACATACCGTGCTGTCAAATATCTGAATGTCAGTCAGAAGAGAGATATTGAGACCCTTGTCGATCTATGGAACATTCTGACTGACGGCGTCAGTGAAGAATCTGGATTTAGAACCTCAAATAAGACAGAGCTTCATCAGGCACCTGAAGTAGATCTGCTGGATTACTGCATGAAACAGTTCTTCGAGTTCTATCACGGTGATAATATAAAATCTCCTTATATTAAAATGGCGATTCTTCATTTCTATTTCGTATATATGCATCCGTTCCGCGACGGCAATGGACGAATCGCCCGGCTGATTTCCACAGATTTCCTAATCCGTTCTGGGCTTGAAAACTTTAGTGCCATAACCTTGAGCAAGACAATTAACGAGACAACAGACGCCTATTATCGGGCTCTGGATTGGAGTGAGAACAGCCTGTTAGATGTAACCCCTTTTATCCAATATATGTTAAAAACTGTGTACGACAATTTTTATGAAGTTCTGGAGGGCCAGCAAAAATATTCTCAGGATCGTGTAAATTGGGAGGAAGTGTTTGAATAAAAAAAATGTGTCCCCGAACAAGGCAAAAGAGCATCTGAAAAAAAGATCCAAAGAGGAAATGCTGGCCATTAGGCAGCTCGCTGCAAAGAAGGCTCAAAAATGGCGGCGCATCATAGGCTTACAGCATATGCTTATAGGCGCTGTGTCATTTGCACTCATCACTGGTATCTTAAGCTACAGCGGCGTCCTGGCAGGTGCTGATCGTCTGCTCAGCGATACGCTTTATCAGGCCATTGCCCACAAGAACGGCAATTCCCACATCCGTATTATATCGGTCGACGAAAAAACCACAAGAAAATATGGAGAATTTAGTGATTGGTCGAGAGAAATAACCGCAGAGTTTTTAAATCAGTTAAACCAGCGGGAAAGCAAATCGCCAAGCGTAATCGGCCTTAACCTGGATTACAGCGAGTGCAGGGACCGTGAAGGCGATGCTGCTTTGATCGACGCATGCAGTTCCTACAAAAACGTCTGCTTCGGCGTGTACGCCGTGATGGAGGATCCTCCTGAAACGCCTTTCACGGACAGCCATTCCTCGTCTTCCGGCATCTACGTAAACTCCGGTCTTAATATGATGGGCGAGCACCATGTCACAGACGTCAAAGTGCCTTTCAAGGGTCTTTTGGAGCAGGTCACCATCGGTATCGTGAACAATACGATCGATTCCGACGACGGCATCGTGCGGAATGCCTTTTCCCATGTACGGCTGAATAGCGTAGATGTGGACAGTTTTTCGACCGCTGTCTATAAAATGTACATGGACGACCGGGGCATGGAATATGTTCTGCCAAAGCTGGATGAAGACCAGTCATTCCACTTTACTTTTTCCAAAAAGAGTCACGAATATGCCGTCTATTCATTCTCTGATGTACTGGAAGGAAAGATCCCGTCCGGCGCGTTCCAAGACTGCATTGTGCTGGTTGGAAATCTTGATGATGATACCACTTTTTACACACCTAACCAGCGCAATGTTCAGATGCAGGAGCTGGAACTGCAGGCTAATATTCTTGAGGCAATGCTGGAACAGAGAACCGGGCAGGAGGCATCCAGGGGGTTCACGGCGGTCTTCTTCGCTATGTTTGCCGCTATTTTCTTTATTGCCACCGCCTACAGCACCCTGACCTTTACGCCGATCATTGCCGCACTTGTAATAACCGTTCAGCTTCTCGCCTGCTGGCTTGTAAATCTGTCCGGCTACTACGTCAATATCCTTGTACCGCTGATTATGATTGTACTGATATCAATTTACAATTTGATCCTGCGCTATGTCATCGCGCTTCAAAAACAATATGCCATAGAAGACACCTTTAAAAAATACGTGGATGAAAGTGTCGTCTCCGAATTGGAAAAAGACGGACTGATGAAAGCCCAGATCGGAGTGATAAGCAAGGATATTGCCGTTCTCTTTGTAGACATCCGAGGATTTACCTCCCTGTCTGAGAGCCTGCCTCCGGAGCAGATTGTAAAAATTCTAAACGCCTATCTGGCGCTTGTCGCCCAGGCTGTTGCAAAATATCAGGGAACTTTAGATAAATTTATCGGAGATGCGGCGATGGCAGTTTTCAATTCCCCGACAGACCTAGAAGATTATGAATTTAAGGCGGTATGCGCCGCGCTGGATCTGCGTGCCAACGCTTCCGACTTGAATGAAATGTGCGAAAGAGAATACGGAAAGCAGGTGACCTTCGGTATCGGTATTCAATGCGGGGAAGCCGTCATCGGAAATATCGGCTGTGAAAAACGGATGGATTACACCGCCATTGGAGATACAGTCAACACCGCTTCCAGACTGGAAGGAGCAGCAGCGCCTGGCCAGATTCTCATCAGCGCAGAAATGATGCGCAGGCTGCGGGGACGAATCAAAACACACTTCGCCGGGGAATACACTTTAAAGGGGAAGAAAAATGCAGTGCCGACCTATGCGTTGGAAGGCATAACCAGCACAGAATAGTAGGGAGAGACATACGAAAAATGAATGAATTATATTGTATACCAAAGTTGCAGCAGATCACCGATTATCTCGCGTTTTCGGAAAAATACCATATGGGATTTGAGTATAACGATTTTTTTCTCCCATCTGTTTTGGACAATGCAGCTGAAAAAGAGCGGCTTATCGAAGAATACCTGTCACTGGGAAGGGACTGCTCACAGGATACGCTTCACGGGGCTTTTCTTGATGTATGCATTGACAGCAGCGATCACCGGATTTTTCAAGTCAGCGATTTGAGAGTGCGGCAGAGTATGGATATCGCAAAGCAAATGGGACTTCGGGCAGTCATTTTCCACACAAACTACATTGTCAATTTTCGGCTGCAGAGTTACCTGGAGACATGGTTGTCACGCAACGAGGCCTACTGGCGGCAGATTATAAAAGATTATCCCGGGCAGGAAATTTTTCTGGAAAATATGTTCGACGATTCACCCTGGCTTTTGCAGCAGCTTGCCCTGCGGATGGCGGATGAACCACATTTTTCTGTCTGTCTCGACACTGCCCATGCTCTGATTTCAGGAAGTCCTCTGGAACCATGGCTGGAAGATTTAAAGCCACACGTTTCACATATCCACATCAACGATAATGACGGAAAGGAAGATTTACATCTGCCCTTGGGCGCCGGTATTTTTTCCTGGGAAAAATATAATCAGTGGATCCGCTCTTTCGACAGAAAACCTTCCATATTAATTGAAGTCAGAGATTTCTCATCCCTGCAAAAATCCATAAGATATATGGAACAGCATGCGCTTTATCCTTTCGACACCCTATAACGCGCCGCCTTTTCGACAAACAAACGGGCAAATGCCGGATTGGACGGATAGTACAAATGCGGAAATCCCAGCCAGCAATTTTCTCCTTGTATCACGCAGGGATACCTTTTTCCTGTTACTGGCTTTATGGCGATGGCTCCATTTCCGTTGTCTGTGCTGTCATAATAATGGAACTCATGACCCCTGATCCGTGTCCCCTCTGGCAGAAAAGAGCTTTTCCTCTCCTCAATCTCAATATAGCCAAAACGCACCAGCTTGTCCGTATAAAAACACGTCTCTTTCATCACACCGGCCATCGGATATTTTATTCCATGTTGATCTCTCAAAAAAGAATGCAGATACATAAACCCACCGCACTCTGCCACGATAGGCATTCCCTCTTCCACTGCCTGCCATATGGACTTGTGCATACTATGATTACGGCCAAGTTCTTCCGCATAAAGCTCCGGGTAACCGCCTCCCAGCAGGACTCCGTGACAGCCAAACGGCAGTTCCCGATCATGTAGAGGCGAAAAAAACTGAAGTTCGGCGCCATTTTTTTCTAACAGCGAAAGATTCTCCCGGTAATAAAAACAGAATGCCTCATCCTTCGCCACTGCAATGACCGCATGACCCTTGCGTTCCTTTTCCTCTCCCTTCCTTTTCGCGCAGGTATTCAGCGCCTCTGCGCTCTCCGCTATCTCCATAATCGCTGACAGGCTGATGCTCAGACTCAGCTTGTCAGCCGCCTCTCTCAGCCTTTCCTTTATCGCCATAAGTTCTTCCGGCATGACCAACCCTAGATGTCTGCTTTCCACAGCTAATTCCTTCGCCTCCGTCATAAATCCCACAACAGAAATCTGTAGTTCTGCTTCCATCAATGATTTTATCGTTCTGAAATACCCTTCCGAAATTCGATTTAGAATTACCCCCTTAATCAGTTTCTCCTTATCATAAGACAAAAAACCGGCGATCAGGGCGACTATGGAACGTACACCCATTCCCTTCACATCCACTACAAGCACCACCGGCGTTTTTGTCGTCTTAGCCAGATGATAAGAAGAGCCTTCCTCCCGGACCCCTCCCAGACCGTCGAAAAGTCCCATAGCTCCTTCTATAATCACCATATTTTTTTCATCAGCATCGTCCAATAAAATTTTTCTCGTATCTTCTTCTCCCGTGAAAAAGGTATCCAGATTCCCGGAGGGAATACCCAGCACCTTTTTATGAAACATGGGATCAATATAATCCGGGCCGCATTTATAAGCGCGCACCTTCTCTCCCCTGTCAGAGAGGGCCTGCAAAAGTGCACAGGTAATCATAGTCTTCCCGCTTCCGCTCTTTGGCGCGGCGATCATCACTCTTCGCAATTTCATAATTTTCTTTCACCTTTACTCCCATCTGTCTGCTTCAGCAGACACTCAAATTCAATAGTTGAAAATTTTTAATTTTCAACCTTTACCTCCGTCAAAACTGAACGAGCAGACCCATATCGGATTTTCAGCCTGTATCAAATGATAATTCCCCGTCTCTTTGACTCTGCCTGCCTGTATCTGCACCATTTCTCTCTCCTTTATCGGAAAGGTCGCGAGCACCTCTTTCATCTCACAGAGAGTTTCCAAACTGACCGCATTCATCACAACGCGCATATATGGATTGATTCGATACAATGTCTGTACAATCTCTTTCATTTTCCCGCCGCTTCCTCCGATAAAGGCATGTGTCGCAGCGGGCAGTCCGCAAAGTGTCTCCGGTGCCTGTCCTTCGATCACCGTTATATTCTGCAAACCATGTCTCTCTCTGTTTTTTTTGATCAACGCAACCGCTTCCGTCCTCCGTTCCACCGCATACACTTGTATTTCATCCGAAAGTCCTGCAATCTCCAGCGCTACAGAACCAGTACCGCTTCCGATATCATAGACCACGGCATCCTGCCACAGCCGCAATTTACAAATACTGACTTCCCGCACCTCCTCTTTCGTCATAGGGACACCGCCTCTGGCAAACGCCGCATCACTCAATCCATGCGTCAATCTTCTCTTTTCCGCCCGGGGATTTTTCACAAGACATATGTACAACCCCTCCTTTCGAAGCTCACAGCACTGCATCGGTGTGAGACTGGCAATCCGCTGGTCCTCATAGGAAAGCTGATAGCCAACGACGACCTCGCATTCTGCAAGCCCAGCCTCCACAAGTTGTTCTCCCAGCCAATTCACATCTTTCACACCGGAAGTCAAAAGAAAGGTTTTCGAATTGCTCCTGATTCGCCGTGCCAGATTACACACCTGCTTTCCGTGCATGCTGTAAACAGCCGCGTCCTGATAGCTCTCCCCGACGCAGGCAGCAAGACAGGACACCGCAGACGTACCAGGCAATACACGCAAAACAGCCCTCAACCTCCCAGCCTCAATCTCCCGGCCCAAGGCATCATACAAACTCTTGCATCCACTGTAAAAGCCGCTATCTCCGGACAGCAGAATAACGACCTTCCTGTCCCCGGAAAAAACCAAATTTTCCTGTAATTTTTCCAAACAGGGGACCACTTCCCCAGCCCGGTAAAAAGGATATACTGCCGTCCCAGGCAGCGCATGCTGCAATATTCTCTCCGCTCCCAGCAAAACGTCCGCTTCCTCAATCGCCTCACGAACTTCTCCCGTCATACCTTTTTTGCTTCCCATGCCGACCCCTGCAAGAACGATCTGAAAACACCCTTCGCAGAAAATTTTTCGTCCGCAGAGCTTTTCCAGTTCTCTGACAGTCTCGGAAAAGGAAATCCCCTCCTCTTCCCCTGGCCGCCCGATCACTGACACTGGTATTTCCGCTCTTTTGGCCGCTTCCAGTTTTTCTCTGTAACCGCCAAAATCGCCGCTCTCTTTCGTGATCAGCTGTGTAATCTGATACTGCGCAATAATCGCTTCATTCATTTCTCTCTGGAAAGGCCCCTGCATGGCAATGATCTGTTTCCCACATATTCCATTTTTCATGCACAGGGAAAGGCTTTCTATACTGGGAAGTACTCTGACATAAAGCCGTTTCTTTAATGTTTCCGAAGTGCAAAAGGCAGGCAAGTCTTTACTTCCGGTTGTGAGAAGAATATTCCCCTTCGTCCCCTCCAATGCCCTCGCACAGTCTTCACAAGTATCATAAAAACGAATCTGCTGCGCCGATTCTTTGCTGCCTGGCCTGTGCTTTTCATCTGTCGCCGGTTCCCTTCGAAGATGCAGGTACGATATCTGTTTTCCCCTGCCCTTGACCTCATCCACCGCCCCCTTGATATTTTGTGTCACAATCTTTGCGTAAGGGTGGGTTGCATCAATCACTACATTATAATCTTTTGCAAGAAGCAATTCCCGGATTTCTTCCTGATTCATTCTGCCCCTGAGAACTTGCACAAGAGGTTCCTGTTCCAGAACAGTCTCCCCATATTCCGTAGCCACACAGAGCGTATGCTCTATTTCTGCCTCAACAAGACATTCCGATAATCGTCTGCCTTCAGTGGTTCCTGCAAATATCAGTATCTTTTTCAATCAAATAGCCTCTCCTTGTAATAAATTTACCACCTGTGATCTCTGAGCCGGAGCTCCCGATAAATACGGTAGTAAACATATTTACCTGCCTGTCTCTCAGCTGCTTTAAATTACAGAGCTCCGCTTTTGTCCCCTCTCTCCCTATATTTTCCACATATCCGCAGACGCGCTCTTCTTCCACACTCTCGAGCAGAATATCGCATGCCCGCATCAGATAGTCCTTCCTCTTACGACTGGAAGGATTGTAGAGCACAATGACAAAATCACCCATCGCAGCCGCCCTCAATCTTTTTTCAATTGTTTCCCAGGGTGTCAGCAAATCACTTAAGCTGATCACACAGAAATCATGGTTAAGTGGTGCCCCCAGAACCGCTGCCCCGCTGCTTGCCGCTGTTATTCCGGCAACAACAAAAAGCTCTGTCTCCGGATATGCCTTCCCAATCTCATACATCAGTGAAGCCAGACCATATATCCCCGCATCTCCACTGCACACAAGCGCCACTTTCTTCCCTTTTTCCGCCTCTCCAAAGCACAGCCTGCATCGTTCTTCTTCCTGACGCATAGGGGTAGAGAGCAACTCTTTTCCTTGGAAACGCTCACCGAGCAGTTCCAGATAGGTGGTATATCCAACGATGACATCCGCCTGCTCTAGCGCACACAAGGCTTCGCCTGTCATCATATCCTCCCGGCCTGGTCCCATTCCCACAATATAAATCCTGTTTGTCATTTCGTTCCTCTCCTCTATCAAGCACTGACGCAACTGCACAGCATTAAGTTTCTCTGATTTTCTCAGAATTGTACCATCCACTCCCGTCTGGAAACCGCAATCGTAATGCCATTTTCTGCGTATTTTCCACTGATCAGCTTCCCTCCATGACCACTTGCCTTTACAGCCGCCCTCTCACACACATTATCAACGCCCACCTGCTCCTCTACAAAAGCGGACTTTTTAAATTCCCCCTCCGTCTTCTGCAGTTCCTCCGCAGTATAAGTGAGAAATCGGACACCTTTTTTTCGACACCACTCGATCATTCCCGGCTCATTCCCTTTTTGTGAAATAGACGCGAGGGCGTATATCTGTGTGCTGGAGATACTTAGTTCCGATATCTTTTTTGCAATGAATCCATCGATTTCATCCGCACTCTTTCCTCTTTTACAACCCATTCCGATAATATACTCCTTAGGTCTTAGCACAACAGCCGCCGGGGCCGCCTCTTCCTGAGATGTGATCACCACATCAACAGGCCCTGAAGGGGGATAGGCAGTCAGTCTTATTTCTCCGGGCAGACCGTTTGGTCCCATCCTGCTGCCTTCTGTCTCACACTCATTCCTCTTAGGGTAACCGCCATGTCCCGGCTCTATGGATATTGTAATTTCCTTTCCAGCCAAAACTTTTGCAGATACTTTCGCGATGCCATCCTTATTCGCAACAAATAACCCGTTTTTCTTTGCAAACATATCCACCGCAAACTTTTCATTCAAATCTGTGGCCGTGGTGATCACTGGCTCCGCCCCTGTTTTTTCAGCGATATAAACAGCAAGCTCGTTTGCGCCGCCCATATGCCCCGACAAAATTGGAATGATATGTCTGCCCTGTTCATCCATGACAAGCACCGGGACATCGTGAAGCTTGTCCACAAGATAAGGGGCAATTGCCCGGACCGCAATGCCGCAGGCACCAATAAAAAGCAGTGCATTCCTTTCCTCTAACTGCATTTTCGTCCATTCACCGAGGGATGTCGTCACAGTTTCAACATTCGGATAGGCCATATCGCCTGCACAGGCTTTGCACTTTGTGTACAAGTTAACTTCAATCTCCCCATGTGGTTTTTCCAGTTTTTTTAAAACTTCATCCGAAAGCATTCTTCCCTTTTCTGTAAAGCTGATGACACGCAGTCTCATCGCCATATCCTTCTTTATCTCTTCCACACGCCTCCCGTTTACCCAGGATTGTCTCATTTATTCAACCTTTGCCTTGCGAAACGTCGTTGAAAAATCTGCCGCATAAAGCTTCGATTTTTTGTAATGCTGATGACCGATTACGTCCCCCACAAGCACCAGCGCTGTCTTCGTGATCCCATGCTTTTTTGCCGTCTCAGAAAGAGTTTCAACCGTGCAGATATAAGCTTCTTCTTCCTCCCAAGTTGCCCTATACACAAGCGCAGCTTTCGTGGTTTTTTCGTATCCGCCTGCAATCAATCTCCTAGCCAGCTCCTCTGTCATTCCCGCACTCAAATAAATTGCCATAGAAGCCCGATGCGCCGCAAAGCTTTCGATGCTCTCCTCCTTGGGTACCCCGGTTTTTCCCTCCATTCTGGTGATAATCAAAGACTGGGAAACACCTGGCAGTGTATATTCCAAATTTAAGGATGCGGCCGCACCAAAGCAGGCGCTCACCCCCGGACAGCTCTCGTAAGAAATACTTCGTCTGTCCAGCTCGTCCATCTGCTCCCTAACTGCCCCATAAATGCTTGGATCTCCCGTATGGAGGCGAACTGTCGTTTTTCCTCTTTTCTCCGCATCACTTATAATCTGGATCACTTCCTCCAGCGTCAGTTTTGCACTGTCAAAAATTTCGCATTCTTCCTTTGCATATTGAAGCACTTTGGGATTTACCAAAGAACCGGCATAGACAATGACATCCGCCTTCTCAAGCAGACGTGCCCCTCTCACTGTGATCAAATCTGCTGCCCCTGTTCCCGCTCCAACAAAGTAAACCATTCTTCCGCTCCTTTACTTCTCGCCAACTCCCCGAAGCCATTGGCATATACAATGCAATCAGTCTTAAGTTTTCCTTCCGCACGGTTTTCCAAATAAAAATTGATACGTTCCACTATGCGTTCCATAACCGGCTTTCGCTTTCCGCTCTCCTCGAGAAGGCAAACTGCTTCCTCTGTGGTGGCACAATCCAGTATTCTCCTGACCATTTCCTGATCCACCTGCTCCCTTACGGAAAATGCTGCCAACAACTCCATACGACAGTCCGCTTCCCTGGAATGGGTATTCATAATTCCCCCCGCAACCTTGATCAGCTTACCTATATGGCCTGTTAAGAGTAGTCTCTGAAATCCAAGTTCGACTGCCATATCGATTGTTGCTCCTATAAAATTGCTGCACTTTACACTTCTGTCCAGATCATACCCGTAAGTTTTTTTCATGAAATCTAAACCATAATTTCCCGGTGAAACCGCCACATAGTCAAACCCTTCCTCCCGTCGTACGCGCAGCTCTATCTTAATGGTATCCAGAATGGCCTGACTGCTCATAGGTTCCACAATACCGCTTGTCCCCAATATAGAAATGCCGCCCACGATACCGAGCCTTGGATTGAAAGTGCGCTCGGCAAGCTTTTCTCCCTCCGGCGCTGAGATTTCAATTCGCAGACCCCCACTGTAATCTGCCAGCCTGCAGACTTCCAAAACCTCTTTCTCGATCATCTCCCTCGGCACATGATTGATCGCTGCGCTGCCCACCGGCTGATCAAGCCCTGGGCAAGTCACCCGGCCTATACCCGCCCCGCCATCAATCCGCACTGCCAGTTTTTGTTCCTCTTGTTTTTCGTATGAAACTTTTGCATAGATCCATGTCCCTGTCGTAATGTCCGGATCGTCTCCACCATCCTTTACCACCGCACAGCTCACTTCAGTTTCTCTGCGATCAATCTCCAAAAGCTCTGCTGTATAAGAAATACCCTTCGGCGTTTCTATGGTAATTTTTTCTTTGACTATACCAGTCAGCAGCATATATGCGGCGGCTTTTGCGGCCGCCGCCGCACAGCTCCCGGTGGTGAACCCGTACCGCATCTCACTGTGCCCCGCTTCCCTGCTTCTTTTTACACGCATATAGGACGGCATTGCAAATCGCGGCGGCGATATTGCTTCCACCCTTTCTGCCCCGATTTACAATATGGGGAATTTCTGAATCCAGTATGAGCTCCTTCGCCGCCTCCACATTGACAAATCCAACCGGAACGCCAATGATAAAAGCGGGCTTCCAGCCCTTCTTCCCCGCCAGCTCATGCAGTTTGATCAACGCCGTCGGCGCATTACCGATGGCAAAAATGACAGGCTTTTCGATCGCCGCCGCCATCTCCATACTGACAGCCGCCCGCGTCACGTTCCTCTGCTTTGCCAGGAGGGCGACTTCCTCCTGTGCCATAAAGCAGTGCGCCTTTCCGCCAAAATCTGCGAGAACCTTTTTGTTGATTCCCGCCAATGCCATGTTGGTATCCGTCACAATATCCGCACCGTCTCTTATCAATTTCTTGATGGCTGGTACCGCGCCTTTGGAAAAACAGAGCGTCTTTGCATAATCAAAATCCGCGCTGCTATGTATCACCCGCTTGACAATATTTTCTTCCTCCACCGGAAGTATCATCTCTCTTTTTTGAAGCTCCTGGCTTATGATCTCAAAACTGCGTCTCTCAATCTCCTCCGGCAGCAAATACTCTATTTCCCTCACCGCAAACCTTCCTTTCAAAAAAACGATAGCTCTTTGAGCAAAATCTCATTCTCTTCTCTGTTTTTCACCGCAACCCGGTAAAACCCCCGTTCAAGTCCTCTGAAACTGGAACAGTCCCTGATCAGAATACCCTTTTTTAGCAATCGCTCATACAACGGTTCCTCGCTATAAAACAAAATAAAATTGGCATCGGAGGAAAATACCTGAAACCCCGCCTTTCGCAGCCCTTCCGTCAAAAAATACCGTTCTCTTTTCGTATATGTCATCGTCTTTTCCAGAAAAGCTGCCTGCTTTACGCACGCACAGCCCGCCGCCTGTGCAAAACAGGAAAGATTCCACTCCGGAAGCTGCTTTGCAACCCTTTTAAGGAGTAGTGGATTATAACACACCAGGCATCCCAGCCGCACACCAGGTATGGAAAAGCTCTTGGTGAACGATCTGATCAGGATCAAATTGTCAAATTCTTCTGCCGCAGAAAGCATGGAGCGCTGTATTCCACAAAATGTAATAAAGCTCTCATCCAGCACCACATAAATTCCTTTCTCCCTGCAATGCCGCAGTATGTCAAACACCATTTCTCTATCCATACACCTTCCTGTTGGATTGTTCGGATTGGCAAGAAAAAGCAGATCCACATCCTCCGTCAAAACAGAATAAAGATCCCCTGTCACACAAAAGCTGTTCTCCTGCTTCAACTCATAAAACAAAATTTTACTTCCCACCGCCTGCGCCGCATACTCGTACCCATAAAAGGACGGAACCGGGACCACAGTCTTTCCCGGCCTGATTCCATGCGCCAATGCCATAAATAACTCAGAAGCCCCATTTCCAAAAAGCAGATTTCCCTTGGGCACCGAAAAGTAATCGCTGACCGCACGCCTCAATTCTCCTGCCTCCCTATCGGGATACTGTCCACACGTTTCCACTGCGCCGTGCAGCGCTGCGCACACAGCCTCCGGTATGCCAAGGGGATTGACATTGACTGAAAAATCAATGTCTACCCGGTTTCTGTAAACATCTCCGCCATGATTACTCATCCTGATGATCTCCTCTTTAGAATGTCTCTCTTTGATCGCTTTGAGCAGAGCTCCCTCATTATTTGTTGCACTAATTTATATTCCATAAATAACAGGCCGTCAGAACCAACAAACATAACCCCTCACCCAGACACGCCGTACCATACAGCAATCGATTGACACGCCTGATATCTTCATACTCCGCCCTTCGCCATGCATTCCCGATATGCGGTTTTTTCACCACCTCTCCAAAGTACCGACCATCCCCCGCAAGCTGTATGCCAAGTGCACCGGCACAGACAGCCTCTGTCTGCGCAGAATTGGGACTCGCATGTTTTCTGCGGTCCCTCCTATAAATGGCAATGGCACTCTTGCCGGAATAGGGTTTCCCTAAAAGAAAAACTGTCACGATCATCAGATAAGCGCTGACCCTTGCCGGAATAAAATTTACGATATCATCCAATTTAGCAGCTGCCCATCCAAAATGTAGATATTCTTCATTTTTATAGCCCACCATGGAATCCATAGTGTTAACCGCCTTATAGAGAAATCCCAGTACCGGGCCGCCGACAGCCAGATACAGCATCGGCGCAATCACTCCGTCCGAAGTATTTTCTGCTACTGTCTCTATCGCTGCTTTTGCCACGCCCTCCTCATCCAGGCAGTCGGTATCTCTCCCCACAATCATGGACACTGCGCGCCTGGCCTGTTCCAAATTCCCATCTTGTAAGCAGCGACAGACTTTCATACTTTCTATTTTTAGACACTTTACCGCCAGAATTTGATAAGTCATCACTGACTCCACCACAAGTCCAAGATGCGTATGCAGCCTATAGGCCATAAATAGCAGAGGAAAAACGACAATGGCAACACTGCACAGCACAATAACTACGAGCCAGACACCTTGTAAAAATGCAGTATGTTCATCTGCTTCTCTCCTCCTTTCGCGCAGTCTTTTCTCTGTCCCCATGATCAGTCTGCCGATCAGCCGTATCGGATGGGGCAGAAAATAAGGATCTCCGAATACCAGATCCAGCAAAAAACCAAAGAAAAAAGCTATTATATGATAACTCATATTTTTCTCATAACCTCTATCTTTACCTTTTCTCTTTCCTCCAAAGCGACAAGGCGCCATCTTTCGGCTCTGCAGAGATATCCGTTTCCGCACGCTGTCTGACATGCAAAATAAGGAATTCCTCCATAAAGGCTAAGCAGTGCCATAATCGTTCCTCCATGCAGTATCGCCCCCACAGACAAAGAGTCCTCCTCGTCTCCATCCACCATCCGGGAAAGTATTTTACACATGCGAAGAAATCCTTCCCCACATCGCAAGACAAACGACTCTCTGCTCTCGCCGCCCGGAAATGCCAGCGCACCGCCGCTGTCGATCCATGCCTGGTAGCGCTTATCACCTTTCAGCTCTTCATAATTTTTATATTCAAATTCTCCAAAATGTATCTCTTCCCACTCCGGTATGATAACCGGCTTCCTTTCCGGATACAAAATCTCCGCCGTCTCCCTGCACCGCCTCATGGGACTGCAAAACAAATACGCCACACTGGGATAAATATAATGTTCCCGCTGGGACAGCAAAAGCCTCCTTCCCCGCTTGGAAAGGCCCTCATCGGTTTTTCCTAAATAACGGCGCTCCCGGTTTGCTTCTGTCTCCCCATGCCGAATCAGCGCTAATGTCATTTGATCTTTTGCCCTATTCCACATATGACCCGCTCCACCTCCTCCGCCCGGTCTGCCAGCCATATCATAAGCCTGCCCACGCGCTCCCTGTACTCTCTTTCAAAGGGCTCTATCGGAACGATCCCATTTCCGACCTCGTCACAGATAATAATGCAGTCCTCGCAGAAATCCAAGAAAGCCGCCATCTCCTCCTCCGGACTCCTGCCCTCCTCGATCCGTCTTCTTACCCACAAGTGGAAATGATTGACAATCAGAGGTGTGCGCCGCTCTATCAAATGAGGCAGATCCCCTTTTGCAGGTATCCCTTCCCACACCAAATCCTTTTGTAAATTCCATCTGGAAAGCACATAATCCAGCTTTCCCTGGGCCCGCCCGCCGATTACCAGTCTCATTTTTACCTCCATTCCGAAACGTTTTTTGCGCTGTCAACAGACATAAAAGACTCGTAAAAGATTACCTCACAGAATACCCGCCACGCTGCACACAGCCGCAGCCACAGCCATGCCTCCCTCACAGAGAAGGATAAAATATCCGGAAGTATCACCCGTAACGCCTCCAAACTCCTTTTTGGTCAAGTAGAAGTAAAAAAAGAGCAAAAAGACCGCCGTTCCGGACACTGCCAGCCCTGCTATCCCCGACAGAAAAATCATGACACCCACACAGACAATCGTCTGTACATAAAGAGCTGCCTTTCCAATCTTTCGGCTGGCTTGTCCTACTGCCGAGGCGAGCATTCCCTCCTTCCTCGCCTGCGGAAAGGAAAGTGCGCTGATCCCGCAAAGACAGCGTGACAGAAAAAAACCGCCGCACACAGCTCTGAGCGCTTTCTCTTCCCCGATCTCAGAAAATGCACCAAGATACACCAACTCATATAAGATAAATAATATGACTGCGAAAGCACCAATATGGGAATCCTTTAAGATCTCCAATTTTCTCTCTCTTGGCTGGTAGGAGTGGATGGCATCCATCGTGTCCAGAAAACCATCTGCGTGAAAACCCCCGGTTATCAAAAGAGAAAGTGCTGCCGCCCCAGTCGTCCGGCACAAGCTCCCAATCAAATACGCATCACACAGTCCGACCCACAGATAAACACAGACACCGATCAGCGCTCCGATCCATGGGAAGAAGCAGAATAGATAGCGCATATCCTCCTTACGCCATTCAAACCGCGGTACCGGAATTCTAGAATACATGCTCACAGCAATAAAAAATGATTTAACAATCCGCATAGCAGTCTCTCCTGTAAAATTCCCTCTACCCACACTGCATTTCACACGATATTATATATTTCAAGTCAATTGGTATCCCAGCCACCACTTCCACAACCCGGTCAGCCAGCATAGCCAGCCGTCGGTTAATCCTTCCCATGGCACGCATGTAAGCCATAGTCGTCTCATCGTAAACAACGCCATCCTCAAACAAATTATTACTCACCACAATCAGGTTTGTCGCTGCTTCCCGCAAGGTCTCCACACCGCTCACAACAGTTTCCACAACTTTATTCTCTGCCTTTTTCTCTCTTTCGGAAAACATCTCGTTGGCTGTCAAGTTCGAAATACATTCCAGCAAAATAATGTCTCTTCTTGTCCCCATTTTCTCAAGTGCCCTGTGAATATCTGTGGGCTGTTCTACCGTAAAAAATCCCTCCCCGTCTCTTGCGCTTTGATGCCTTTCTACCTTCCTGCGGCTCTCGTCATCAAAGATATGCATGGTGGCAAGATAATATTTCCAGACCCCCATCAGCTCATCTGAAAGTTTCTCAGCATAGGCAGACTTACCGCTGCCACTTCCCCCAATCACCAACACCATCATGGCGAAGCTTCCTCCAAAGCATCTTCTCTTTCGGAAAGGATATGCTTCCTCTCCGCATATCTCTCATAAGGTGCAACACGAATTTCTGAAAAGGAATTTCCCTCCTGATAGATGCAAAGGGCCATATCTAAAAGTGCCATCATCATAACTGCGCCCGTTCCCTCCCCCAGCGCCATCTCCCCGTCTATGACTGGCTCCAGCCTTAGTTCCCGTGTCAGTTTCTCCACTGCCGGTTCTTTTCCTCTGTGAGATGCTACAAGATACTGCACTGTTCCCGGTACAATCCGCTCAGCGAGAAGCGCTGCAGTCATGCTGATCACACCGTCCAGCACAATCGGTATATGAGAGAGGGCTCCGCCGATACAAATCCCAGAAAGCCCCGCAATATCCAGTCCTCCTACCGACTCAAGAATGTGGATCGGATCCGCTCCGGCAAGTTGATACCTGGCAATCGTCTCTCCGATAATCTGGCGTTTGCGGTACAGTCCTTCATCACTCAAACCGGCGCCTCTCCCTATCACCTCATTCGGATCGCAGTCAAGCAGCGCTGCAGCCACCGCACTGCTTGTAGTAGTATTTCCGATCCCCATCTCTCCTGTAGCCAGCAGACGGTATCCCCGCTGCTTGCAGGATGCTGCAACATTGATACCTACAAGAACAGCCTGTATCGCTTCCTCATGCGACATGGCCGGTTCCTTTCTAAAATTTCTCGTCCCCCGGCAAATTTTATGAGAAAATGTCCCCGGAATTGATTCTTCACAGTTGATTCCGATATCAATGGGGATGGTGTCCGCACCGATCTTCGCAGCCATTTTTCCCACAGAGGAGGATCCTTTTCCCATCTGCGCAGCCACAGCTGCCGTCACCTCCTGCCCGGACTGACTCACCCCTTCTTCCACGATGCCATTATCCGCACACATAATGACAACCGCCTTTTTCCCAATATCAATTTCCTCTGTGCCCAAAATCGCACCAATTTTTGCCGTCATCCTTTCAAATCTGCCCATACTATCCAGGGGTTTCGCAATTCCATCCCATCTTCGCAGTATATTCCGATAAATCTCTTTATCGGGGACATTCACCTTTAGCCCCGCCAGAATTTCCCGCGTATGATAATCACTGCAGATGGGCTTCTCGAAGTATTCCATATATTTCCTCCATATTCAAATGTGCCGACAGAATATCAGCCAGCTTATCATACTGGTTCTCCTTAAATGCCCGATAATCCATGCAGGCACAATTCCAATCCCACGGGACGCTCTCTTCATACATTGCCGATCCCGACAAAATACCTTTCCTCCTGGCTAACGCCTCCACAAGGGAAAGCGCTGCGCCGCCCTGATCAAAAACGCCATGCACATAAGTTCCATACACGTTTGTGGCTCCCCCGGAGACAAATACGCCCGGTTCAAGCAGCTGCTCCTCCTGCAGTTGTTCCACTGACCCACATACTGCCCCGGCAATGTTCTCTGTCCTGCCCATATGAATCTCATATCCCTCATAGCACAGTCCGGAAAGTGCGGAAAAAACACCTTCCACCTGATTCACAATCCCTCTTACCTGACGACACACTTTTTCTCCCTGCAGAATCGTTCTGACAGGGAGAAGCCCCATGCCCCTTATCGCACCTGCGGACTCCACACCCTCCGGGTCTAGGATTTCTCTGCCAAGCATTTGATAACCGCCGCAGATACCACAGACCGGCACGTCCTGTGCCAATTCCCTGACCGCGCTCTCCAGACCGTTACTTCGCATCCAGGCAAGATCTTCCATTGTGTTTTTGCTACCCGGCAGGAAAATCATATCCGGCCTTCCCAGATTTGCCACAGAATTCACATAGCGTACCGAAACGCCAAAGATTTGTTCAAAAATGTTAAAATCTGTAAAATTAGAAATTCTCGGGTAATGGATCACCGCCAGGTCAACGACTCCTTCTTCCCTTTTTGCAAAGCGCTCAGTCAAGCTGTCCTCATCTTCCAACATGATTTCCATATAGGGAATCACCCCGGTTACAGGAATGCCGCCTTTCTTCTCCAATATTTCTATCCCGGAATCCAATAAAGAACGGTCCCCTCTGAATTTATTGATGACAAGGCCTCTGATCCGTTTTTTCTCCTCCTCTGAGAGCAAAAGCAACGTCCCAAGAAGCTGCGCAAACACGCCTCCTCTGTCAATATCTCCCACCAGCAGCACCGGAGCATCTACCAGCCTGGCCATTCCCATATTAACGATATCGTTCTTCTTCAGATTGATTTCCGCTGGGCTGCCTGCCCCCTCAATGACGATAATGTCTGCTATTTCTTCCAATTTCCGAAAGGCCTTACCAATCTCTGGCAGCAGTGTCTTTTTATAGGAAAAATATTCCCTCGCACGCATATTGCCAATAGCTCGTCCATTTACAATCACCTGAGAGCCCGTATGGTCCGTCGGCTTTAGCAGAATGGGATTCATACAAACCATCGGATCCATCCCAGCCGCCTCTGCCTGCATGACCTGTGCTCTGCCCATCTCCAATCCCTCTTTCGTGACAAAGGAATTGAGAGCCATATTCTGTGATTTAAAGGGTGCAACCCTATAGCCATCCCGCTTCATAATCCTGCACAGTCCGGCCACAAGCAGACTCTTCCCTACACCAGACATGGTCCCCTGCACCATAACAACCTTCGCCATGTTTCATAGCCTCCCCACCTGTCTGATGTAGGAAAGGAGTTTTTCGTCTGCTTGAAAATCTGCTTCCCTGATATCAAAAAGCTGCTCTATAAAATCGGATATAAATACTTCCTCCGGTGTGCCATATTTTAGAACATACTCCCCTTTCAGGCACAGGACCTTATCAGATACTATCTTCGCAAGCTCCAATTCATGCAGTGACATGATGACCGTAAGCCTCTTGCTAACCCTCATTTCCTGCAATATTTTCAGGAATTCCAGCTTATATCTGATATCCAGATAAGAAGTCGGCTCATCCAAAATGATCACCTCCGGTTCCTGGCAAATGGCCCGCGCAAGCATGACCCGCTGCTTTTGTCCATCACTTATCCTGTCAAAATCTCGATCGGAAATATCAGTAATATGCACTGCTTCCATCGCCTCATCGACAATCCGCTCATCCTCCCCTGACATCCTGCCAAACCATCCTGTATAAGGATAACGTCCTGTGGCGACCACATCCCTGCAGCTTTTCAGCTCGGCTTTTACCCTCTGCGTGAATACCACCGACATTTTTTTTGCAAGCTCCCCTGCCTTTTGCTGCGACAGATCCTTCTCATTCAGACAGACTTTTCCGCCAAGCAGGGAAAGCTGCCCGGCAATACTTTTTAGTATTGTCGATTTTCCCGCCCCATTAGGCCCGATCAATGTCAGAATTTCGCCTCGCTTTAGTGCAATCGTAATCTCCTTAATCAAGGGGCTTCCGTCATATCCTACACACATTTTTTTTGTGTAAAAATAACAATCTATCATGCTGATATCCTATTTACACCGTATTTTCTCTCTGTTTTGCCGCCACAATCCAGAGGACCACAGGTGCTCCAAAAACTGCCGTTACCGTGCTGATGGAAAGCTCTGTCGGCGCAAGTATCATTCTGGCAAGTAAATCACTAAACAGGCAGAAAACGCTGCCACCCATAAAACAGGCCGGAATCATCCAGATCGGTTCCGCCGTTCCAAGAAGCCTTTTCGCCAAATGCGGTGCTGCGATTCCTACAAAGGAAACAGGGCCCGCGAAAGCTACGATACAGGCCGACAGAACGCTGGAAAAAAACACAATGCCCACCCGTAAAAGCCGAACGTTCACGCCCACATTCCGCGCATAAACTTCTCCCATCCGATAAGCGTCAAGCGGCTTTGACAATAGAAAAACAGCAGCAAAAGTTATGGAGACAACCGCCATCATAACTTTTACATTTTCCCAAGTCATCCCTGAAAAACTTCCCCGCGACCAATTGTGAAGATTTACGATATCCGCATCATCCGCAAAAGTGACTATCAGCTCTGTGACCGCCGAACAGATATAACCGATCATAACACCGCTCACCACCAACATCGACATGTTGGCTACCCGCCGCGACATAAGCAGTACAAATCCCATTGACAGCATTGCCCCGATAAAGGCTGCAAAAATCATAACCGCCGAGGATACCCTGACAGCCCTTTTCATGAGAAAGACCATCATAAGTGACACCATCATCTTTGCCCCCGAAGAGATTCCAAGTACAAAGGGCCCGGCAATAGGATTATTAAAAAAAGTCTGCAAAAGATATCCGGCAAGAGCAAGGGCTCCTCCCAAAATCCAAGCCGCTGCTGCCCTGGGCAGCCTGATATCCCACAGGATTCTCACTATGGTTTCCTCGTTTTCTTTTCCTATAAACGTCCTCACAATCTTAAGCAGGGGCATTCCAGCGCTCCCGATGCAGACGTTCAATGCAAAAAAGAAAAGCGTTCCTGTGCCAAGCAAAGCCATAGCCAACAAATATCTTTGTTTTCTCGTTTTATGCATAAAGGCCCCTCATTTGAGATGAAAAAGATAGTGCATATCCTTCTGCTCTCCCTGCAGCATCCCATGAATATCCTCAATCAGATACCCAGTTGACAATGACTGCTGATACATATCATTTGTGGTGCACCATACATTTCCTTCTTTCACAGCCCTAAAATCCGCAAGAATACCGCATTTATCAAGAAGCGCTGCCACATCGGCAACACCGCCGTCGATAGAACTGTTATAAATCAGAAAATCCGCATCCTTTGCCCCGGCGTAGAATTCCTCTACCTGCATGTTCATGGTGGAACGCCTGGTTTCGGGATCTCCCAGATTTTCAAAGATGTACTTTCCCCCTGCCAGCTCTATCATCTTGGGGACATAATCATTGGACTGCCGCACCTGCACCAGTCCGTTGGAGGTTATGAAAAAGAATGCCACCGTTTTGTCTGTCTTCTCCTTCGCGCTTACGCGCTCAAGAATAGTCGTCTGCTCCTCAAATATCCGCTCTGCCTCCGCTTCTTTTCCGAGCAGTGCCCCGTAAAATTTTACCCACTCTACCCTGCCAAGTGGATGAGATTCGTAGCTTGAATATTCAATCATAACAGGAATCCCGAATTGCTCCAGTTTCTCCACTACTTTCGGAGAGTGGGATATCATCATATTCTCTATGGCCAGCGAACAATTTCCAGAAACTATCATCTCATAATCCGGCTTACTATATTTGCCCGCATAACGAATATCACCATCTGCCATAGCCTGTCTTGCTCCCTCGATACACCAATTCTCTTCCTTCTGTCCGGAAAACGAAACCGCACCCAATCCATCCAGAGCATCAAAACTATCCATTGCCGCGGAAGCCACCAAATAAATATTGGTCACGGGCCGCTTCAAGATAACTATTTTCCTCTCCGCATCTTGTCCGTCTATGGCCGCCAGTTCTGTACTTTCTGGTACCTCCTTTTCCTCCGGAACAAGCAGAAAACGCGCGTTGTCCATAGTCGTCGTCAGAAGCGTATAACCACCCTCGTAATAATCTACCGTAAAATTTTGAGCATACTGTAATTTCAAGCTGCCCTCGTAAACCAAACACGGCTTTTCCGAAGTGTCTGTCTCCTCTTCCGTCTGCACAGTTCCAGTCTCCGACCCTGGGCATTCGGACCGGCAGCCACATATCCACGCCAGTCCAAACACATATAGGACAAACAGCCATCTTTTCCCGCGTGTTGTCTTATTCATTTTTCGCCGTATCCGAGTGGAAAGTAATCGTATACTCCACTTCGTGAGGTTTGCTCATCGCCACAGTATCTCCCACAACTAAGAGCGGCTTGTCAAAAGCTGCCACCGGTATCTCAAAGACAGAATCTCCTTCTGTATTTACCGGCAGATACTTTTCACCATTCACCACCATATAATCATAGTTAGGACTGTTCCACTGCACAGCAGCTGTCGCTTCCCCGCCTGCCACGGCAACTCTTACCGGAGACAGTATCTTTGCCTTTCCTGTCCCTCCCTCAAAGGTGATATCCATGCTGTAAATGCCGTCCTCCTGTATCCCTGCGTTGTTATCCTGCGCGCTGTCACCCGCTGACACCGGGCAGGAAACCTTCACCTTGTGGTCGTACCACTTTCCTTTTGTTCCGATCAATGCCAAATCAAACTCCGCATCGAGCGCAGGCACCGGCACATCAAAGCCATAAACCTCCTCCGTCAAACCGTCGCTGTAGGTAACCGTATCCGTCGTGGGTTCTAAAAGCTCTGCCCCTTTCTTTTCCGCATCCGCCGCCTTCCCCGGATAAAGATTTAAAATATTTTTCGACCCAAGCGAAATATGGATCGTCATCTCTCCATTCTTCACCGTCAGCGTGCCTTTACCGTCACACGCCTCACTGACATGAAACATACTGCTGTCTGTCGTAAACTCTGCCTCATATGTACCATCGGAAAGCGTACCTGCCGTCTTGACCGAACTCACCTCCACGTCCATGTCCAGCGCATCCCTTACATGCTTCACATAGATTTCCTGAATAGCCGAAATGGAACCCATACCGGAAATCTGCACATCCACACTGTCAAACTTGCCGGAAGCCTGAAACACGCTCAGCCAGGAATCCTCGTCCTCGCCAGCCATGTCATTGTTGGCATGATCACCTGCCACCACCATGAAAGGACGAAGAATTACTTTTTTGTACCCAGCCTGCGCAATCGTTTCCATAACCGACTCGCACGCAGTCTCCTCCGGATCTCCCTCCACCGTGCCGATGAAGATATTGTCATAGCCAAGCTTCTCCATCTGGATCTGCATCTGGCTGTAGGAAACTTTCGCCGTGTGATAGGTGCCGTGCCCCAAAAACACAAAGGCCGCGCCATCTTCCTTCGCTGTATCCAGCGTATCATACCCGGCATCCTTCAATGCTTCACTGGTAATTTCCTTTGCCACTTCTTCCTTATCTGCATTGATCACCGTCGCATCCGTGCCAACTTCCCCGAGAAGCGGTTCTGCAATCCTTACTGTTTCAAATTGATCCCGGTAAGCTTCCACCGCCTCCGTCAGCTCATCATACTCAGCGCCATGCATCAAATGTGTGGGCTGAATCACCAAATTCTTCACGCCGTTTGCCACTGAACGCTCCAGCGCCTGATCCATATTGTCAATCAATTCGCCGTCCCGCGCCTGTATATGATTAATGATAATCTGTGCTGTAAATGCCCTTCTCACAGACCAATCCGGGTTCTCCTCTTGTATGGCATCCTCGATCCCCTTGATGTCCATCACTCTGCTGTCGTTAAAGGAAGTGCCAAAGCTGACCACCAGAATCTCATTCTCCCCGATATCGTCCTGATTGCGGGGATCGTCTTTGGAGGCATCGCCAGTATCCCTGCCAAAGTAATCCGGGTCAGCATTTTCTCCCTCAACCATCTCCTTCTGTTCGTCCGTCAGCGCATCCCAAGCTTCTTTAGCCGCCGCGCACTGTTCGTCTGTCTTGTCCGTCCTCTCCTGCACATAGATCGCATCAATCAGGGCCGCCACCGTGTCTGCTGCCTCCTTTTGCATATCCGAACTCCCACAGCCCGAACCACAAGCAGCCAATATCAATGCGGTCATCCATACTGCTGTTATTCGTTTTCTCATATCCTCCTCCATTCCGACTGACATATTCTGCCAGCCCATAAAAAAAATCCTTTACCCAATGTAAGTTTGATCCTACAAACGGTAAAGGATTGTCATGCAACACAAAGCCACAGAATATTTCCATAAAAGAAATCCTTCTGCAGACTTGTACGTACAACCAGTTACTCGTGGTCTGAAACAAACGTTTCCGTACAACATGCAGGCAGGTCTCCCGGCTTACAGATCATCATGTCGGCCGCCTTCCCGGTTTCCCAGTGGCATATCGGCCTAAACTCCCTGATTACGGTGACGAGTTCGTACAGGATTTGCACCTGTTTCCCTTTTCACCAAAACCAACGCAAATTTAACGCGTTGTTTTGACACCTGTATGTTATATATGCAATTGTATCTATTTCTCTATTTTATAGTTGCAACTGATTCAAAGTATATCATATTGTGATATCATGTCAATACCCACTCTACAGCCTCCCCAAAATTCTACTGTATCCATAGGTCAAAGGCAGGTCCGCCATTTTCGCTATCATACGCCCCCTTCCGGAGTCATCCTCCATCCGGTTTTGGCAGTGCAGACTGTTGCAGCCAAAACATACGCCGCGGCAGTGCACCGTTTCATCCTTTGTCAACTCGGAGACAAAGACCACGCTCTTTTTGGGCCGCATGCAAAAAGCCGTATTACAGGTAACCTTGTCTGTCAGCCCGCTTAATAGCTCTGGAAGCACCACAATCGAAAACGCCTCATCACTGCCAGGGAAATAATACCTGGCAACATGCGTTTCTGTGTGCTCTCTGACATAGCGGTTATAAATCTCATAGCTTTGCAGTAAAACCTCACTTGCCAGCACCTCGATCATATAACTTTGGGAAAGCATCTCTTTTTCGTTATAGCTTTCCTGCAGGTCATCTATCCCGCTTCCAAGAGAAATCACAACTTTCTCATGAGTCGCCTCCACGCCGTTCCCAATTTGCAGCTTGTCTTCTGAAGAAAGATCTTTTCTTTCCCAAAATGCCTCCCGGCGCAATAGGGGCAGCATCTCCTTTGCCACTCTTTGCAGCTCCTCCGTCTGCTCTTCCCCATAATGATACTTTTCACGCACTCCCTTCAAAAACTCCGCCCCTGAAAAGCGTTCCAGTAACTCGGGAAAAAAATTTGCCATTTTACAATCCCTTCCCTGCCTTAAAATTCTATTCCTTCTCTAGCCCCAATCCCCTGTTCATAGGGATGGCGCACGCACTTCATCTCTGTGACATAATCAGACGCATCTATTAGAAAATCTTCCGCATTCCGCCCGGTGAGCACAATCTCAATCTCCTGCCCTGCTCCCGGTCTGCCAAATCCTAGAATCCGCTCCAGCTTTTCTCTGTCTAGCAAATTCCATTTCACTGGATAGGTAACTTCATCCAGAATCACTATATGGCAGCTTTCATTTTCCAACAGCTCCAAAATTCCCTCCAAAATACGGTTGTGTACTGCCAAAACCGCCTTCTTGTCGGACTCCGACATGGAATGATAAAAGCCATAATTTCTTTCACTGCGCAGGACAGTGATATTCTCCAGCTTTTTCAGTATGTGGAGCTCTCCCGAATCATTCCCCTTCATAAACTGGGCAAAACATACCTGCCTGTCCCATCCTGCAGCCCGCATGCAAAGTCCCACAGCTGCGGTAGTTTTCCCTTTTCCATCACCTGTATATAAATGTATCATAACACTAATCCTTATCTAGTCCTCCATGTCAAAACAGTCTACTGCAGCGACAAGCGTCAAAAATCTGGAGTTTCCCGAAGGAATAGTTTCCCATGGGAATACTCCCTCGTTCCGTCTTTGACTGCATTCAACGCGGCCGCCAGGATAAACAGTTTCCCGGACACACCTCCACGCATCTGCCGCACCGTATACATTCCGGCGAACGGGAAATTTCATCCCGGGAAAGTGCCACCGGACACGCCTTCTCACACGCCATGCAGGCAATACACTGCTCTTCCTTCCAATGGATCTGTACAAGGCTGAAGCGGTTAAAAAAACCGTAAATTGCCCCCAGTGGACACAAATACTGGCAAAAAGGACGATACACCTTTATGGAAAGAAGAATGACCAAAAGCAGTATCCCCAATTTCCAATAAAACAGCCCTCCGATCTGCCCGCGAAGTGATTCATTTGCTGCAAGGAGCGGTATGGCGCCAAACAGTGTGCCGGAGGGGCATAAATATTTACAAAACGCCGGTACCTTGGCATAACCGCCAAACAAAAAAGCGGAGCCAATGCATACTAAAAAAAACAAAGCAATATACTTTCCGTATTTCAGGACAGAATGAAAAGGCAGTCTCTTCCTTTTGCGGAAAACAGGAATCTTATGCAGCAAATCCTGAGCTAATCCAAAGGGACACAGCCATCCACAGACAAAGCGTCCCAAAAGACTGCCAATTACAAAGAAAAAACCAAGTGCCCCAAAAGGAACCCGGAACCCTTGGCGATTTAGTAAAGCCTGCAGCGCTCCGATTGGGCAGGAAGCGACAGCCCCGGGACAAGAATAACAGTTTAACCCCGGAACACAGGCATATTTCAAATTTCCCTGATATATTTTCCCATGCAGGAAACCATACAGATAGCCATTACTCAAAATCGTAAAGAGGAGTTGTACCGTCAGCCGCAGTCTCTTCATCTATTCACCCAATTCCAATACATTCCATGCAGATCATCACCGCTTTTTTCCATATGACAGAAAAGTCATTTTGTACCGCCCCGATGCCCAGAAGCAGAAATCCAGCTAATGTTCCCCACACCCATGCCATTTTTTCTCTATTCTTCCAAAAATCCATTAATTTTTTCCTCCCACGCCGATTTTTCCATAGAGCCGATCACGGTGTCCAAAACCGTGCCATTTTCGTCAATAAAAAAAGTGGTCGGAACTGCTGTTACATCAGAAAGAAGCGACAAATACAATGATTCGTTCAAAAGCAGATGTGTGTAACCCGCTCCTGTCTGCTCAATCAGCGCTGACGCGAGATCCAACGTCTCCTGATCTGCCCCCTCCTGCACATCACTGATAATCCCGATGATCTGAAAAGTCTCTGGCTCATATTCCTCTGCCAGCTCGCCAAGCCCCGGCATCTCCCTCAGACAGGGATTACAGTAAGTTGCCCACACATTCACCATCGTGAGCTTCGCCTCTGAGAAAATGGTCGATGAAACCGCGTTTCCCTCTATATCCTGTGCCTCGAAAGTGGTGGAAGCCGCAGCCGTTTCCCCCTTAGAAGCTGGCATTTTCTCTGCCTCCTGGGTAACAGTGCTTTCCACTTTTTCTTTCTCAGTCGTCCCGGCACAGCCAGTTAATAAGGCGGCTGCCACAATAAAAAGCAAACTTATTTTATCTATTTTTCTCATACCAATCCTCGTTTCTGAGTAATTATTGTAAAAAGGCGATGAGAGATCCATCCCAAAACGCTCTAGTCCGGATATTCAACAATGTAATATTCATATCCGTTCACAATCGTTGTCTTTTTATAGGTATCTGTCCTCTTAAACCCTCTGCCATAATTGGCATGCACATGCCCATGAAAGAAAAATTTAGGTTCATACCGCTCCATCAGCGTCCGAAAAATCTCAAATCCCCGATGAGGCAGATCTGTCAGGTCATTGATCTGATACGCCGGGGCATGAGTCACCAGGATATCAAAACCCTTTTTTCGCCACAGTTTTAATTTCAGTTTTCTGACCCGCCTTCTCATCTTCTGCTCAGAATACTGATTGCCCGCTCCCGGTATATACTCCATGGAACCGCCCAGCCCCAAAATACGGACTCCATTATGCACATAAATATCATCCTCTATGCATATGCATCCTTCCGGCGGCGTCTTTTCATATCTTCCGTCATGATTGCCTCGAACATAGAGCAGCGGTACATTGCAAAGGGTAACAAAAAAAGAAAGATATGTCGGCGATAAATCCCCACAGGAAATAATGAGGTCGATATCCTCCAATTTCTCCGGCTCATAGAAATCATACAGATATTTAGATTTCTGGTCAGCAAGCACTAAAATCTTCATCCGAGCTCTCCATTTTCTTCCGATGCGCTGGACTGAACATTTCCATTTTTCTCTGTACCGGATTCATCTTCTTTGATCCCTTGAAACTCTACAAGTGTTTGAGCATCCTCCGTGAGTTCTTCTACCTTGGGAATTCTTCCCACCACATTCTCCGCCAGCCAATCCATGGTGATAATCGCGTCCGCTGACAGAGTCTCTCCTGCTTTGCACTGCAAAACACCTCCCTGTCCATAAATTGGGCCGTCAAAAGGATGGAACGCCCCTGCTCGTATCGAATTTTTCAAAAATTCGATCAGCCTGTTGGTTCCGTGAGGCATGGACTTAGAACAGATAACATCTATGACATTCGCCGACATCCCCCACCAATAATTGACAGCCTTTTTCCCTTTCTGCACATCCGCCTCAGTACCACCGCCGCTGAAAATATTTTTGACTATCCGTTCATAAAATTTCCCCCAGTCCCAGATTGGAGTCGCCAGATTTTCGAGCGTTCCATCCTCCTTTTCCACATAGAGACCATATTCTCTGGAAGCCTTCTCAGGAGTGATCATATCGCTGTCAGAGACAAAAACAATCCCCTCCTGTTTCAATCTCTCCTTGGCGTTAACCCCTTTGATCTTCGTCCATTCCAGATGAACCTGCACATAAGGATTTATCATTTTGGCGCCCAGAGCGAATGCGTTGATATTTGCCAGCGTTCCGTAAATCGGATAATCCGCAACATAACCGAGCCTGTCAGTTCGAGACAACGCCGCCGCGATGGCGCCCATCAAAAACTTGGATTCATACATTCTCGCGTAATACGTACAAATCGAGGAATAGGACATCTTAATGGAACAGTTATAAATTTTTACTTTTGGATATTTAATAGCGGAGCGTACACTCTGATTTACCATCTGTGTCGCTGTCGTAAAGATCAACTCACATCCCGCCTCAACTGCCTGGTCAATGGCCGACTCCACTTCCTCATCTGTATCTGCCCTGTCAAAAGCCATTGTCTCTATTTTGCCTGCAAATGTCTGCTCCAAATACTGCCTGCCCAGTTCATGCGCATATGCCCAGCTGGAAGTATCCGTCGTCTTCATATAGATAAATGCTATTTTCAGAGAATCCGGAATTCCTGCTGTAAGCAGTTTATTGAAAAGCGTAGACTTTATCTGCTCAGGATCACGCACAAGCTCCACCTGGCTGCCCTGCCCGGCGAGTGTAATTTCCGTCCACATTTTCTGGAGAGAACGGCTGATCTCCTGTTCTGACTGTTCTATCACCTTATCATACCCATATATCTCCACATAAATCAGGAACGCATCAGAAACATTCAATTCTAATTTATCCCCGTGCGCCTTGTTAAATGCCATCTCAAAATTAATGCAGGCAGACTGCAGATTCATTCTGTCATCGTCGCTCCAAACTTCATCCGGCTTCTTCCCCATGAGCTTTACTAATTTTTTATAGCTCCCCTCTTTAGAAAAGCAGACATCATAGCTTTTTGATAACGCATAAAAATCCAGGAATTCATAATACAAGCGATTTTCCGCATCATCTGCCTTCTTTGGCACCAGCCTGGTAACCGTTGCAGGAATTTTATAAGTTTTCAAATACTTCATAACGCTGACACGCTTATTACCTTCCTGCACATAAAACTGATTCATAAATTCAAACGCTATAATTGGATCGCTGATCCCGTCCTTAATCTGATGATCATACAGCCTTGACCACTTTGCACCAAACTCAGAACTCTCCGGGAGAAGCGGCATAAAATTATTTGCAAATGCGTTAGAACGTCCTGCTGTCTTTGTTCCCACAATCTTGGACAATGGTATATCCATTACTCCCAGATTTTCGATTCCTCCCACCTCGGTATAAGATATCATATCATCCAGTACTGGAAGATAAGGATATTCGCCCTTAGTGAGCGCCGCCCGATAACTGCGCCGCCCCTGCTTTAACGCCGCTGTATAATCATTTGATGCCATGGCCATACCCTCCTCATTGCCGTGAAAAAATGTTTTTATATTTCTATCTTATCATTCTACGCAAAGAATGAAAAGATATTTATTTTTATAAAAGCTTCGGCAGATGCAGTGTCAATTCCATTTTTTCGCATATTTCTGTCATTTCTTCACAATTCCGTCATAAACTTCATAGTCCTTTTGATTGATAAACACTTTTGAGTTCGATATAATTTAAATAGATGTATTATTAACAAAAAATCGGGAATAAATATCTATGAAAATAACAGTTTGTGATGACAGTATAAAAGATCTGCTTCAAATAGATAAATTATTATCAAAGTACAAATCTCAACATCCGGATAGAGACTTCGATCTGGAAAAGTTTTCGGACCCATCCAGATTATATCAGAAAATCAAAGAAGGCAATATGACAGAAATCTACATACTGGATATGCTGATGCCCGTACGGACAGGACTTGATATTGGCAGGCAGATCCGGATGTCCGGGTATGAAAGCGTGATTATCTATATTACCTCCTCAGATGATCATGCATTGGATGCCTATGGGGTACATGCGGTAAGATACCTCTTGAAGCCTATAGATGAAAATATGTTTTTTGAAGCACTGGACTGCGCTTTTTCTTACACAAAAGCAAAAACAGAACCCCTATATCTGATCAAGACAGCTGATGGACTGCTTCAGCGTCCCTGTTCCAAAATAGAATATATAGAAAATGCCGGCAGACGACTGGAAGTACATCTTATAAATGGAGAAATTCTGAAAAGTCTTTTTATCAGAAAATCCTTTGAGGAAGAAATTAAAGAAGTTTCAGCAAAGAGAAATTTTTTACAGACTCACAAATCTTTTCTCATCAATCTTGATTACGTAAGACAGCTGACCTCGGATTGTGCAATCATGGAATCGGGCACGCTGCTTCCTGTCAGTAAAGCAAGATCAGCAAACGTCAAGCGGGAATATCTTATTTATATTTCCGAAAAATACAGGTAGGTGACAGAAATGACTTATTTAAAAAACATATCTTATATACTGAGTCATGTGTTTTTTGTAGCGTTTATCTATCTGTTTATGATACACCGTTATTCCAAAATAAAAACAATCGCTATCTGCTTCATATCCTGTTCTGTGATGAATCTGTTGGATCTGTTAAAATTAAATCTGTACCCGGAAAGCCGCCTGGTTTACTTCTTTACAACAATCCTGCAGATTGCCATTGCACAGTTTACAGGACTTTTTATATCCAAGAGACGAGACAGCCGGGTTCTCTTTATCAGTCTGAGCGCGTCCAATTATGTGATAGTTGGAAGTATCACTGCGTCCATTTTGTACATATATACAAACAATGTACATCTGGCGCTGGCAGGGAATCTTTTGATGCACCTTGTAATTCTGCAAATCCTTTACCGCAAAATTGGGAATATATTTCAAAAATTCTGCGAACGGGATCTCGGGAAAAGCTGGTGGGAATTATGTCTGATTCCCGTATTTTTTTACTGCAGTTTTTCCTGTCTCGCATTTTTCCCTTATACGCTTTACAATTTTCCAGAAAATATCCTTGTCAGTATTTTTTTGATGATCACTATGCTCGTCTCCTATGTGGTAGCCATGCGTTATCTGGACAGTGAGGCAAAACAAGTCGAAGAATATTGGCGAAATGTGATGTTCGAATCCTATATCAAAGGACTGGAAAGTCAAAATTACTTAGTAGAACAGTCTGAACAGAATCTAAAAATACTGCGTCACGACATGCGACATTACTCCATGGCAATAAACTCCCTTTTAGAGCAAGAGGAATATGAAGAAATTAAAAACATGACTAAGCATATCAAGGAAGTCGTGGACGAAAACAAAGTCAATCGATATAGTAAAAATCTGGTCGTTAACACCATTTTCGTACAAATAACCGAGCAGGCCCGGACTTTTGAGATCACTCTACATATGGATGTTCAAATCCCCAAGCTGCTTCCGGTCAACGAATATGAATTTGCCATGGTACTCGCAAATCTCCTGGAAAACGCTGTATTTAGTACAAAAGATCTGGCGCCCGCTGACAAATATATAAATGCCAAAGTATTCTGCACAGCAAAAGATTTACTTATCGACATAGAAAATAAATATACAGGAAAAATCCATTTTGATTCCGTAACGGGCCTTCCCAAAAGCAAGAGAGGAAAAGGGCACGGCCTGGGAATGCAGAGCGTGGAGGCTTTCTCTGACAAGCTGGGCGGGAATATAGAATGTTACTGCGAAAACGGTCAATTCCGGATTATCTTGTATGTGAAATTTTAATCTCCTTTTACGCAGAAAAAAGGTAAATCAGATGCCCATTAGATGATATAATATACTCTACCGCCCTGAAGGGAGAAGCCTCTATGCAAAAGACCTTTATCAAAGATACTATTTATATTATAACGACAGCTATATTTGTCATTCTCCTCGTCAATTTTATCTTTAATCTGCATTTATTAGAATCGCAGCAGTTCAATACCTTTTATGCCAAGACAGAACAAATGATACACACGCTCGAAAATAACCAGGCAGAACTGGATCTGCTCCGGGAAAGTCTCGACGAAGATTACCTGACAAGAGCAAGAGCCGCCGCCTATGTCCTGGACAGGCAGGAAGAAGTGTCCATGGATGTGGAACAAATGCAGTATCTTGCAAATCTGCTGAATGTAGACGAACTTCATGTCATTGATGAAAACGGTATTATTGTTTCCTCCTCCGTCTCCAAATATGTCAATTTTGACATGGGCGCTCATGAGCAGACACGTCCTTTTCTTAATCTCATCGGCCGCGGAGACGAAGATGCCTATCTGATTCAAGAGGCCCGTCCCAATGCTGCTGAGAGTAAAATCATGCAGTATGTAGGTGTTGCGCGCAAAGAGAAACCAGGTGTAATTCAGGTTGGATTCACGCCCACCAGACAGTTAGAGGCACAGTCCCGTAATACATACGACTATATTTTCTCCAAATTCCCCACTGATATCGGCGAAGAACTTTTCGTAGTAGATGTCTCCACCGGAAGCGTCCTTGGACATTCCGACGGTTTGCAGCAGGATTTTTCTGCCGACTGCTACCGTCTGGATTTACTGTCAGACTGCACAAAGGGCACCTATCGAAGGGGAACAGAAAACACAACCATGTACGTGGTCAGCAGGCCCTATGGCGATATTTTACTGTGCGCCGCTCTGCCCAGAAACATTCTCTTTCAAAAGCTCTGGAAAAACATTATTGCGACCTTCTTCTACCTGCTGTTCATTGAAGTGGTTGTAATTCTCCTCTTGAATTATCTTGTCAAACGGAATGTCATAAACGGCATTCACAATATTCTTTATAACTTGGATTCCATTACAAATGGTAACCTAGATACTACTGTTTCTGTCAGTGGAAACCGGGAATTTGAGGAATTGAGCAGCAGCATCAACACAATGGTTAAAAGCATTGTGAATCTTTCCGACCGCATCTCCGCAATCATAGAAATCAGCGGCATCCCACTGGCGGCTTTTGAATATGAGAGGGGTATCCATCATGTGTTTGTCACTACCGGATTAAGTACCCTTCTGAATCTGACGGAGAAAAAAGCCGCAGAACTTTACCATAACTCCGCTTTGTTTGATCAATATATCCGTTCGATTACCCAAATGCCCATTAAGGGTGAAACCGAAATTTATCAGATCAATGAGAACAGGTACGTGCGCATCCATCTGTCAGAATCTCCGGAAGGATATCTCGGCATCATAACGGACGTCACTGATGATATCCTCCAAAAAATGCAGCTCTGTTACGAAAACGCCCATGATCCCCTCACTGGATTATATAAATTCGATTCTTTTAAGGAAATGTGTGCAGAGACAGTGATGAACATGACGCCCGGAAAGACCGCCGCCGTGGTTATGCTGGATTTAGACCATTTTAAGTCCATAAACGATACTTACGGGCATGACGCAGGCGACCGCTATCTCCAAAGCTTTTCAAATGTCATGAAATCCATGCCGGAAAATCACTTCCTGTCTGCGAGACGTTCCGGGGACGAATTTTGTATGTTTATTTTTGACTGCAATGACAAGACAGAAATCATTGATTATTTGGACACATTTTATGAAGCGCTTCGACACAACGCCGTTGCGCTGTCCGACACACAAACAAAAATCATCAGTGCCTCATGCGGCTTTGCCCTGGTGGATGCTGCAACAAAGACCATCTCAGAACTCTTAAGCCGCGCGGACGAGGCCCTCTATAAAGTAAAAAAGGGGACGAAAGGAGGGTATGCGGAGTATACTTGCTGATGTATTTCCGCAGGATATTTTATTTCGTACCAAATATCCGATCACCAGCATCCCCAAGCCCGGGGCAGATATACGCGTGCTCATTCAAACAGCGGTCTATATGCCCTATATATAACTGCACATCCGGGTGGTCTTTGCGCAGCCGCTCCACTCCTTCCGGCGCTGCAATAATACACATAAACTTAATGTTGACACCGCCATGTTGTTTTATAAAATCCACCGCTGCCGAACCGGAACCGCCAGTGGCAAGCATGGGATCCACCACCACAATTGTCCTCTGTTCGATGGGTTCAGGCAGCTTACAGTAATACTCATGCGGTTCATGTGTGTCCGGATCTCTGAAAAGACCGATATGCCCGACTTTCGCGCTGGGAACCAGGGCCAATATGCCGTTTACCATGCCAAGACCGGCACGCAGAATGGGAACGACTGCCAGCTTTTTCCCTGCTATCCTGGGCGTCATGCATGTCTCTATGGGAGTCTGCACCTCCACATCTTCCAAGGGCAGATCTCTGAGCGCCTCGTACCCCATTAACATGGCAATCTCTTCAATACACTGCCTGAACTCGTTTGTTCCCGTGTGAATATCCCGAAGCTGTGAAATCTTGTGCTGGATCAACGGATGATTCATAATAAATACATTTTCCTGATTTCTCATTCTCTCTCCTTTGTTTTTTTCGATTATTATATCATGTATTCCAAAGATTTGAAAAGGGACCGCATAATAACAGCGGTCCCCATCATTATTCGAGTTCGCGGTGCGAAGCTCACAATCGTGCAAAGCTCGCAATCGAGCAAAGCTCGATTTTTTATACCAGTTCTTTTACAATTCCCAAAAGTTTCTTAACATCTTCTGTGCGTGTATCCCCGCTTTCTTTATCGATAATCGAGGAATACACATGAGGGATAATCTGTTCCACGCCTGCATCCAGTATGATCTGCATAATTTCACGGAAATTATCCAAGTCAATTCCTCCGGTAGGCTCCATCACAAAGTGATTTCTCGCACATGCCTCCGCTACTGCCTTCAGTTCATCCCTGCATTTTAAGCCTCCCATCGGGAAGAATTTCACAGAGTTACCACCCATCTCCTTAATCATGGCAATTGCCGTATCCACGGGAACTACTGCGGGTTCGCAGTCCTTGGAGAGCGGGCCCGTAGAAATTTTTACGAAGCCAGTCTTCCCACAAGGAGATACCAAGGAGTTGATATGCGCTTCCTCATTGCCCACGTTAGCTCTTGTGTAACCCACCGCGGAAAATACCTGATTAAAATGATTTGCCTTGATCTCTTTCGCGATATCTCCTACAGCTTTCCACTGCGCCGGATTGCCTCCGCCAAGGCCTACGGAAAGATTGCCCTCCAGAACTTCCATGTACTTCTTCATATCCTCCACCGCACTCGATACATCGGGATAATTCGCAGAGAGTACTCCCACAATCACATGTTTCTCCGCCGCCTCATAAATTTCCTGCGCATTTTTTAAACTGCCGCCCAACACATTCAAGCAGACTCTGCCTTTATAATAATTAATTCCCATCTTTAACCTCATTTCTGCGCTGTCTATTGCGCTGCTCCCATAATCTTTTTCAGTTTCTCCACAATCAGTTCTTTATCGCCCTCAACTAACGGTCTCGGATCAAAATCCAGCTTGCCCAGGCTCATAAATTCCGTGCGGCACCGCACCGTGGGATCCCCCTCTTTTAATTTCTCTTCAAGTTCTACCGCAGTCATACCCGCCTGGTCCGGTTCCACAAATACTCTCGCCCGGTAAATCGCCCGGCCCGCCTCGTCCTGGATTACTTCCGAACGCAGTCCCGGAATTTGATTAATAGCGTCTTTCAGCCAGATCGCGATCTCTTTGTTCCTCTCAGCCTCACCCGCACGATCCTTATGCTCATACTGCTCGAGCGCTTCCAACAGTCCCATAATGCCCTCTTTGCCGATCTTCATCGCCCGGCCAATGCCCTTGTACTGTTTTCTCGCATAGGTAATATATTCCTTTTTCCCGGTCACAAATCCCGATGTGGTTGCTTCCAGCGCCTTTGCACCGCTGTAGCACACCAAATCCGCGCCCATGGCAATATACTTGCGGAAATCCTCCTCCGCAGCCGCGTCTACCAAAAGGGGAAGCTTATTTCTATGGGCGATCTCAATCATGGTCGGAAGATCCACCATTCCCTTCTGCACACAGTGGTGGCTTTTCACATACATCAGCGCCACCGTCTTGTCGGTAATCGCCTCCTCTATATCTTCTGCCGCCACCTCCGTAGCCGTTCCGGCTTCCACCGGCACACCGCCGCCCAAACGGATTATAGTCTCAATGGGCACATTGAAATTAATCGCATGTCCTTTCTGCAGAATAATCTCGTTGGCCAATCCGGAAGAATCCGGTATACGCTCCACAAGCGATTTCTTCCCTTTGGTGATAAGACCTGCAACCGTTATCGCGATAGCTGCCGATGCACACACGGTCGGACAGCTGTCCTCCGCTCCCGTATAGCGGGAAATGATTTCCCCGGCCTTTACCATGAGATCATCTATTACTACATAGGACTGTCCGCCCGCTACAGCCGCCTTTGCCACCCGGTCACTGATTGTAGATACTCCTAATACCGTCACACGGCCGCTGGCATTGATCACCCGGCTCAGTCCAATATCCTGATACACACTCATACTCGTTTCTCCTATTCCAGTTCTACAATTCCAAAGTCCTACAGGAAAATTCCTCCCAAAACCATCGCGCCCAGAATTGCACCGCCAGTCATTTCCTTACCCCACTTATAGAAAAGTGCAGCGCCCAGCACAGCGCCGATACCTGTATACACATTGTACTGTGCAGCCGCAATGATAATCAGAGGCGCCAGATAACGGCCAGTAGCGTTTCCTGCCCCCATCATAACGGAGGTGCCGCCCACTGCAACGCCTTCAGGCATAACCTTACGAATCACCATGATCACGACACCCATTATCAAGCCAATCACAGCTCCTGTGATCAGAGCGGTAAAGAAATTGGAAAACGGGAGCTGCCATCCCATCGATAAGAAGAGCGCGGGAAGCCCGATACCGACACCTGTCTGCAAAGAACCGCCAATATCCAAAAGTCCAACCAAGGGACCTTCCAAAACTCTGGCAATCAGAAATCCTGCCGCAAACCCCGCAGCAGCCGCATAGTCCCCGCCGTCCATACCGTCTCTGAGCATTGCCACGATCGAAATCTCATTGAACGCGCCTGTACCAAAGCGGATATACATAAATGTTCCTGCAAAAATCGCAGCAGCCGCACCCATAATCAACAGGATAAAGGTACTGTCTTTCATCAAAAACTCATCCATTTTCTGTCCGAATGTTCTTTTTTCCATGCTTTTCAACCCCCTGTCTTATAAGCCAAACTGGCTAAAGAAACCTCTGAAATACGCAATGACGAGGAACATAACAATCACGATCGCAATCAGGATCTGCACAATTCTGCTCTTATAACCATTTTCTTCCGCAGACTTACCGATCAAAATACCAAGCACAACACCAGGAACTGCATTCCCGGAAACCAGTGCGGAGACGCCTCCCAGAATGCTGCCCCACATACCGGTCTGTACGCCTGCATCCAAAGCTGCCAGCCAGAAAATGGCAGGCATAACCGGATTAATCAGCCATCCGGTCGCCGGTGTCAGCACCTCAGAGGCAATCAGGGAAAGCTTCTCCGGGATAATCCGGGCCATGGTGTTCAAAAATATCATCAGCACACCGCCTACGATTGCTCCCGCACACATCATTTTTCTCGGATTATGCAAAGTCTCCTCCGGCTTTTTGTTCTTCACCAAAAGTGCAGCAGCACCCCAGTTGGGAATAATACGGTGCATAACATCCTGCGTCAATGCGCCTGCCGCCACTGCAGAAGCTGCCGATGAGAAGAAAAATCCCAAACCGAAAGAAAAATGAGCGATAGGGTCGCCGTTACAGGCATTCAGCTCTCCTAAAGTACGAAACGCTCCCATCGCCTGCACTTCCGGCGCATGAAACATACGGGCCGCACCCGCCGCAATACATCCGCCGCCAATGACACCGATAATGGCGGAGTAGATAATAATTTCCAACATGTCAGAAGTCCTCCTTTGTTATATTCAAATACTTTACTTTCACAATGATCTTTGCCGTAATGGTAAAGTACACTTTCTCCCGGGGCATAAACAGAAACAAAAACCGCTCTGTCTCCCGTTTCAGCTTCACCTTTTGGAAATAGACCGCGCTCGTCTCCATCTGAATAATGGGATGCCCTATCTCCTCGAATACTTGTTTGCGCATTGCCTGAAACAGATTTCCCACCGCACTTTCCAGAGAATCCCCGCTCATCGTGATGGTCATCTCATGCTCTTTTTCCTCCAAAAGCTGCCGGTCCCGAAAAGTATTTACCTCTTCCATTTTCTGTCCAAACATTTTACTCATCTCCATGAACCTTGCGGAAAGACTGTACCAAACGCTCGCCCAGTTCCTCTACATCCAGGAATCCAAGGCCCACAACTGTGCATCCTTCTTCCACCGCCGTACATGCCGCATCTACTGAACGCAGGGATGACTTTGCCTTATAGCCATATTTGTTCTGTGCTGTGAGTGCGCCTGCACCGCCGCTTCCACAGAAGCTGATTCCCAAATCCGCATTATTCTCATGCATCACATCTCCCAATTTCATATCTGCAGCCATTCCGGGAATTACAATTGCTTTTCCTCCTGCTTTCTCCACACCTTTTGCTACTGCCTGACCCTTTCCCATACGATGTCCGATTACCACTAATACTTCTTTCATCCTTCTCTTCCTCCTTCTTTTTTATTTTTATATTAGCTGACCACCTCTGCGGTCAATGCCATCTCTACATGTGTACCGACTAAAAAAAGTTCCGTGCGGTCTTTTTCCATCTGTGCCGCCTCAAACAGAGGGCCTGCAATCACATCCGCATATTCCCATGCTTTTTTGGATATCTCATCGCTCATCGTCTCCTCCTCCATGGGTTCAATAAGCGCTCCCTCCAAAATCCGCTTGATCAGCGCCATCAGGTGATTACTCAGCATTAACTGGGCATCCTCACCAAAAGTAAGCGGCAGACTCTCCACCCGCTTTTTTGCTTCCAGATACAACTCCTGTGCCCTCTTTTGCATATCTGGAGCAATCTCATTCATCTCAAGAATTTTGTTCAAATATTTCACTGTCCTCACCTCTGCTGTAAATATTTTTTTTCAACACCAGCTTTTCCTGAAGTTCTATCATATCCCCTATGGAGTCCTCAACCGTCTCCTTACAGGACACCAGCTCCATCACATTGAAATCCGCAATATAGCCCTCCCGGATTTCCCCCAGATCCGCAAGCCCAAAGTGCCGGGCAGGCGCACAGGTACATTTGTGAATCGCCTCCTCCAGCGGCTCCCCGCATGCAATCACTTTGCTCACTACCGCCGCAAGATTGTACACGGGTCCCTCATAGTTTTCCACATGGAGATCTGTAGAAATCAAATCCGTGTCAAATCCCCTGGCTAGAGCCTTTTCAAATACCCGCAGACTAAAACTCGCCACGCCGTGCCCCACATCGAAGAGGACGCCTCTTTCCCTAGCCTCCAGCGCCTCCTTGATGATTTCTTCCTCCGGCGTTAAAATACCGCCTTTTTTTCCGTGGTAAGCGTGTGTCACAATATCTCCCTTGCCGAGAAGTTTAAGCACCTCCGTAAGCGCCGGCGGATAATTCCCTACGTGAACCATAAGTGGTTTCCCCGTATCCCCGGCAATCCTCGCCGCCTCCGCAATGGGCTTAAGCCCCATTTCACCAACCACGCTGGCACTGGCTCTGGCCTTCAAGCCAACGATCTCTTCCGGATATTTTTCCAGGACTTCCTTTAATGCTGTCTCATCAAGCTTCTCCATGCTGTCCAGCTCATGTCCTCGAAGCAGCCCTTCCCTGGACACATTTAACAGCGCAAACACCTTGGTACGGCTCTTCCTGATATAGTTTTCCCGAAAATCCTCGTAGGTGTCCGCTCCGCTGCTGCCGGCATCCAAAATGGTGGTGGCCCCTCTCTCGAGTCCCAGCACATCCGGCTCAAGACCTAGAAATGCTTTTGGATAACAGTGCGTATGGATATCGATAAATCCCGGTGTCACCAGACAGCCGGAAGCGTCTACCACTTCCCCCTCTGCGTGAATCTCATCTTCCACCGCCGCAATCCTTCCGTTTTTTACCAAAATGTCCTTTTTGGTGCGGCGATAGCCGTTTGCTGGGGATACCAACAGCCCGCCCTTGATTACAAGTTCCCTCATAGCCCTATACCTCCTCCGTGATGTATAAAAAGAATGCGACCCGTTCCGGTACGGAAATCCGGACCCGCAGTGTCTTTTCTACCAAATTAAAGAATTTTTCCATAAGTGCGAAGATATCGGGATCCTGCTTTCTGATTCTCTGATATTCCCTCTCAAAATCTTCGCTTACCTCCGCCTGTCTGCTCTCCTCAAACCAGCGGGGAATCGCCATACTCATGTGAATCACCATCCCGAGCATGGCATCCCTGTTGAGTTTGTATTTTGGTGGAAACTTGGCAGTATACTCAAGCAGGGTCAAAATCAATCTGCTCAGGATAGACGCCGCTTCCACTAGACCGTTCCCATCCACAAAGGAGTCTTCTCCCAAAAAGAACGGATCTTCTTTTGCTCCAAAAGAAGCCTTATTCTGTTGGCTCATGGGAATTTCATCCACCAGATTGCCATATCTAAGAAAATCCTGAATTCTTTTGATATCCTCCTCCGAAAGAATGCGGGAAATTTTAATCACCGGCACAAGCCTGTTCTCCAGAGGTATCGTAGATATCACAAAATCCACATTCTTCAGATCACTCACCTTATTTAACTGCCAAGGAGAAACCTGCCCGATCACATTCAACATGGGAAACACGTTTTTAATACGCATGGCCAGAAGATGAGACAACCCTTTTCCTGTAGCACATACCACCAGTACATTTTTCCCTGCCATCTCCGTTTGAATACTGTTTTTGTACAGATATACCGCCAGGTAACATACCTCAAGTTCATGAAAAGGCATTTCCATTTCCTTTTGGATGATCTCACCGCATTCTACCGCCAGTTGATAATAGGAATAATAATGCTCCCTTACTTCCTCAAGAACATAAGGATTTTCTTCCTCAAGTTTTCCATTCGCACTCAGGTATAAAAAATTCCGCAGATGATCGAATAAATCCTGATACAGGGATTCCAAATGGAATCTGTCCTTACCTACCTTCTCCTCGATATAGACAAGGATCTCTCGTATTGTCGCATCCAGCTTTGCCTCCTCCACACAGCCCTTCTGAATATACACACCGTTTTCCCGCAGTATCTGTGAAAATGCTCCCAGCTCTCCTTTGGTAGCGCTCTCTTCCGAACCAAACAGTTCCCGCAGAAACTCATCATTGTAATCTCCTGAATCTTCGCCTTGCTCCGGCGGTTCTTCTATCACATATCCCCTTCTCATACGAAGGCGTCTCACCATACAGTAACAGAGCAGATTCAGGTAAGAAGCATTGGAAATCCAGACATTATACTTGCTGTTTAATCTCCGGATATTCTGGCTGATCTCCGACACATCCTGAAGTTTAAGCTTCCCTTTGAATTCCGGCGGCAAAAGCATGAACCAGTCCTCCACCGTATAGCTTCCGCGGAACCTGTCCGCAAGAATTTTGGCTGCCAGCCGGCGCAATGTCATCTCCTCGCCCTTCAGACGGTATCCGGAAGCTTTTCTGACTTCCAATGAAAAAGCATGTTCAAACCAGGACTCCATCTTCCCCAAAACCCGTGAAAGCGTGGACCGTGAAAAATAATAGGTGGTCGCCATTTTCTCGGATGTCACATAGCCCGTCTGCACAAACAAATATAAAAACAGACTTTCAAACCGCTCTTCCTCGGTGCTGTCCCCCAATCCGATTCTGGCCGGAACTTCGCATTGAACCCAAAAACTGGAAGCCTTCGATTTTTGCGTGGCAGGGATGTAATATCCCTGCTTCGTCTGATAACAGATCTCAATCCCATGGCGGGCACAAATCTCTTTCAGCTCACCCAGGTCATACCTTATCGTCCGATCCTGCTTCTCAAATTTCTCCTTAAAAAAGTCCAAATCCAACGGAGTACCGGCTCTAATGAGATATTTCAGCATATCTGCCTGCCTTGCCTTTAATACTTCCTTCACAGTCAGCCTCCTTATCCATTTACCGGCTGCTACAATACCCGGTATTTTTTCAGTACTTTTAAAACCCCTTCCTCATTGTTCGAATCCGTCACTTCCGATGCCTGTTCTTTCACATAATCGGCCGCATTTCCCATAGCAATGCTGTGAACCGCCTGCCGAAACATTTCCACATCATTCTCACCATCCCCGAATACCAGAATCTCATCCCTGTCAATCTTTTCCTCCTGCATAAGTCTTTCGAGCGTCTTTCCCTTGGTAATACCTCCTGGCGCGGTCTCAATCAGCCTGGGACAAGTTCTTACCATTTCATACTTTCCCGAAAACCGCTCCAGCATACGGGAAAAGATCTGCTCAATATGCTCGGGTGTATCATCACAATTTATCTTATTTAATCTTTTAGGAAGCTCCTCCAAAGAAGATATTTCAATCAAATGCGGATAGTTATGGGAAAAATCATTCGAAATCACCCAGGACCACGCGCTCCCAATCAGAGGGTGATTTTCCTGATACCCGCGTTCTACTCTTTCCTGAATCTTAAGTGCACGCTGCCACTCGGGTATCCGGTAATAAACCGTATCGTCCTCATATCCCTGTATCTCCGTATTCTGTTCAACCAGAAAAGCATACAAATCTTTGATATCTTCTTCTTCCAGCTGGGCAAAAACCGTCCGTTCTCCTGTGCCCAGGCGATTCAGCGCCAAGCCGTTAATTTCTATTAAAATGCCATTATATTTCTCCATCTGCAGTTCTTTTACATAGGGCATCAAACGCACAAAGCTTCGTCCGCTGGCCAAAACCAGACGAACCCCCTTTTTCTGACAAGCAGTCAAATAGGAAAGCGTTTCCTCTGAGATCCTGTCTTTTCCGTCTAACAAGGTGCCGTCCATATCCGTTACAATCCACTTTATTGCCATTTTGTCTGCCTCCCTCTCTTGTTTTTGATCATACCATACTATTCTTTCCTTTAAGGATTAATCTTTTGCAACCTTAACGGCATATTTTGCAATTCTGACGTCTTCTGTGAATCCCGGCTGCAATCAAAAAAGCTCTTATTAATGTAATGTTAAAATTACACCAATAAGAGCTTCTGATAAAATCGTCACAGGATCAGCCTCCTGCGAGCTTCTTTTCCATAATTTCATAAACACCGTGTATTGCATCTGCCATTTTCTCTGTAGCTGTCAAATATTCCACGTCTTTTCTCCCAAAAGCATCCAAGCACTGTATTCACCATTCAAATACCATTCATACTCCTGTGTATCCATATCCTGGCGAAACATTGTCTGCAAATATTCATTGCTTGAGCTAAGGAGTGCTACAGCCATAACAACTGCAATGGGTATAAGCATTTTCCATGAAATCTTTTCTTTCAAAGGCTCGTGCCCTACACATAAATTACACACTGATGCCACTCCCTGCGCTGCAAAGGGTAACAGTAAAACAAAATATGGCAGTGTATACTGACCTTTTGCCTCCCAGAAAAAGTGAAATATAAAGCCTCCAATGAATATAATCTCAAAAACAATCGAATGGTCAAGCCATTTTTTGTCCCCAAATAACAGACTCAAGAAAGCGCCAAGCAAAATAATAAAATGAATCCTATTAGTAAATTTTAACATAATATCAAGTACTGGCACACTGGTAAGCCATGCAGCAAATCTGTTTTCTCCCAATTCACTATTCCTATACTGTAAAATCCAATGTCCCTGAAAAGTGGGATCATTCCATTCAGAAGCAGTTTTTTTCGCAAAAAAATCTACTGCCTCAAGCTTATGCTCGCTAAAATATCCAAAGCGGCTCACAATCTCCCGCATAGCTGCTATTGACTGTTTCGAACTATCTCTTCCCGCACCAAAATACGAACTTAATAAAAAATTATTATACCAGCCATTTGCCCTTTCATCATTTTCCTGCAGTCCCATGGCTACCCATGCGATGGAAGATATCCCCTCCGAAAGCTCCACTCCCGTCTTATTCTCAATAAACTTCGCCGGCAGTTTGGGAACTGATTCACAAGCTATCACTATAAATGCAAGAGCAATCAAAAAATCAGTATCTTTTTTCCTGAATGCCTCCACCATAGCTGCCAAAAGCATCCCCAGCATAAATATTAGGTAATTATTTTTGATAACAACAGCCAATGAAATCTCTATTGCCGCTGCTACCGCAAACCTGTACTTTTTCTCCAAAAAAAATTTAAGTTCATTTTTTATAGCTGCCAAAGATAAAGCCAAACCAATCAAAGTACCATATACGAATGTTGTATACATAACCAGTGGAATAAATGCCATTTCCAAAAACAGAAGCAGTATGCTGCGCCTATGTCCAATTCCCCATAATTTTGCAATGTCCAGCATTGTCTTATATATCCCTGCCAAAGCAATTACATTAATTAGCTGGAAACCCACATAGTTGTAATCACCAATGATTTCTCCCAAAAAATATAAAAATACTACAATTCCCGCCTGATGCGGATATCTGGCCACATAACCGACATTCCCATCTGTCAGAAACGGATTATAATCGCCAATTCTGAGAGCATGTGCCGCATCCATGATATAATACTGGTCAACCTTGGCATCCAGTCTTGTATAATATACCAACAGGAAACCTGCCAAAAATAAAACAAACAGCCCTAATCGTCTGATATTTCTGTATGTTACTATCTTCCTTGCATACACGCACATTTTACTGCTTGAAAACCTGTCATACAAAAGTTTGGCTGCCACTATCGCTAACAGAACACCAATTCCAAATATCAAATTCCATGCCATGTTGTCTCCAATATATACAACATGTTCACCGCCATTATTATACAAGACCACACATGTAGAAAACCCACTTAATACCAGCAATGCTGATATGATCAGTCCAAACAGAAAATGCACAATTTTCTGCATAAATATAGTTATTAATTCTAATATCCTGTCCCTTTTTTCCAACATACCTTCCCATCCTGCCTTACTCACTTTTCCTTGCTTAATCACCGTTATCTCTTCAAAATGAAGTGTTCCTAATCCTATTATTTGCTTCAACAATTATATACATAATCATACACACATGCAAGGGAAAAAACTATAGAGCATGAGAAGAGGACCGTATTCCACGGAGTCGAGCATGGACGAGGAAAGGAGAAGGAAAATAACATGCAGATGGCAGCAAAAGCAGTGGTCATTATTGCTATTTATCTTTTTGTGCCGCTGTTAGCACAGCCATTAAGGACTGGTATTTCTTCACAGCACCATCAGCCATCAAGGACAGGCTGCTTTTACTGTAAGCTTTTGCCATCAATTGTGCATCTGAAATATCAACGGAGGAACACTGTTCCAGAATTTCATTCATAGTCTCGTGAGACTTGATAAAATACTCTTCCCAGGTTCTGCAGTAATCTAAAAGATTATCCAGTGCGTCCATCTGGCTGGCAAGGGCAAACAGACCTCTCCATATCCACCATATACTGTCTGGTGAGAAAGAATCAGAGCTGCCGCATGAATATGTTTCGGGAATTTCATCTGCCAATGCATAAAACGGTACATAAACACTGCATAATGGACTTCCCATAGCTTGCCAGATAACGCCCTTGAGCCCGTCTGGGAGCCGGCTGTCTAATGTCATAATATGGCTTTGCAGGGTGCGTACTACACCGATCGGGCGGGCAGCATCAGGTTCATGCTCTAGCGGAGTCCCTTTAAAAGTACTGCGGAGCACTTCCATGATGCGTGCAGGTGTAACAGGCTGATCCGGCTTCATAAACAGTTCATAAGGTTCCTTCTGCCGTATTTCTGGTTTAAGTGACGGCGAAAGGATGCTTTGTGCGAGCCATATACGGTCTATATTGTAATAGGGATCGATTTCACCGGATTCGGATTTCCCTGGCTGTCCAAATGCTGCAGCAAAATCAAACTCTGTTCGATTTGGATTTTCAAGCAGTTTATGCTCTATCACAAAATCATACAAACCTTCAGAGGATAAAACGTGGTTCTGATCTGTCAAGTCTACGCCATGAATCCTCATGCTGTTTGCAACTGCCAGATATCTATCATCCGGAATCTTCACTGCAATCCAGTGCCGAGCCGAGCCGATTTCCATATACCATACTTCATTTTCATCAGCCATAAGGACACCATTGGCTTCAGCAGCACCATATTTTGTTACATATTCCCCCAATAACCGGACAGCATGCCTGGCGCTTTTGGCCTGCGGAAGCAAAAGTGTGGCAATGACAGATTCTTCTATGCCGGGGGAGAGGACAAACAGGTCGGCTTTCTTTGCCATATCATTTGTCTGCAGCGAATTTGTTGCAGTGACTGCAACATCTTTTTCATTGATTCCCCTTGCTTCAAACAAATAATTGCCGCCAATTCCGCAGGCTTCCTCATCCGCGTCCGGCATGGAACAATAGGAAAAGGCGTTTTCAGGTGTTTCGACTGTCAGGCCGTTACCGAGGAGCCATTGCTTCTGTATTTTCGTATATGGCGGGGTTTTGTGAAATTTCATGTGTTTATTCCAGTTGTTTATTGGATAATCTTCATTTCTGGCAATTATTACCACATTGTTTTTTGATGCGTTTTTCCCGCATGCGATACTTGTACACATATTTACCTCTTTCAGGAGATTATGAATTTTTATTCTTTTTGTTTGCAACTGCCAACCGGCTTCCTAGCTTCTGTATGGTTGAATTGTTGAAATCAGGTGCTGGAATAGCGTCACTTGCAAACTTTTTAATCACACCCGGTTCAAAAATCAGGCAGTGGGTAGATCCGCCAAACAGGAACCTGCCTAAAAAGTCTCCTTTTTTAACCTTGCACCCAGTTTTTACTGCTACATCACAGGAAGATACTTCACTCATACCAACAGGCATAAAGCATACCATTCCAATGTCTTTATTATCTGCCTCGATCATAATAATGGCTCTGGCCGCCACATGGGTAATATATGCCTGGGAGTCATTGGGACCGGCGTCATCATATGGGAATTCATTAATCTCCGCATAATAAGTACCTGGGATTAATTTTACACTGGCAATCGTTCCATTAACCGGAGCATGCCAGCAGTGGTAATGCGTAGCACTCAGGAATGCTTGATATACCGTGCCGCCCACAAAACGCTGCGTGAATTCATGGTGGTCCAGCATATATTCGAGGGAATACGGCTGCTCTTTCAGCCAGAATTTTGTATCTGCCTTTACATGGTCTGCAATGCGGTATGCCGCGGACTCGCAGGCATTGACAATCACATAGGGATCGTCTGGCGAATCTATCTTTCGCATACCAGGTTTAAACCGTCTGGTAAAAAAATCATTCCACGATTTGAAACCATAATGTTCATCTTCTTTATCTATTATGTATTCATCAAGCGCAAGCTCTTCTACCGCTTCAGGGCATAACCAGCCAGTTTTATTGGTATTTAATACGTAGGCTGATGCAGGGCTGTTTAAAAATTCGCACCATTTGCTTAATATTTTGTTTAGACATGAATTTACTTTTTCATGCAGGAAAAATGCATAGCCAGCCTGCGTTCCCATGCACCAATCCAGTACAGCATTAATAGGAAAACCAATTAATCCCCTGCCCTGGGCATCAGGCTGCATATATTCAGGTGCAATATCCATAATGGCATCTATTACATGAAATAGAGTATCCAGGTCGTGAATTTGTGGTTTTCCGGTCGGGTCCTGCGGGTCATATGCATAGCCCTGTTCAATCATCTGCTCGGCCAGAAGACGCAGTACAGGATCTTCTACCACAGACTGCTTAAATTCAGCGACTTCTTTATGTACAAAATCCTGTTCAGCGCCTGATCCATCGGCTGCGGTTCTTAGTTTCATGTTCTGGGTGGAATCTTCAATCAGTTTATTTACCCAGTCAGCAACAAGCCTGCGGTTCTGCGGAAGCCATTCTCCAAAGCTTTGTTTGATTTTCATACTGATATTCCTTTCTGATGTACGTTGTCTTTGGTTGTTTCTATCTGTTTTACGGCCATATTACCGGATCCTGCGGTTTGTCAGTATAAAGCCCCTGGCTTTTCAGCCATCTGTCTACCACGGCTTTGGGGATTGTGTTTGTCCTGCAGTGCAGGGCATCTGTTCCAAGCCATGGGGTTTCCTTTTTGCCCCGGATACCATAAATTTTATAGTTTCCGGAATAAGCTTCTTTATATGCCTCTAAAGCCGCCTGATTCGCAGATTCATATTTATCATCTGCAATCGGCACATATACGCAGCCATTCAGGATTAGGCTGTTCGTATATGGCGCTGTGGTTGCACATTCATTACCGCCGGCCGGTACATAAATATCGGGGCATGTAACATATTTTACATCAAGCTTCCTGTTTTCTTTTTTATAACAATCTTCCATAAAACTGCCGATGTCTCTAAGTCCTTCATTAATTCTTCCGTCACTGGTCTGCGCGAGAAGGAGCGTGTTGTCAGATAAAAATTTTCCCCAGCAGTCAATATGGCCAATATAGGTACCTGTTGGATCAGCAAGTGCGTAGTAGCGCTGTGCCCCAAGAAAACGGTTTGACTGTCTCATAATATAATCCATACGCCTGTCTATGGATTCCGCTGTGATATTTCCATCAAGGTATTCATCTGTTGGCAGTTCATTCTGCGTAGCTGCCAGATAAGAAGACGCAATCCTGCCGTCAGTTGTACACATATAATTTCCGCCTACGTGAAGCAGCCCGGTAAAGAACCATTTGTTTTCAGGAATGGTTTCTTTATTTGGATTCCCATGCCATTTCGCATTGTTCCACTGACGGATAGGGGCATTTAGGAAATCGGCAAGTTTTACAGCGCCATAGTCATCATTTCCACGGAAAATACCAGTTCCGCCATCCAGTGCCGCGTTTTCTGATCCTTCCACCAGGCCTACGGTACCGCCTCCAAGAGAAGTGTAAATGTGCTTGGCAATGCCATATTCTTTTGTTGTCTCATTATACAGCCACCAAGGGGAAAAATCGCGTGTCCAGTAGGTATCAGTGTCCCAGGGGATCAGATGTACATGGGAAGGGTTAAATATTGCGCCTATTTCATCGGCTGTTTTCTGCAAGGATTCATTTATTGATTCGAGCTGTGTTTCATCATCGCAGAAAATAAACGTATGTACCGGGTGGGCTGTATCATTTTGCTGCGTAAGGACAATCAGTTCATTGGGTACACCAAATGTCCGTTCTCCTTTGGGAGGAAGCTGTTTGTGTTTGTCTTTAGGAGCTTCTGTTCCGATATAAGAAAAGATAATGCCTCCCATTTCTTCATACTCCGCGACCGCACGGAACGGATTTGGTTCTTCACAGACATATTCTTTGTTTTCCGGAGCTGTGCTGCCCATTTTTTCTTCATAAAACGTATTCAGTTCATCAATGGTTGGCTTTGTGTACATAAGTTTTCGCTGCATAATTTCCTCCTTAATGTCAGTTTGCTGTTGTAATTGCCTTTGGCACTTGCTGCGTAATGCAGTGGATATTTCCACCGCCATATACAATCTCTTTCGTCTGGACGCCTGTCACGCTCCGTTCAGGAAACAGTTCCTGAATCTGTTCCAATGCCATCCTGTCATTTTCATCATCATACTGTGGCACAATCACACCACCGTTTACAATCAGGAAATTCAGGTAAGATGCAATACAAAGATCCCCTGTGTTTCTTGGTTTTGACCCTTCAACCTGATCGATGCAAAAGTGTTCCGGTATTGTAACCGGATATTTTGTACAGCAGATTTTATGGACATTTAATGTTCTTCCCCTGGCATCTGTCATGCCGGACAGGGTATGGTATACTTCCTGGGACACGGTGTAAAATGGATGTTTTTTGTCTTCTGTGTAAATGCATGCTGCTTCACCGGGACGGATAAAGCATGCGATATCATCTATATGTCCATTCGTTTCTCCCTGATCAATTCCGTTTGGAATCCAGAGAACTTTACTGCAGTTTAGATAACTCTTTAATTTTTCCTCAATCTGCTCCTTGGACATGGACGGATTTCGCCCTGTGTCTAACAGGCACATTTCCGTCGTCATAACCGTTCCTTCACCGTCCACATGGATGGAACCGCCTTCCAATACAAAATCTTCTGTGCGGTAGGAATCTGCATTTTCCAGCTCACAGATTTTCCTTGCGACAAGATCATCCTGATCCCACGGGAAATAGAGTCCGTTTGTCAGTCCTCCCCATGCATTAAATTTCCAGTCACATGCCCGTAACATTCCGCTGTCATTTACAAGAAAGCTTGGTCCGCAGTCCCTTACCCATGCGTCATTACTGGTCATTTCAAGCACGGTGATTTCTGGAGGAAGAACATTTCTGCAGTTGGGAAACTGTTCCGGGGATGCCAGGACAGTTACCGGTTCAAACGACCGGATCGCCCTGGCTACTTCTGCAAATGCTTTTTGTGCCGGTTTTGCGCCGTTCCTCCAGTTATCAGGCCGCTCCGGCCAGAGCATATAAATCTTTTCCTGCGGCTCAAATTCTCCCGGCATACGGAAACCATCCTGTTTGGGGGTGCTGTTAAGAATTCGTTTTGGCATATGCTTTCCTTTCATTTTTCGTGCAATAAAAAGCATTTAGTTTGTAATTTAATATAGCTATTGTACTACATGTTGTAATCTAAAACAATAGAAAAATGAAAATCATTGGGTAGATTATGACAAACAAATTCCCGGTGCGCAGCTGTGAGGGAGTGGGCGAAGCGGTACTTACTTAATAGAAAAGAATTACTATTTTTGTCACGGGCGCTGTATCTGAAAAGTATCTGCAAGCAATAACCAATTTGGACGGAAAAACCTCATAATCTGCCAATATCCCATTCCGCGCAGGCCAAACTCTGGCAAAAGAGCAAATTTTGCCTGATAACTCCTCACATCCTCAAACCATACCTCGTGAAGCTGCCCGTCCTTTTCGTACTGAAAATAGGGTGACTCAGCCACTTCATCAAACTGTATGGGAACACCAGCCTCTACAGCAATCTGCACAGCCCCCAGATTGCTTACGGTAGTTGCCCGGGACGTTCCTTGGACAAATGGCAGCGTCCAGTCATAACCATAGTTTGGAATGCCCAGATCAATTTTGTCAGGCGTGATGCGCGTGACGGCATATTCCACCACCCGTCTGACCTGGTCAATGGGCGCTACGGCCATAGGCGGTCCGTAGGTATAACCCCACTCGTAGGTCATAAGCAGAACACTGTCAGCAGCCTCTCCCAGAAGGCCGTAATCCTTTCCCTCGTAGAGAAGCCCTGCCTGCGTGTCGGATGTCTTTGGCGCCAGCGCCACAGAAACATGATAGCCGTACGGAGAGAGATAATCTCTGACATCCGCCACAAAATCAGCAAAGGGAATCCGATCCTCAGGGCGAATATACTCAAAATCAATATCAACTCCTTGAAAGTTTTTTTCCTGAACAGTGGTCAAAAGATTCTCGAGCAGGGTTTCTTTGGCGGTCTGATTATTTACCACAGCAGAAATCAGATAGTTGTTGAAATTTCCGTCAGGTCCAAGCGGCGTCAAGGTGAGAACCGGGCGCACCCCCTCCATAAGCGCCGCGTCAATCATAAAAGAATCATCCAACGTTGGAGGGACCAAATCCCCCTCCGTTGTAAATCCATAAGAAAAAACAGACAGGGAAGACAGATAAGGAAGCGTTTCATCCAAAGTGTCCCGCTGAATAAATGGATACGCATAGCCATTCACCCAGGCGGGGTAAGAGGGCGCAGATGTCTCATCCGAAGACAGCAGAAGCGCCTGCCCCACTGCCAGCGGGTAAGGATAGGCAAGTTGATTATTATAAATAATGGAAGATACCGAGGTTCCCTGATTTTCAGCGATAGAATCCACTGTGTCTCCTGATTTTACCACATATATTTCCATTGCATGTTCCTATAAGCTTTTGCTTTATTCTATGCAAAAAACGCGGCATGGGCACAGCACATCCCCATTCATCAGAGCCGCCTTGTTTTATTCATCTAAATATATCAAAGCTTTTTTAGGCGAAAGCTCTCCCCGGGAGCCAGCACAATTGCACGTTCAGGGTTGACAATGAGACTCTTTACAATCTCCGGATCCCCGTTAAACTCTTTCCATCCGGGAGCATCCACACTGCCCCAATGCCATAAGATCAGCGGTGTATTCGGATAAGCGGCTGCCATTTTCCGTACGCCGTCAAGCCCAATATGCCACCTGCTGTCTGAAATATCAAACAGCATTGCATCAGGCGCCGACATATGAAGCTGCTCCTCCAGCAGGCGGCTGTCCCCCACGGCCCAAATGATTCCATCCGGTGTATCCAGCCAGAAGCCGCAGAAATCCTCTATCTTGAAATCTCTTGTATGGTGTTTAGGAGACTCATTTTGCCAGGCATGATCAGCAGGCGTCAGCTTCACTGTTATATTTCCAACCTGGAATTTTTCTTCGATATCGTGCCCAATACCCTCGATATCCAGTTCATCTTTCAAAAGCCCCGCAACATAACGCGGCGCATGAAATTCTTTTACTTTGTCTGCCAGCTTCCTGCAAGTCGTCCTGCTATAATGGTCATTATCGCAGTGGGTCAGAAGAACCGCATCCACACAGGGGACTTCTTCTTCCGTTATCGGCATATCAATGAGAAGAGGCATATCAAACCCACTCAACACCGGATCGATCATCACTGTGGTTCCCCTGCTGTTAATCAATGCACCTGCATTCCCCAGCCAGCGTATGTCCGTCCCTTCCTGTGAAGTGAATGCTTCTTTCCCAAACGGTTTCGTTTCCGGCGCTTTTGCCTGCATTTCAAATACCTCCTTCAATAATATGATTTCGTTTCTAAGTATTGACACTTTTTGCTATTTCTCGACATATATTATACTAAAACTCCTCCGGAAATCCAATCGATACAAGGATATTTCCTCATCCAATAAGGGAACACCATGTCTAAAGAAATGGAATGGAACAAACATTTTAATATTGGGGTTAATTCCATCGACAATGCACACCGAAAACTCTTTTCGATCGTACGAAGACTAGTCCATCTGAGCACAGACGAGAATAACGGACCGTGGGCATGTGCTGAGGGCATTAAATATTTCAAAAATTACACCGCAGAACATTTTGTCGACGAGGAACGCTATATGCAGTCAATCGGCTATAAAGGATACGAGGTACACAAACACCTGCATGACGATATGCGCTATAAGACAATTCCGGCATTGGAAAAAGACCTTACCAAATCGGACTATTCGCAAGAATCCATCCATCATTTTCTTGGCATCTGCATTGGATGGCTTACCACACATATTCTAATCGAAGATCGCGCCATTACAGGTAAAATTTCTAACAGATGGAAAACCGACCATGCCGGCGCCGATATGGATGCCCTGAAGAATGCTCTGATTATCACCTTACAGGAAATTTTCAGACTGCAGGTAGAAATTGTGAGTGAACATTACAGCGGAGAAGACTTTGGATCCGGCATGATTATTCGTCTGATATATCGCTCAACAGACGAAAAAAAGGTGCAGGTTTTTATGATTCTGGAAGAGAGCCTGATACTGCGAACGGTCAGTGCCATGTTGGGTATGCCGTTGACTAAAATGGATAAACTGGTCATGAATGCCGGAAAAGAAATCTCATTAAAAGTCGTGGATCAGCTTGCCGTATATTGCCGGCAGACTTCACAATATCAATTGGAAAGCAGCCATTTCATAACGCCTGAGCAGTTCGGAATGACATTTTACTCGGAGATGGCCGATTACAGTTTATTGCTCAATACCGGATATGGTTATTTTGCCTTTTGTGTCAAATCATAGCCCCTCCGTTTTCTGTTCTTCCAGAAAATTCAAAAACCGCCTGACACCCCCTCCGATCTGCACGACCTTTTCCGGTCTTTTTCCGCTTACCGATGACACGTCATAAAAATCTCCTTCCTCCGTTTTTTTCGTGAGCATAAAACTGTCACTTCCATAAATGCCATCTTCCAGTCCGACAAACTCGTCCCCCCAGAAACAGCACTCCTCACTTTTTATTCCAAATTTCCTTTCCAACTCTTCCATAATCCGATCCACATTATCGCTCTTATCGCTGATTCCCACTTCCAGATATTTGGCATCACAGGTCGCCTTCACTTCTATACCAAAGCGCCGCCCCACATTACAGGCAATCTCCAACAGTCCCCCAAGGCCATTCCTGATTCCATGAGCCGCCAGGCGTTCTCTCAACATCTCCACTTCTTTTTCCTGCATAAAAAGCTGTTCTCCCCGGTCGGTATCTGCCATAAGATCAATTTTGCAGTAATTCGGGCGACAGAATACGATATCTGTCTTTAATCCATAACTGGCCAGCAATTCTCTGTGGATTCCATACGCCATATCATGGATGCGAAGAAGCTCCTCCTGATCCGGTATCCTGTCCGAAAATATGCTCGGTCTCCCATCCTCAAACCGGTAATTATAAGCACCTCTTCCAAGTCCAAGATAGAGATGTTCCAAATCCTCTTTCTCAAAATACGCCTCCAGCTTTCCGCCGGCAATATTCTCATAAGTGGTTCCGCTTACAATAACCATCTTCACCCCTTTGGCTAACAGCGCTTTCATAGCTGCCACCGCCTCATCCGGAGATGCTTTCCGGGACAGCACTGCTGTGCCATCCCAATCAAAAAAAATTCCTCTATACTTTTTCAATCCAAATATCTCCTTTTCCGTTTAGCTTCACTTTTTTCCCCAGTATCATAAAACATACCGGTACATTATTCTCCAATATTACTTTGCTTTCATCCTCACAAACGGCAATTTGCAGCCTGCTGCCCCTATAGATAATCCGGAAGGAATAGCCCTTCCACTCTTTTGGCAAAAACGGTTCTATGTAGAGCGTTCCCTCGCAGATTCGCACACCTCCGAATCCAAATACGATTGCCTGCCATGTCCCCGCCATATTAGCCGCATGAATGCCCGCATAAAAATTGTCATGATAATCATCCAGATCCATTCTTGCTGACTTTGCAAAATACCGATATGCCTCCTCCCGATAACCGATCCGGCAGGCGAGCATACCGAATATGCAGGTGGAAAGAGAGGAATGATGGAGCGTTACCTCCTGATAAAAATCATAGTTTCTCTTTAACTCTTCTTTGGAAAATAAATCACTGTGCAAAAGCAGCCCCAAAATGGCATCCGCCTGCTTCGACATCCTCTGTCTGTAAATAAAAAGAGGATGATAATTTTCATATAGTAAATGCCTCTTTTCCTCCGGGATTTTGCTTTCGTCCCATGGTTTCCGCATCATAAATCCATCGTCCAGCGGATACACCTGCCGCTCTTCATCATAGGGAAAATACATCTTTTCCACAATTTTTTCCCAATACTGTATCTCCTCCGCCGTCAGCTGCAGGCGCCCGATCAGCTCCGCTTCCGCCGAAGGATTTCTCTTCTCTATGACTTTTAATGCCCAGAGAGCATCTTTGATATTTTCCCGTGCCATCAAGTTGGTATAGAAATTATTGTCCACGATAGCATTGTACTCATCCGGCCCTGTCACCGCGCAGATACAGTAACGACCGCCCTTAGACGGGACAAAACAGCCTACATCCGCCCACACCCTCGCTGTCTCAATCAACACTTCCGCCGCTCTTTTTTCCAGATAATCATAATCGCCGGACACATCCACGTAGAGTTTTAAGGCATAGGCAATGTCCGCATTGATATGATACTGTGCCGTACCCAGCGGAAAATAGGTCGAGGCTTCCTTTCCGTTGATCGTCCGCCAGGGATACAGCGCTCCTTTTTCATGCCCTAAAACTCTTGCCCTCTGTCTTGCCTCGTTCAGTGTGTCATACCGGTAATCCAGCAAAGCTTTTGCAAGCGCAGAATCCGTATAAGCAAACACCGGCAGAACATACATCTCCGTATCCCAAAAATAGTGGCCTTCATATCCTTCCCCGGACAATCCTTTCGCACCCATCCCTGTTCTTCCGTCTCTTCCCAGAGCCTGCATCACATGAAAAAGATTGAACCGGATGCCCTGCTGCAACGTTTCGTCTCCCTGAATCTGCACATCCGCCTTTTCCCAAAATGCCTCCATATAGACTCTCTGCTCATCTAAAAGCTGCTTAAATCCCTCCGCTTTTGCTTTCTGCAGCACCATATGGATAAAAGGTGAAAGCGCTTCCCTGCTGTTTCCTTCCATATCCAATACACTGGTATAGGCAATCCATTTGTACAGGACAACCGTTTCTCCCACTTTTCCTTCCGTTTCAAATTCCAGCCAGACTATGTCTCCCTTTTTCCCCGGTTTCACGCGGTACTCCCCGCACAGCTGGTGTGCGCTTGCACATGCCATAGTCAGTCCACTGTTTTTTGTTGTTCCCTCATAATAGAGGGTTTCTCCTTCTGCTCCGATCTTTTCCGCCACAAGATGTCTCCCGAAAGGCCCGTAATCCACCAGCGGGTTGGTTTTTCTCGTATGATTTTCCACTTCCCCGTCCAGAACGGATATCAAACGTATTGTGCCCGAAAAATTCAAAGGCGTCACTTTATATTCCATTGCCAACAGATTTTTACAGGCAAACGACGCGAAACGTCTTGTATGGATACAGACCCTCTTTCCTGACGGGCTCATCCATTCTGCCTCCCGCTCCAGCGTCCCTTCCTTCATATGCAGTACCCGACGGCTCTTTATCAGCGTCCCCTGACGCAGGTCAAACGCCTCCTCCCCCAGAAATAGCTTTATCGTCTTTCCGTTAGGAAGATTCAGCAGTGTCTGGCTCGTCTCCGGAAATCCATAATTCCATTCCCCATAGCGGATCTTCTCACTCTCATAAAATCCGTTGATAAAATTTCCTTCCAGCCCCTCTTCCTCTGAAAAATCATATCCCTCTTCAAAAGTCCCCCTTGTTCCGATATAGCCGTTGGACAGGGCAAATGTTGTCTCATTCCGGTAGACATGCTCCATCTTAAACTCCGTCTCCGTAATGTCCCACGGTTCCACCGGATAAATCTTCTTTTTTTCTTCCATGATTCACCTCGTTCCTTTCGCGGTATGTAACAATTCAGTCCGCGCCATTCATAAAGGCGCTCTCAGCGGTATTTCCCAAAATACTTCATCCGCCTTCACAAACGCATACAAAAAATCCACCGCATCCGGTTTTAAGGCAGTCACATGTTTTGACAATGCCACCGCTTTCCGGTTTCTCTTAAGGTCCTGCGTCCGCATGGAATCCGACACCGGAAAAACAATCCGCTCCTCCCACAAAAGACTGCCAAGCACACCCTCTTCTATCTGGTCCGGCGATTCCAGAGCGGCAATCCCGCTTTCCCGTTTTGGCCATTTTTCATCCCCGGCCTTGGAATGAACAATACCACTGTAAAGCCTAGGACAGTATCCTTCCTTGCCGCACTCCGCCAATATATCCTGCACAAACAGAAACAACCCGCTGTGATCGCCGTGGGTATCTTCCACCGAAGTTGTAAAAATATGCGCCGGACGGTATTTGAGCAAAACATCTTTCAGATCACTCATAAACCCGTCTCTCGTATACCATCCGTGTTCTCCGTACTCTTGCTTATGAAACTCCGCCTTCCTGGGCAGCCCATAAGTTCTCATCCCGCAGTGGGAAGGATGTACTTTTTTCCCGTCCTTTTCCTCATACAGTCCATACAGGAAGCTGTCCTCCTTTGGCATCCCCGTATCTGCATATCCCAAAAATACCGCGCTGTCCTCCGGGACACCGAGCACTTTCAGCCCTTCCAGCATCTCCTGAAGTCTCGCCCTCCCTGCCAAACCGTCCTCGCTGCCATAATCTCCGTTGGTCGCCATCACCACTGTCAGCTCCACCCCGCATCTTACCGCCTGTTCCATGATCCCGGCACACAACAGGATCTCATCGTCCTGGTGCGGTACCAGCACCATAATACTTCCATAATCTTCCGTTATTTGTCTTATCTCCATCTCAATCTCCTGCGCCTCTTCCGCCGCTTACTTTTTTACGTATTTACGTTTTACTCTTTTACTCTTTTACCCTTTTACGGCACCCGCGGCCACACCGGCAATAATATATTTCTGCATAAATACATAGAATATCATCAAAGGCGCAACGCCCAGCATCAACATCGGAAACAATGCCGTCCAGTCAGTAGAAAACTGGCCGATGTTCCGGGAAACTTCCTGCAAAATCACATCTCTCTCACGGCTTTGCAAAAACAGCAAAGGTGTCATAAATTCATTCCAGACATTCAATGTCACAATAATTACCACAGTGGAAATGACAGGTTTTAAGAGCGGCAAAACGATTGTAAAAAACTTTCTTATCACCGAACAGCCGTCGATCTCAGCAGCCTCCTCCAATTCCCTGGGGATCGTAGACTCAATAAATTCCTTAAACAAGAACACCCCCTGCGGCGTATTGATTGCCACATTGACAAGAATAACCGCAAACGCGCTGTTCATCAGGTGAAAGCTTTTCACAATTTTGTAAAGACTGACGATATTCATCTGGAAAGGAACGATCAGTCCCGCAAGGAAAAAAAGAAAAAACCGCATACCCCATTTTGTCTTCGTCCTGGCCAGGGCGTATCCCGCCATAGATGCAAATATCACAATACAAAAAACTGCAGTCGCCGTGATAAACAGAGTGTTTCCAAAGGCCCTCGGAAACTGCATATTTTTCCACGCTGTCACATAGTTTTCTATCAAAAATACTTTCGGCAGCGCCAAAGGACTTGCCGTGGCATCCTGCGGGCTTTTAAATGTGGTTACGATCAGATAATAAATGGGAATAAACCAAATAACCGCCAATAGAATCATCACAATTTCCGTTATCGCTAAATTTCTTTTCCGTTTTATCATGATATCGCTTCACTCCATTTCCCCATCAATTTTGTTACCAGTGCGCTGATCATCAGAACGATCGCAAAGAAACATACGCCAAATGCTGCACCGGTAGAATAAAACCCGTCTGAAATACCCTTTTTCATCATCACTGTCATGACCGTTTCCGTCGCATTGCCCGGGCCGCCGGAAGTCATGGAATAAATAATATCAAACACCTTCATTCCTCCGATCAATCCCGTCACCACAATGATTTTCACCGAAGGGCACATCAGCGGAAGCGTAATATAAAAGAATTTCTGTATGCCGCTTGTCCCGTCAATATCCGCCGCCTCATACAAGTCCTTCGAGATACTCTGCAAATTGGCAAGATAGATGACCATAGCCCATCCTGTCCACTGCCACACTTGCGTGAGAATCACGGAAAACAGGGCCCTATCCGCTGTAAAAAAGTTAAATGTGCCAAACCCCATCCGGTGAAGCAGATTGTTCACCAACCCATAATCCGAAGAGGACATAATAAAATTCCATAAATACCCAATAATCAGCGAACTGAACACCGCCGGGAAAAAGTAAACAGCACGGAGGAGGTTTCTTGTCTTTAACTTCTTATCCAAAACCACTGCCAGCGGCAAAGCCAGAATGGTCTGAAAAGAAGTCAGCAATATCGCATAGATCACCGAATTCTTAATTGCCGTCGTCATAAGCGGCGTATCAAACACTTTCAGATAATTACTCAATCCGACAAAATGCAGATTCACCGGATTCATATCCGTATAATCCGTGAAACTGTAGAACACGGTATATAAAAACGGTATAATGCTGAATAATACATAAATCAAAAGCGCCGGCAAAATAAACACCAGGAAATACCGCCCCAGTGTACCCGCTTCCCTTTTTTTGACACTTGTTTTTTTCATTTTGTCTCCTTTACGATTTCTTGTAAACTAAATACCGACTTTCTTCTATACAAAAAGTGCCCCAAATTTTTCTTTTCATTTGAGGCACTTTTGATAAACACGAGGCAGTCCGCCCGGAAACCACTATTTTGACAGCAGTTCTGCCACAGCCGCATCCACGTTTTGAAGTGTAGTGGACAAATCCTGCGTCCCTAACAGATAACTCTGCATCTGGGTTCCGTATTCTTCATGGGCGGGCGCCGCTGTTCCCCATTCATTCCAAGGACAGTATACATTTCCTGCCGCCAAAGCTGTCGCTGCGCTGTTATACGCTTCCGGCAAGTCGAAAGATGCCCCTTCCAGGTAGGAGGAACCGCCCTGGTTGTTCTCCCACAGAGCCGTCTGCCCTTCAATCGTGGAAATCGCCGCGACCACTTTCATTGCCGCATCCTTATTCGCAGAATTCTCATTTACCGCAAACCCGCATCCGGGGCCTCCGATCAACCAGCCAGCACTCTCATTCAGTCCATAAAATGGCATCATGTCGATCTGCAGATCCGGATTCTTTGCCATAATCGCATCCAGATCCCAGGGACCGGAACAGAACATTGCCGCATCTTCCATAGCGAACTGTTCCAAAGCCTGGTCATGGTCAACGCCTGTCATATCCGTAGTATAAATTCCCTCGTATATCATTTGCGACCATTTTTCCAGATAGGGATTCCATGTGCCATCCAATGTCACCTTGCCTTCCCTGTAATCGCTGCCAAAATTCTTACCTTCCTCGGTAGAAAGATACTCTGCCGCCACGAACGCCATGGAATTTTTCAACATCGGCTCCCACGACTTTAATCCTGCTGCCAGAGGAGTAATCCCCAAATCCTGGAAGCTCTTGCACACTGCAATATACTCATCAAAGGTTTTCGGCAGTTCAATGTTATTTTCTTCAAACAATCTCTTATTGAAAAAAATACCTTCAAACCAGCTGATGCCAGGGAGTGCATACACGCTTCCATCGTAGGAATATACGCTGGTGCCTGCATCCGAATATTTCGCCGCCAAATCGTCAAGCGGCGCCAGATAGCCAAGCCTTGCATGTTTCAGCGCGGACCCCGGTGACTCGCAAATAATATCCGGGCCTTCCCCTGCCGAAAGCTGCGTATCCACAATCGTATCATAATTGGAATTATCTACAAACAGATATTCAATTTCCACATCCGGCACCGCCTCCGCCAGATAATCCAACATAGCTGCCACCGTATCCTCACTGTTCCAGTAAGTCATACGGACAACTGTCTTTCCTTCCGCACTGCCAGTCTCCGTACTCTCCTCCGCACTTTCCGTGGCTGCTTCAGCTTCTCCACCCGATGTACCCGCCTCCTGCACACTTTCTCCACCAGCCGTGGTGTTTTCTCCGCCGCCGCACCCGGTCAGCGCCGTTGCCAACATAGCCGTACACATCAATGCGCTCAACAGTTTTCTTTTCATTTCACGATCTCCTCCCTCTTTTATTTGCAAACTTTTGTTATATTTATTGTACGGTTTTTCCACCGGCCTTTATATAATACATTCTTTAGAAACCTGTTCCATTTTCGTGTATTTTCACTGTAAAGCAAGTATACCCTTCCTCTGTGATCCGCGCTGAGAGCCCGCATTCTGCCCCATAATAAATCGCGATCCGCTGCTGGATATTATAAATGCCATATCCTTTTCCCGGTCTTTCCAAAATATCTTTTAAAAGCTCCACATCCATCACTGGACCATTGTTGCTGATCGAAAAGATAAGCCACTCGTCTTCCTTTCGAAATTCAATCACAACAATTCCTTCCTGCCCCTCATCCTCAACATAATCAATTCCATGCTCTATCGCATTTTCCACAATAGGCTGTAACAGGAAATTCAGCATTTCACAGCCAAGACCGCCTTCATCGATCTTGTATTCTACATGGAATCTTTTTTCCCGCGTCATCCGGAGTATTTCCACATAAGCCCGGATATTCTCCAGCTCCCGTTCCACAGTGGTCATCTGCTTCCCGTTGTTTAATGTGGTGCGGTAAAACTTTGCAAGCAGTCCCGTGATATCACTGATTTCATCTTCCCCCTTTTTTAGCGCCTTCCATTTGATGGAAGACAGGGTATTATAAAGAAAATGCGGATTGATCATCGCCTGCAGCGCATTCAATTCCGTAGCCTTCTTTTCTATCTCGATTTTATATACCTGGTTGATCGTTTCATTCAGACGTTCCGTCATCCTGCCCAAACTGTTTGTCACAATACCGATTTCATCCGTATCCTCCGTATAGCACGGATGCTCCAGATTCCCTCCAGAAATCATCTCTGCCTGCTCCTTCAAAGAAAGCAGTCTTCTGCTCAGTGTTTTTGAAATAAAGCTGATAAAAACCAGAACCACCAGCATACAGCAGAATACCGCTACCAAGGTAGATGTAATAATGGAATTAACTTGTCCGGCAATCATTCTCTGTTCTACATAATAATACAAGTTCCATCCGGTACTCTCCAAAACGCCTTTGGCCACAATGCATCCCGGAACTGTTTCTTCCCCGCATTTTGCCATATTAAACACCTGATCATTTATATCCTGATCAGACGATTTTTTCCAGTAGATGACCGTCCCTTCTTCATCGGTAAGCAAAATACCGTTCCCCAGATAATCCATACTGCGCACCGGTTCCAGCATACGATTTAAAAAAAATTCTGTCCGCATCACACCGATAGGCCGGCTGGTTGTCGCCGTGTCAAGCACCGTCCTTGTGCCATACAACGCATTTCCCTCCACGGTCCATTTCGTTCGAAAATCCGTCTGATGCTCCTGATACCATGCCTCCTTCTCATAAGCGTCAGAAGGCTCCAAAAAAGATCCCACATTATCTTTCACATAAGGCGTCACGATTCTGATACTTTTTATGTTGGAATCACTGCTGATGAAATACCAGAAAATAGGCTCCACCGTTTTATTTAAGGTCTGGGCGATTTCCACGTTATCAAAGGGATTTTTCTCCAATGTTTCCCGAAAGGACAGATTATAGGCAAGAAATTTTGTAAAATCTGTCTCCCGGCCAAACCGGCTGTCCATTTCCATCAAAAGCCTTTCCAGATTATTATCCATGGTTTTTTGTGTCTGCTCCATTAAATTTCTCCTCGACACATGATAAGCATAAAACCCCAAAATAAAAATAGGGATGGAAACCAATACCGCAAAGCTGATAATCAGCTTTGTCCGTATGGATGCCTTCCCCGTAAACCACTGCCAGAACCTGCGTATCATACTCATCTTTTTCAATCTATCCCTCCGTCGTCTGCCCTTTTGCCTGTTCTCTGTACTGCTTCGGCGTGATTCCAAAATGATTTTTAAACAACCGATTAAAATAAGACTGGTTCGGATATCCGCATGCTTTTCCCACGTTTACGATTTTCAATTTCCCCTGCTCCAAAAGCGTTTTCGCCTGCTGCATTCTGTAGTCCGTCAGATATTTGATCAGGCTGCTCCCTGTTTCCTGTTTAAAAATATAGCTCACATAAGCGGGTGTCAGACATACCTTTTCGGCAATCCCTTCCAAACTTAAATCTTCCATATACTCATTTTTCACGATACGGATAATGTTTGCAACAGTCTGACTGATATCTGCCGTCTGTTCCTGCCCAATGGAATCCGCCTTCTCCATCACGCGGCAGAAAGCCTCCTCCACTTCATCCAGCTCGCTGCAGCGCATGATCTCTTCTGTCGTTTCAAAGAGGATGGCCTTTTGATAAATTCCATACTCCTCATACATCGCTTTTACAATATCCAAAAATGTATATTTGGCATACATAGCACTGGAAGATTTCTCGTCTTTCAGACACGCCAAGTAACCCGCCATCTGCTCCCTGACCGCAGGCAGATTCCTGTCCGATATACTTTTTAAAACCTTCTGCTTCATTAGCTCTGTCTGTGTCAGCCGTTCCTCCTTCTCCCTGTGCACTCTGTCGGCGTAAATAATTCCGGAGAAATAACTAAAGGTATCCTCGCGCAGTCTCTCTATTTCCTGCACATTTTTTCCAAAATCCTTCCATCCGAAGCACCTCTCGCCCACAATCATGGATACGCGCGCCCCGCCTCCCGCCACATCCCGATAAATTTTCCCCGCCGCCTTCTCTATTGTTTCCCGTTCCAGCCTGTCCGCACTGTAGACAAGAATATTTGCCAGATTAGGGTATCGGTTCACATATTCGTAGCTTATCGGTATATCCCTTTCTAAAATCTTTAAAAACTCTTCATAACTGTGTTCAAAATAGTTTTCTTCCGTTTCTATGCTGAACACCACCATATGTTTATTCTGTAAATGCAGCCCATACGTTTCCAGGCTCTTTCCGATCTCTTCGCATGACACTTTCGGATTCATCAGCTTAAAAAGCAGCAGGCTTTTATCCGCCACCAGTAAAGACTCTTTCTTCTCCTCCCACTCTCTTTTTTCCATACAAATATTGATTACCTTTTCCATCACGCTGCGGAATTCGTCCACTTCAATGGGTTTTAAAAGATAATTCACCGCATTGACCTCACATGCTTGTCTGGCATACTCAAATTCCCCGTAGGCACTGAAAATAATAATTACAATCCTGCTGTTATACGCATTCGCCGCCCGTGCCAGCTCCAGTCCGTCCATATACGGCATCTTTACGTCTGTAAGCAGGATATCCACCGGATGCTCTTTTATATATGCCAGAGCGTTCTTTCCATTGGATGCTTCCGCCACCTTGAGCGGCAAGTCAAATTTATCAATCAAGAAACGAATGCCGTCCCGTTCCGTCTTCTCATCATCTACCAAAAGAATCCTCAACATCTTCTGTCCCCCGTAGCACTATGCCTTCCCTGACACAAATTCCCGTGAAAAGTATGATTTCTCTTATTTTATTATAAATTCGGGGATTAGAAATAAAAATAGTAGATTTTTGGGAAAAAATTGCACTTTTTCAGTTTCCATGGCGATAATTGCCTGCGCATCCGGATATAGCGATTTTTTTGAACGTGACAGCATATAGCCCAACTGCAATGCTGATTGATAAAATATCCGCAACAGGCTGCGCCCATACAAGTCCGGTAACGCCAAGTATTTTATTCAAGATAAACAACGCCGGTATGTAAATTATCCCTTGCCGGCTTAAATTGATAATCAAAGAAGCTGTTGCCGCTCCCATAGCCTGTAAAGCGTTAATTAAAACATAAAATACGCCAAACAGCGAACTTGTCACCAATAAAATTCCTGCAAAATCAAGCGCGTAATCAAAAGCACTTTTCTCTGTCAAGAAAACACTGATAATCTGATTGGAAAACAGATAACAAAGGGCTGTTGTCGCAAGTCCAAGGATAAAGGCAAACCATAAGGAAAACCGTAAAATTCTTTTATATCTTTCCCATTTTTTTGCTCCAACACAATATCCTAACAGCGGCTGTACACCCTGGCCAATACCCATAGCAAGCATTCCCGTCATCATTGTGACTTTCATAGCAACGCCGATTCCTGCAAGCGCCATATCACCATACCCTGCCATCATTCCATTCATAATAATTTGAGAAATGCTCATAAGGATAGAACCTAGAGAAGCCGGAACACCAATGATTAAAACACTGCTGCATATTTTGTCTTTTAAAGAGAAATCCTTTATTTTGACACTAAGCAGCGATTTTCCGCTTATGAAATAAAATATATAGTAACCGGAAGCGGCTGCATTTCCAATAACTGTTGCAATAGCAGCACCCGTTATATTCCACCCAAAACCTAAAATCATAATAGGGTCAAGAATGATGTTAAGCAAGTTTCCCACCACCTGCCCGATCATAGCTTTTGTTGCCTGTCCTTCTGCCCGCAAAATATTAGAATAGCAATTAGAAATAAGTGCAAATGGCCCACAATAAGAAACAATCGTTAAATAGCTTCGTGTAAAATTCCATGTTTCTGCACTTGCCCCTATCAATGCAAGAAGATTGTCCATAAAAATCAAAAAAATAAGTGATAATGCGATACCAATAACGACACATGACCACATACAGAAAGAACATACCCTTTTTGCATATTCTTCTTTTCCCTCCCCTATGGCTCTTGAAATAACAGATGTCCCGCCAATTCCAAAAATAGTTCCTACCGACATAAAGATTAAGAATACGGGTGTCGCTAATGACACGGCAGCAACTTGATAGGCATTGTGTGTTTGTCCGATAAAAAAAGTGTCTGCCAGATTATAAACCAATACCATGAGCATGGCCACCATAGCAGGAATAACATTTCTAACGACTGCCTGCGGAACTGACATTGTGTTAAATGAACTTAACGCATTTTCTTTTTTCATAAAATCACCTCGTTTTTAATAGTATAGTATTGAAAGCATGCTTTTGATATATGTTTTTTTATGTCCGCTCTAATGAACGGACACTATTTTAACGTTTCTTTGACTTTTTTTAGCAGCGTGTTAAAAATACTTTTTTCCGTTTCCGTCAATCCCGATAAAAGATTTTCTTCCGCTTCTTTCATGTTTTGCTCCGCTCTTTGGCAATATTTCTCTCCTAATGATGTTAGTTTTACAAGCTTTATCCTCTTATCAACACTATCCCCAAAGCTCTCAACAAGTCCTTTTTGTTCTAATCGGTTAATAATCCCGGCGGTCGTGGACTGCGCTATATGAAGTAATTTTTCTAACTCTTTCAAGGGTATTTTCTGTTCCGGAAAATCCCGGATTGTCAATAGCGCTGATACTTGGGCAAAAGTTAAATCCTGCTCCCGCAAAGAATTATTCGCATTTTTCTCTAGTGTACTGTTAATCTGTTTGATGAGCATACCGCAAGTAGAATCTTTCCCCATTCCACATACCTCCTCATGCATTAGTATACCACTGTCTTTTCCCGAAAGTCAATAGTATGCTTTTGAATTTAGTATCAGTTATCATAAGCCGAAGGCGATAACAACATATTTCCTTTTACACGGGTCTGCGCATAAAAAAGCCCCACTCATAAGTCATAAGCAGGGCAATGTCTGCGGCCTTCCAAAAGATCATTCAAGTTCCTCAATCAACGGCACATCCTCCGTAAAGGTCTCCTCCCCAAGTTCATTGATCGTAGTTTTCCCGGCCCTTCCGTACTGATAAAGCTGATCCAGAAATTCTATGGCGGCCCGGATTTTGGTTCTGAGCAGATACCCGCCAGACTGTGTAGCCTCTGAAAGGGAGTCCATGGAAACATTCGGCATCCAATCATAAGCCTTCCCATGAAATTCCTGTATCTTACAGAGAATCTCATGAATCTCATCCCGGGTAAGCGGCAGCAGCTGAGGCGCCCTGGCAAGCAGATCTAATACGGCTTTTGCACTCTCCTGCTCCCCGGGATAAATCAATTCAAGGTTCTCATACTCATGCTTGGCTTCAATGACATCCTCAGCATAAGAGGCACTGAGGGCAAAAATGCTGAAAACAGACTCCAGATTTTTATCGGGCATAAGGAATTTCGCCATATTCCGATAGGCATTCAGCCGGGCTTTCTTCCCGAGACGCCCCATCAGCTCTGTCTCATCAATCAGGATCACCCACCCATGATACCCCATCTGGGTAAACAGATGGCTCATAAAAGCAAAATAATCGCCACAGTGTTTTGTCTTGGTAAAATTTACATTATATTTTACCGGCTGGTTAAAAATCCGCCGATATATTTTTTTAAGAGGGGCATTCGCAATAAAGTCCCCCTCCAGATCAGCCTGAAGTAGAAGTTTTTCATCTGAATCTTCCGTATTCAAATAAGAGCGGAACAGATAATACAGCTTGTCTGTTTCCAGCTGCTTTGCTCCATAAAGAAGCATTTCGTTTGCTACCGGACTGTTTGCGGAAATTTTTTCCAGTTCATGCATAAATCCCGGCTGTCTCCGTTTTGGAAAATACGTATTTTGTATCAGCTTCTGGTAAACCAGATAAAGCTTGTCCATAGGTGTTTCCTTGCTTAAGGAAAGATAGGATACTACCATGTTGTTAGAATGGGCAAGGTTAAATACCGTGTTCAGCAAATGCGTCTTTCCCTCCCCATATTTTCCGCTGATGATCATTCCGCCCGATTTCCCCTGCTCGCATACCGCATCCAGGCGGTCGGAAATTTCTTTCATAATCTTCGGACGCGCTTCTGAAAAATATTGTCCCACAGCACGGGAAGGAATTCCCGAACGCAGTGCCTCGATAATATGTCTGGCTTCCATATCATACATGTTCCGTCACCTCCTGCATGGCCATCCAGATCAGAGCAGGAATACCCACCGCTCCGGTACGCGCCTGCGCGGCAATCTCTCTGGCTTTTTCCGCACCCACCGGAGAAACCGGCTGGTTCTGCCGTAAACGAGAAAGGCTTTCCGAAATCGCAACAATCACTTCCGGTGAATATTCCTGCGCCGCAAGCTGGTCCAGATCCACCATATCTGCAAAGCGGTTAAATCTCTCTCCCACAATTTCATTCTGGATGCGCATCCACAATGCCTGATAAGATTTGAGCCCGGTATTTTCATTATCAATCATTTCCCTGTCAAAGGCATAGACAAACATAATATTTTTCATGCTGTCAATATCATCAATCAATTGACGGATACTCTCATAGGTATCCTCACGCTTCATCTTTGTATAATGCACCGGCTCTAAACTGGAACGACTGATCAAAACTTCCAAATCATCAATCTCAATAAACAGGCCGGAATAACCGCTCATATGAATCAACTCTGCGAGCGAACGAAGCATATGTCTTGCATTATATTTCGTGATGCGGCTCGGATAAAAATCCATAGCCCTAAGCTGCGAAAGCTTAATACTGCGATCTCCCTCCAGCCAGGCTAAGAGCAGTTCCTGATTCTGTTCTTCCAAAATAGGATACCCCAGAATACTCCCGGTCAGCATACTGCAGGCGAAAGCAAAATTATTGTCCATCATGGGATTTTCCAAAAAAAAGTGCCTCAGCTGAGTTCGAATCTCCCGTTTTGTCAGCGCATCCCCCATCCCGTTCTGAGAGAGATAATCAATAAGCTGCATTCCGTCCGGAATATCTTCGGCACGAAAACCCAGCTCCTGAATCAATTTGCGGCTGACCCCCTCCAGGCATTTCATTATATCGCACTGATGAAAAATCTCCACATATATTTCCTTAAAATCATGCATCCAGACATCTCTGGCTGAAAAGCGGACCGTTTTATAATTTTCTTTTTCCGCAATTATGCTCATCAGACGCAGAAAATGTGTCTTCCCGCTCCCACTGCGCCCTGTTACAAATTTAATCTTACTTCCACCATCCCGAATATACTCCTGCAGATACTTTTCTCTCCAAAAATCTGTCAGGAAATCAATTCCGCAGGTGAGTCCTTCCACAGGGAGCTGGCTCTGTATCTCAGTGCCGCGGTTGTCTGCCGATTCCCCGTAAACATCTACCTCATATGCCATTTCATTCAATACCGGCATCACAATCCTCCATGTATTTTCCTTTTGACTTAGTACAACAGGCATCACCTCATTCAGCGCCCTACCGTGTGAAAATTATCCTGCAGGAATAAAACAGATCGTTGCAAGGTATTGTTCCTTGCCATCCCTGTCCAGAATGCGGATCGCCTTGACATTATTCCTGCTGGGACCAAACTGAAATCTTCTGCCGTTCTTTGTCTCCTCTACACCTGATGTATACAACCTTGCCAGATCGAATGCAAAGCTCTGCTGGTCATAATCTTTTCGAAAACGACTCATGGGCGCAAGATACTTGTACAAACTGGTCAGATAAATATCCGCCCCGGGATTCTTACCCGTCTTCATCAGGGCAAGATCATATGCGTCTGAAAGTTCATTCACAAACGTAAGCGCATTAAAAGACGCTTTATTCAGCTTTTCCTGTCCGGCCTTTACCGTATCCACAAAACTCCCTGGGCGCATACACTGTACTTTCTTTCGATCCAGATAAAGATCCTGATTCTCCACATCCAGCTTTACACGGTAAGGAAACATTTCATATACAGGGAACTCCCCGCGCACATCCACGCCTTTCTCCCGGCAGCTTTCAAGCATCTGATCCGCGAAATCACCGTTTTCAAAATATGCTTTGGCATCAAAGCTTTCCACCGTATCCTTAAGCTCTTTCAGCGAAGCGGCAAGTGACGCCGCGGTCTCCTTCATAGACTCCAAATCGCGGACAAGATTCTTAATATCCCCATTTTCTTCTTCACGAGTTACTGCTTTAAAAAGTTTCTGCAGCGAGGCAAGAGAATCCTTTACAGATTTCTGACCGGGCTGTATACTTTGATATAGATCTTCGTAATTCATATTTTCACCTTCTTCTGTTGCATATTTATTTTTAACCTAAAAAAAGTATATACGATGTGACAAGCGTTTTCAACTACTTATTTCCGGCAGAATTACGGACTTATCAGATCTACCCGGCCATTTGGCTTTTTCAGACTGCCGTATAGACAGGGGACATACAAAATGAGCAGAGAGCTTTATGACTGGCAGGAGGAATGCCTTGATAAATGGTTTGCTAATAATGGCAGAGGGATGGTGCAGGCAGTTACCGGATCCGGAAAAACCCTGCTGGCCCTCACAGCGGCTTCCCGTCTGGAAAAACGACTGGAACAAAAACTGCGTATCAAAATCGTAGTCCCCACAGGCGCTCTGATGCGCCAGTGGAACCGGGATTTAACAGAATTTCTCTCCCACACGCATACAGACAAAATATCTTCCTTGGAGCTTCGCGGTGAAATAGGCATGCGCGGCGGCGGAGCGCGATGCGAGTCCATACGACACTATATGATTTATGTGATTAACTCGGCCCGCTATGAACTGGCAAGGCAGATTCTTTCAGAGCTTAGGTGCGGCGAAATGGTTTTGCTGATCGCGGATGAATGCCACCATTACGCAAGCGGCCAGAATCAGTTGATCTTTGAGTTTCTTCCCTACATAGAGCAGTGGAAAAATCATTTTTTCTCTCTCGGTTTATCCGCCACACTTCCTACAGGCCAGACCCAGCAATACCTTTCCTCCGTTCTCGGCCGTAAAATCTACCACTATGGAATCGCGCAGGCATCACAAGGATCCACCATATGTCCCTGCGATATCTACCACATCAGCCTCGCCTTTCAAACTGACGAGCGGGAAGACTATGAAGATCTTTCCGAACAGATGCGGATTGTATACGGGAAACTGCTTAAGGTTTTCCCGTATCTCAATATACTGGGAAAAAAGGAGCTTTTTGAACAGCTTCGCAGCCTCTCCGGAAATCCCAACCCAAGGATTGCTAAAATGGCGGCTCTATATATGAATTTATCTTACAAAAGGAAAAGCCTTGTCTGCCTTGCCGCGTCCCGGACTTCCTGTGTCCTTGAATTGATTAAGCGCTTAAATACAAACGATAAAATCATTATTTTCAGCGAACGCATTAAGCAGGCGGACGATCTGTACCGTTTTCTGAACGCATGCTATCCCGAAAGGATAGGCCGATATCATTCCAAAATGGGCGAACAGGCGAATAAAAATGCTTTGGAACGTTTTCGAAACGGCAGTATCAGAATTCTGATTGCCTGCAAAGCAATTGACGAAGGCATAGATGTTCCCGATGCCTCCGTAGGAATTATCATGTCCGGAACATCCACCCAAAGGCAGCGTATCCAGCGGCTGGGGCGGATCGTGCGCAAAAATAACGGCAAAAATTTGGCTTCCCTGTATTACCTTCATATCGAAGAATCCTCCGAGGACTCCTGTTATCTGCCGGATTCCAAAGGAAATCGATTATTTGAACTCACATACGACCCACAAATGCACGACTTTTACAATCCTGCTTATGATACTAATGCAGCTCTTTTTCTGGATAAACTACAGCAGATGAGATTTGACAGCGATAAACTAGAGGAAGCACGGCGCTGCCTCAGGCTGGGCTGTGTCCGTTCAGACTGGCTGCTGGAACCAGACTATATAGATGCGCAAATTAAAAAAGCCCGGTATGCCAGTGAAAAGAACTATTGGGTTTGTATGAAAGAAATGAAACGGTAAATTTATGATCAACTAAATTGATCAACGCTGGTACAGTGCACGAATCAAATCCGGTCCTGGAGTAGTATCACACCAATCGCAACAACAATATTTTCGTCACAAAAAACGCACAACTTGAAATACTTTGAGAGCAAAATAACAGACATCCGTGTCAATGATAATTAACTGTTGGTAATTTATGTTCCACATGTCCTATATAAATAATTCTTTCCTCCATCACCGGATTAAAAAAATTCGCCCCTCATAAAAGCATTCTGCGCATATGTAAGCTGCTGATCCAAAGGCCCAAGTTCCTGTCTGCTTCCTCCGTCCTTTCCGCTTGCTGTACAGCCCCATCGCCGACTGGGCCGTTTCTGGAAACAAAACTGCCTACAGTCAACTTATCACACCCTATTCGACAGCCAATTCTTGCTTTAACTGAGCAAGGTAACAAGAACACGCAGACCAAACATCATCACTCAGTCCATATTCAGGTCCGTATTCAAGCCAAGTTGAAATTTGCGTAATAAGCAGACTCCGCAGTTGTCTTTTCAATTTTTTCATAACAGCCTCCTTAATCATATTAATCTGTTCTTTTCTTTTGCTATTGAGTATAGTATGATTATAGTGCATTACGTCGGTGCATTCTAACAGTATAAACCAAACTTATTATAAAAATCGTCTTTTCTGGAGTCCGAAGTATGAAAGCAGCAAAAATGGAATTAATGAAAGATTCATCCGAGGTGGTCCATTATGAGCGTGAGGGAGTACGCTTGTATATCCGTGAGGCCAATTTATCTGTCTATCCGGAACTCCGCGCTCCGTGCCATTGGCATGACGATCTGGAATGTATTCATATCTTGGATGGCATTATGGGATATTCCATAAATGGCCAAGAAATCATCCTTCATACGGGCGACAGTCTGATTATCAACGCCCGTCAGGTTCATTTTGGACACAACTGCAACGGACAGGATTGCCGATTTTTATGTATCCTTTTCCACTCATCACTGTTTACTGGAAGTGACACTCTGCTGAAAAAAGAAATCATGCCGGTTCTTGAACATTCCGGTTTAGCATACTGGCATTTCAATATGCCAGACAGCCTGGGGCAGACTGCCGCAGAAATTTTAAGACGTATCGGCGCGTTAAAAAATGCTGCACCAATTGGATATGAATTAGAGGTTATTGGTTTGCTGCATATTCTTTGGAGCAGACTGACACGACAGATTGGTGAATTGCCGCCGCCTGGAAATTCGCATACAGATTTGGAATTGCAAAAAGATATGATGTCCTATATTTATCAGAACTATGGAAGGAAACTGACCTTAGCAGAGATTGCATCTTCCGGCCGCGTGAGCCGAAGCAAGTGCTGTCAAATGTTCCAACATTACCTTCAGCAATCCCCCATTAATTTTTTAAATGATTATCGGCTGAGGATTACCTGCAATCTGCTGAAAAATACAGAATTGAGTATTACAGAAATTGCGCTATCCTGCGGCTTTAATCATTTGAGCTATTTCTCAAAAATGTTTATGGAAAGTTTTGGCTGTACGCCAAAGGAATACCGAAAAAAGCATTGTGTATCGTAAATGAATATTCCCCATGAGGTCTATGGAGAACTGCCAAAAGGACTGTATCTGCACGCGGCTGAGGAAACAGGCGCCAGCTTTCATTCCATGATTGGAACTTTTAAGGTATTGAAGCCTTCTGATGCTGTGCAGATAGAGAAGATTGCGAATCGGTTTGCAAAATATACAATAACAAATAATGAACAAATTAAAAAGAAAGATTAAGACAGGTTAAATAAAATTGTATAAACATTTATAGTATACTCAAAGAAAATAATCTATATTTATAAGGGGACAATATAATGCCAAATATTTTATTTCTGGATATAGACGGTGTGCTCAATTCTATTCTTTGGAATGACAGCCACCAGAAAGAAATCTGTGACGGGACATTGATCGATGAAGACAAAATCAAATTATTGGCGAGTTTGGTAAAAGAAACAGATTCAGAAATCATTCTTCATTCTGGCTGGCGCTCTTGGTTTGACACAACATTAAATCCGTTGTGTACAGAGGCCGATAAATTGATTGCGTTATTAGAAAAAGAAAACCTGCATATAAGCGGGATGACACCGGATTTAACTACAGAAAAAATCCGAAAAACAAAGAAATTTAGTCTGGTAAAAGCTGATGAAATTTTATTATGGTTAAATTTGCATAATAGCTGTATTACGAACTGGGTAGTTCTTGATGATCTCGATTTGCACAATAAACAAATCAAACGACATCAAGTTAAACCGGATCCAACAATAGGACTGACCCCTGAGAATGTAAAACAAGCTGTAAAAATTCTATTAGATAATAAAAGGGGAAAATTTACAAAAATCATCGCTTTACCGCAAAAGAGAGACGGTTTAAGAGCGGGTCATTTTTGCAAGAAGACATATTCCAAGTAAAATAAATCCAGCTGTTCAAAAGTCTCTTCTTTTTTGTATCATGATTCCATTGCTCCGTTCCATGTACCGCCTTTATTATAGTCTGCTGAAACTACAAGCGCCCATAAAAAGACGCATAAATGTACTTATTTCGATTCATGGCTCTTGCCACCGGAAATCCCGTATCCGGCTTCACATTCGAAAACAGCAGCAGATCTCCCGAAATAATATCAGCCGTTACCTGCTTTCTTTAATCGTGGAAAGCAAAAAATCTGCTATTCTTCATCCACATTTCTGGAGCCTGCCACTGCAATTCCAACTTTTTGCCAAACTAATATTACCTGTATAATATAATACCGGCGGCATTTTTTTAACTTGCACTTAAAAAAACGGATAGTTTTCATCAAACTGTGTGACCACAAAAATCCCTTTTCTGCCAGGCTGCTATCGTTTTGCAAAACAGCTCCCGGCTCCTCCTTCACTTCTGCCAGCTTTTCCAACAAAGCGGTGTGTGATTCATCGCTTACCATATATAAAACATTATCATGGAAAAGGAACACTTTCCCTCCAATCACATAATCAAGGGAGGCATCCAATTCCGCATCCATAAGCTCCTGAAGAATATTATTGAAGCTGTCCTTTAGCAGACTGTGGACGTCTGCTACGCTGTTTAGGCTGTTATCTGCAATAACCTGTCGTATTTGCCGTTTTGTTGGCTACAACTTTACAAGCTGGTTTTATTTAATTCCCCAAAGCCCAACTTGCATATTTGAAAGCCATAAAATCTCAACAGCTTTAAATCCACAATTACGCATTTGTTCCAGATTCTCTGATAATGAAACTGGAAAATAATCTTTTCCATACCGATTTATGTGCTTTTGGCATTCCTCTACACTTTTCCCTTGTTTCATTTGGTATCTTTTCCATTTTTCCAAATAAACAGATTTTCCTAAATTGGTAAAAGGCGCAAAGTTTTCAAAACTAATAAATACGCCATTATCTTTTAATGCTTCATAACATTTTTTCAAAGCTATCTTGCGTTCATCTATACGCAAATAGTGATTTACCTGTATAGCTGTAATAATGTCAAATTCATCAATATAAGCCAGCTTTTGAACATCACAAACAGAAAATTCTGCGTTATGATTCTTAAAACGTGTTTTTGCTATCCTTATCATTTCCTCCGAAGAATCACAAAAAACAAATTTTTCAATGTCTATATTCTCAAATGCAACACTTCCCATTTTCCCTGTTCCACAACCTATATCAAGCCATTTTACCGCATTACAATTAAAAATTTTTACTAATTCTATGACTTGTTCATAAAATAGCTCATAAAATGGCAAGGTCTGTGTAATTTTTCTATCATAGTCATTTGACCTAAATGCAGATTTATTATCATTCATAGGTTATCACCATTTAATTATCATATGTTGTTGCTAATAGCGTCTTTTTCACACAAGGGAAAATAAATCTTCATGCGAAAGCACCTCCATTTTCTTTTGCAGGAGCCGTAAAGTCCTGCGGATTTGATACCCAGTCGTACTCCGACAGAGATAACAGGGCGGTGGCAAGTTCCTCGTTGGTGAGGATAAGGGATATTTCTTTTTGCCGCCGTCTGCTCCTGTCACGCCATGCATTGATAGCCGCATAGTGTATGACAGTCTTGCAAAAGCCATTTAACGTGTACATAATATGTTCTTTGTATGCTTCTGTGCAAGGCATAAATGATTCTCCCTTTCTCCCACATAGGGCGGTGCATGGTTTATCGTTGCTATGCTGAAAAGGGGTAGCAGCATTTAGCATACTGCCCCTTAACTGCTCATCACTTACTCGAAATTATCAAGATAATCCTGCAATAAATTCGCCAACTTCCCGATATGCACACCGTCAACAAAAGAATGGTGTACTTGTACTGAAAACGGAAGCATAACTTTTTCATCACGGATAAAATATTTCCCCCAATCTATCATTGGGGTAGCATTGTCCTTTTTCCCAGATTCCGTATGCGAAATATGGGTAAATGAAACCCACGGAAAGGAAGAAAACTGGTAAATGTCATTCCCTATAGGTGCGGTAAAACATTCTTTTTGTTCCCTTACGGTATTGGCTGCAAGTGAAACATATTCCTCTATGGTGTCCTGCATTTCAACATTGACTACTTTGAAAAGCTCGCTGCCGTTATCAAGGTAGGTAAATGATGTGTTGATTTTATCATAGATAACCGGCTTTCCCTCCCAAAAACG
>DLAA01000051.1:17735-38824 GCA_002493835.1 Lachnospiraceae bacterium UBA7060 | reverse complement strand
ATCCTCCGCCTCCACATCTGATACTGGAATCTGTGTCACGGCAATCGCTGTCACAAGGAGCAGCGTGCCAATCAGTTTTCTTAACCTTTTCACCATAAGATTCCCCCTCGTGATCCCAAGTCTCTTACGCTTTTACCTTCACCGCCGACTTTTTATCCTTCTTCATAAACAGAATGATGGACAGACAAGCAAGCCCTAGCGATAAGAACCACTTCGGATGAATCGGATCACCGGTCTTAGGCGTCGTATCAAGCATACCCTCCACCAGATTGCCGGTATCCACATAAACTGTGTAAGGCGAGAAGTGCGTAGCTCGGAAACGAATGCACGGTACACCGTTTATCGTTGTAAAGCTCTCATTCAAACTCTCTAACTGATCGCCATTAACAACTGCTCCCGCCATGTTATTACCGCCGTAAGCCACTAGAGAATCCGGAATCGGGATCGTGATATCTACAGACAGTCCCGTAGTATCCGTAATCTTCGTAGTGCCAGTGGAATCATATAGACTAATATCCATCGCATAATAGAGGATATTGTCCAAAGTACCATACTTATTCGTAAGGGCCGCCGCTACTGCACGGGTTGCCTCGTCAGTCTCAGTGATCTTTACAATAAAGTTATCCGTAGAACCATTGGTAACCGCTGTTGCCAAATCTCTGTTGGAGATACCCGGCTTTTCAATATCTACTCTTGTATTACCGTTACTGTTGCCATTTCCATTATTATTTCCTGTGCCAGACCCGCCGCCCGTATTTGGCACTGCGGGAGTTGTAGGCGTACCTTCCACATAATTTGCCTTGACAGTTACGTTATTGGCAGGCATCGTAAAGGTTGTCGTGGACATCGTCGTGCTGGCCAATGTCACGCCGTTTGACTGTGTCGTCCAATTGTTGAACCGCATCCCCTCCGCAGGTACATAGGCGGAAATAATAACTGTCGTGCCCGGTGCATAACTGCCGGAACCGCTGCCTCCATCCACAAACACCGTATACTGTCCCACACCGCTGGACGTGGTGGAAGTAGCACTTGTGGAACTGCTGGAAGTTGAGCTGCTGCTACTGCTGGTACTGTTGCTGCTCCTATTGGAAGATGAGTTCCTGCTGCTGGTCGAGTTCCTACTGGTATTACTAGAACCATTGCTTGTGTTCGTGGAACCGCCGCTTGAATCCCCATTGCCGCCAGACTGTCCAAACAGCGCAAGCACCGTTGTATTTCTTTCGATGATTGAATCCGGTGTCCACACTGCCCCGCTGTCTGTCCGATACTCATTCAGGAAGACATATCCATCCTCCGTCGGACTCGGTACGGCTGCTGGAGGCTGCAGGATATCGCCATTCGCAGTTGCATTTACAGGATCTGTAAATGCAGTGTTCGGAACAATCAAGTATCTGCCGGAAGTATCTGCACCAAATCCAATCAGTGCCTGGCCGGTGCGGCCATGAACAAACTGTACGCTGTACTTTCCATCAACCATTGTGCCGTCACTCTTATACTGCGCCACAAAGATGGTCATATCTTTCTCAATCGGATCCGCCAGTGTCTTCCCTTCATCTGTCATCCATCCGTCAAAGGTATAACCCGGCCTATGGCCAGCCTCAGTCACCTGCGCCAAAGATTCTGGCAGTTCATCTTCACGGATGCTGACGCCCTGCTGTATCGTCAACGGTCCCGCTAACGGCGTACCGTCATAATCATAGAACCATACTCTGTATGCTCCCAGCTCTTTAAACTGAATCCCGGTATGTCGGTCGGTAAATCGTTTTGCCGCGGAATCCAGATAAGACCAAAGTGTAAAATGATAACCTGTATCCGGCATAAAAGCCGTATCTGCAATGTCCACCTCTCTACCGTAAATCGTCACATCCGCGCGTGCCGTTGAATCCGCACGCTGGAACGCACCGTCAGCTATCTTATTCACGGATCCAGGCAGAACTACCTGCTGGAGATTATCGCAGTCTTTAAAACAATTCTCCGGTATTGTTTTTAACATCTGCGCATCTACCAAATCTATGCTGAAAATATCTTTACATCCCTCAAAAGCACCTTCCGCAATAGCCGGTATCGTAATATTTCTCTCCGTATCCCTGATATCCGTTTCACAAGTCTCGCACAAGAACGGGATCAGACTGTCTGTAGCAGATGAAACAGTTCCCACAGCGAGCTCCTCATTACCGCTGTTACTCCTGCCTCTCGCAAGCAGACACTCAATAATCCGATATCTGTCATTGCCGTCTGCATCCTTATGCTTTTCATAGAGGATGCCTCTTTCCGCTGGGTAAGCATCGCTGCCCACCAGATTGACCAGTCTCCCGCAATCCCTAAAAGGCAGACTTCCTACTTTCGCCGCGGCCGGTATCTCCACTCTGGTAAGCTGCTCACAGCTGTCAAAAGCATAATCCGGTATCTCTTTAATCGCCGTAAGTACGATACTTTGGACAGTGTCATTACCTCTGGGCTCAGTTTCCCTGTCGTCATCATCCGCATCATAATCTTTAAAATAGCCGCTGAACAATCCTGGAGTTGCACCGTTCAACTTTCTTTCATACATTGTCTTGATTGACCGGCTGGCAATATATTTATTATAATTATCGATATTTCTGTCTTTATAAGCAACCGCGTCTATAGATTCCACGCCCTCAGGCACATAGATATCTCTTGTCGCATTGATAAAGCCCCAAGCTTTCTCCGGTACCCGCTGATACTCCTGCAGGCTTGCTGGATCAACCTCCGGATCCTGCTCCAACTCATAATTCTCCATAAAATTATATGGATGTCTGTCAAAATAGGGCTCAGGATCAACCGCTGCCTCTGCCACAAGCGGCTCAAACAGGAAGTCAGAAATCAATCCGCCGGCGGTATCTGTATCCGTGCCGCCCGATGTCGTAAGATAATCCTTCCAGGAACCACTGCAGTAAACCGGGTTAATCCAAGGACCGTCCCGAAGGTCCATCGCAGCCACATAACCGGCATTTCTCTCACCGGCATTAATTACCTCACCATCAGGCAGAGTAACACTTTCTACCCTAATATTCTCATCCGTATTCTGACGCCATGCTTCAAAGATATAGGCATACTCTGTCCGCATCTCATTGATGTAAGCGTCATTGTTGTTATTGTATACTGTGTAGTAGTAATACTCCTCCATATCGGTACAGAAATCTGCAAGCTCATCATCCATACGGAGCGTATCTTTATCCAGATCTTTAAACTTTGGATAATCCAAAAGTGTTACCTCTCCGGTATCCTTATCTGGCATCACTGTCAGATGTGTCCCCGTCTCACTGTCCCAGAGACTCTGGTAGCACACATTGACCGGCGGCAGGTTAGCACTGTCCTGATCTCTCAGCACATTTGCCGGATCCGTAGCCCACTCAAAAGGAGCATACCCCACAACAATATCTCCATGGAATGTAAGCTTATTGCCTGTCGTGACAAAAGCATTTTCTCCAATCTCAAAAGCCTCATAACCGGCAGTCGGCTTGGTGAAGTATACATTTTCCAGATTTTTGCAGCCTGCAAAGGCATTCGCCCCAATACTCGCCACCGAATCCCCGATGCGCACCTTCTCAAGCCTTGGCAGATCTTTGAACACTCCTTCGCCAATGGTAGTGATAGAACGATTCTTTATCGTTATACTGCGGATCAAAGCACGCAGGTCTTTATCGTCAAAGCAGCCCGGGCCAATGCTGTTAACCTTGATATCCCCGATCATCTCGGGAATCACCAGATCGATAGGATCTGACGTCCGTGAAATCAGTGCACAGGAAATCAACACACCGTCCTCACTGGCCGCATAGCGATACCGCGTGCCGTCACTGTCCAGCGCTACTTCATAGTACTTTTTGCCGCCGCTCTCATAAACATAGGTAACGCCTTCGCCATCGGTGCGCACAGCATCCCAAGTGCTTACTCTGGGCAGCGCCGGGCTGTTATTGTAATTCTCCGGCCCATAGACACAGAATCCCGCTTCCGGATTATCTCCCGTACCAGCCTTTGTGGTCACGTCCTTAAAGAGTTCACTGTCAAAAGAAGCGCCCCCACATTTATCTGAGAATTCAACCCGCAGCAAATTGAAGCAGTTATAGAACGTGTGCAGTGGTACCTTTTTCGTGTAATTTTCAAAATAGACATTCTTAAGTCCCTGACGGTTCCCAAGGATATAATCATCCATCGCCTCCAATCCCTCACTGGGAAAATGGAAATCCGTCATCGCGTCGCCGCTGGGAGCGGCGATAGCAAAAGCACACTTGCCAATCCTGTCAAACACTGTCCGGGCAAAATCCATGGATGTCAGTCTGGTATCCCCGTAAAAAGCATAGTCACCTACCGTACAGTTGTCACCCGTCTCATAGAACTGCACCTCACTCAAATCCAGACAATTGGCAAAAGCCCCATGTCCGATCGAGCTGATATGACGTGGAAACTCCACCTTCGCGTTGATACCCGATCCATAAAACGCTTCCACGCCAATGGTATCCGTGGGCGCTGTCTCATTGAAGCTGACCTTCGTCAGACTCTTACAGTTGGCAAAAGCCCGATCCCCTATAGTGCGCGCGTTACCAATGTCAACACTGGCAATATCCGCCTTCTCAAATGCACTCCGCTCGATCGTACGGACATACTGATCGATCTGAATCTGTTTGACATTATGTACATCCGCAAAAGCCCGGTATGCAATCGTCGTAATCAGCGTATCATCCTTCTGTACCAGATATCCGTCCACATCCTTGTATGAGGAGTCCGCCGGCACATTGCCGTCGCCATGCGCCAAATACACTCTGTCACCGCCCGCATTAAGTCTCCTGTCTGATGCAATCTCCAATGTATAGTTCGGAAGGCTGCTCAAAGTTCTGCTGTGTTCACAGAAAAACTTTTTGCGGTCATTTTCGTTTGTAATATCACAGGGTCTCTTAGACAAGGCGCCCGGTTTCTCTATACTGTTGACATCGCCGCCTTCCTGCTGCACCCTGTTATACTCATCCCAATAGGCTTTAAAATTTGCGGTAGCAGATGCAAAATCCTGGGGAAAATAATTCTGGAAAAATTCCAACACAGTGCTGTCAATGCCATCCGGCTCTCCAGTCTGCCTGTTCATATCATGATATGTATAATCAACCGATGCTGTCGGGTAAAACAGGGAACCAGGATTCAGATTGTCCATATCAGTCGTAGACAGCCTTATGGTAGATTTCGGCTCATTGTTCGGCCCGACATCTTTGTTTAAAAATTCAGGATTTGTAAAATATAAATTATAGGCATTTTCATGTATGGCAAAATATGCCGCGTTAGGCTGCAGACCCAAATTCACCAGCTCTGCAGGAAACTCGTCATTATATTTGAGAAGCCGCCCGGTCTTATTGCCTGTGGATTCATATAAAAACTGCCAGGTAAGATACAGCTCTCCGCCATAACGTGTTACAATCTCTGTAGGCACCAGAGGCCCGCCAATATCCTGTGCAATCCTTGCGTTAACCTGCGCCCTCGCCGCGCTCAGCTCCGCCTCGCTCTGATACTCCGACTCTGGCTTAGGCAAAACATAGGGATTATTTGTTGATCCGCTTGGATTTCCCGGCACATACGCCACAGGAGATTCCGTCGTTCCCGTCTCGCCTTCACGGGGATTCACAGCCAGGTTTTCCGGTACAGGTATCGCCGCTACAACGATGGCCGTAACCATCAATACCGCCGCCAGGCTGCGCCGTACTGCCTTCTTTAGTCTCCTCCTAGGCTTCTTTACTGTTTTCTTTTTTGCCATGGTGCATCTCCTTATTCCCTTATACATTCTTATTTATACTGCTCAGTCTTTTAGTCAGCTCACTTTCTTTGCCACTACCACAAACCGGCCATCGGTCTCAGAACTATCACAGGTGGACAAAGTCAAAAGTTCATCTCCATAGCTGGCTGTCACACCTGTATCATATAAGGACAAAGCTGCCATCTCCTGCATATAAGAATCAAATTCTACGGCGGAATCAGCATTCAAAAACTGGTAATACTTAAACACTACTTCATCCTCATTATAAATTCTGGAGCGGAACACATACATCACCTCATAGGTGCCCTTCTCATATATTGTGTCAAACTGAATCCGCGAATGTTTCTCTCCATACTCTCTGCTGCTGTAGCTGTTTAAGTTTCCAAACATCCTCCCAGACTTCATATGATGCCCGTATATGATCAAATTAGTATTCCTGTGCACTACATCGCAGTCTTTATCCAAAAATAGACTTCCGTTTTTATCGTATTCTTGATTAAAATTGTGATCCAGATAATATTCATTATTGGTCGTCTGCATCACGGGATAGTCAATATTTGTATCGTCAATTTTGAGCCATCCTATTAGCCTTTTGTTCTTATTATATAAGGTCTGGTACTCCTCAAGCACTTCCAAATTGACTTCTTCCTCCTCCGTATAGTGAATCGTCACACCGCGGAAAAGGCTGCCTGTCAGAGCGCTGTTTCCTTTTAATTGAGAGAGATTCTCATAATCCGCCTCATTTTTTTCTACAAAAAACGAATATACACCAAAATAACCAAAACATCCTATTGCGATCACACTACATAAAAATACCAGCAGTTTACGACGTCTGTCACTCTTTTTCATCTGCGCCAGAATCTCTTTCTGCATGGCAGCATCGAAATCATCTAAGGAAACCTGATGCTGTTTTTTCTGCTTTGATACCTGTTTGCTTTTTTGTTTTGGCTTCTGTTTCCGTTTTTTACCAGAAAGCCTGCTGTTCTTATTATAACCCTGTTTTTTATATTTCTCAGCAAGCTCAAAGATCTCATCGTCAAAATCATTCCCAACTACAGTCTCAAAACGATATTTCCCAGCCTTCATATCATCACATAAGCTGATAACTTCCCCCGGCTGCTCGAAATGAATCTGGGAACGAATCTTCTGGATGAGTGCCTGATCGCGGAGCGCTGCCTGATATTCCGCCTCAGTGCGCAGCCTCCTCCCTGCTACTTGAAACCCCGCCATATAGGGATCTTCCCTTCATTTTATACTACATATAGTCGTCAAGTGTCTGTATCGACACCTGACGACTAAAATCCCATACAGTTTTATTTTACTCAATTATGAAAATTATGCAAGTATTTTACGACAATTCTCAAAACAATTGCGCAATCAAGCCCTTCTTTTTAATCTTGAAGCTTACCGTTTTCTTGCCTCCATAATGGCCCTGACCCTGAATCGTCAACTTTGCCGTTCCTGTGTTCAGATTGTTGGAATACTCGATAATCTTGTAATCATTCGCAGTTAAAGGAATCCCATTCAACGTCACAGTAATATCCGACTGCTTCGGCTCAATCGGCTTTCCTGTATAAGTCATCGTCGGGACAGTAATCTTAGTTTTGGCCACATCTGCCTGCACTATTTTGAATGTACCAAAGGCAGTTCCCTGGTAATTCTTGCCGATAGCAGTCACTGTGACACGGATTCTTGCGCCCGCAGGAACCCTCTCTCTGTCCGCCACAAGCTCTCCAGGATTCTTCACTTCACCGGACTCCAAAGTTATTTTCTCCGCATAGCTATAAGTGAAATGACCGTCATAGTCTTCTCCTGCCACAAGACCCTTACCGTTAGAATCTACCACACGGACTCTTGTCGTATAATTCTTTACCTTAGGCTGATATACTTTATCCACTGGAATGACTGTCATATCGGAGATATCCCGGATCGTTACCTGATAAGTCCTTACGATACTTCCCGTAAAATTACCCTTGCCCTTTATGGTCATAATAGCGGTGCCGCCCACTCTTTTGTTGTTCCTGTAAGACAAGGAATAGTCCGTTCCCTCCTGCAGCGCTTTCCCGTCAAAGAGAACTACAGGCTTCTGCTGAGATCCGCCCTGCATATATGGATAGGCCGCCTGTGTAGTAATTTGGTCCGGCTGTATATCCTGCAAATTGTAAGGGAGAATTTTAAAAGTTTTTTTCAACGTACCGCTGTAAGCACCAACACCCTCAAAAACTGCTGTAGCCGTCCCAGCTTTCACATTGTTCTGGTAAGATACCTTGTAGTCGTTTTCGGTGAGAACTCTTGTCTCCACAGCACCGTTGTTTTCCACGCGCACTGACATCTTGATCAAATCAGGCTTAATCTCCTTGCCCGTATAGACATTCGCCCCGGAATTAAACGCCAGTTCTACCTGCGCTTTGTTCAGTACAGCCGCCGCTTTAATTTTGAAATTCACCCGCTTCACACCGGCGAACCTGCCCATTCCTTTGATCACAGCAGAAGCCGTCCCGATCTCCTTATTATCCTCATAAGTAACCGTATACTCCAAACCCTGCTGCAATACTGCCTTCTGATATGTCACAATGACCGTCGGCCTAATTTCCTGCCCCGTATAATTATAGTCCGCGATCTTGCTGACTGTAAACTTTGCCGCCGGTATAGCTCTTGTAATTATGAAAGAAATCTTCCGTTCTCCCGTATAGTTGCCATTTCCAGTCACTTTCACCGGATAAGTCCCAACTTCCGTATAAGGGGTGTCCTCAAAAGTAAAATCCTTTTTGTTGACAAGCTTTTTGCCGTTCCAAGACACAGCCACAACTGGCTTTTGTGCCTTCTTATCGACAAAATCTACCGTGATATCGTCCATCTTCACATCATAGACTTGACGGCTGTTCTCCTCATGCACATCATTGATATTCTTTGGTGCAATGGTAAAGGTCTTATCAATCTTACCCTCATAATTTCCTTTTCCTTTAATAACAATGGCAGGCGCTTTCCTGGGGTCATTTTTATCAGCCGCATTGATATTGTTCTTGTAGCTTACGGTATAATCCTTATTTTCCTCCAAACGTGTCTTGTAATCGTACACCTTCACCTGCGGCTTGATCGCCGTACCCGAATACGTGTACTGCGCTACATCCGTAACCCACATGCCTTTTGGAATCTCTATGGGATTTCCATTCTCGTCCTTGGGAATATCCTCGTCCGGCACCTGCGGGTTATTGGGATCATCCGGGTCATCGTCTCCGCCCGGCTTTGAGTTCTTGTTATAATAATAAGAAAGGTAGAGCTCCTCACTGTCCAATTTCCCATAGACACGGGAAACCGCTCTGATAATCATGGTGCACTTAATTTCAATGGGACCAGTGTAACGTCTGCTTGTCACCGAAAGTGAGGGGTTATCCGCCTCAATTGTATAGTAAATCTGCGCTCCCTCTTCATCTGTAGACAAGCTTACCCTGGTTCCCGCGCCCACGGTACCGCTCTTGATATCCGCGTAGGGCTTCTTTGCCTGAGAGCCGTCGTCAGCCTCCCGCACGCTCACATCGACCGTCACGGTCAACCACCCTTTGTCCTCATCCGCTTTATCTATATACACCATATCCGGCAGGACAAGTGTTCCTCGCATCCTAAAGTTCTGAGCTGCCTTACTGTTGATATTGTATCCACCGGATACCAGTTCCTTTGTATCCCATGTAATAGCCGCCGTATCTTCAACCGTTTTATCCTCATTCAAATAAATAACAACCGTCTTGGGCAAATATCCGGCTGCAATCTCTTCCAGTGTCTTGCCATGCGGAATATTTTTATTATTGGTAAGGTCAAGCTCCTTGACACCCCATAATTTCGTCTGCACATACAACTTGCCGGACACATAGGTAATATCATAATTTTTCCCATCGCTCTTGTCAATGCTGCCAATTTTACCGGAAGCATTCAGGTCATAGCTGCCCGTTTCCCTGGTATCCACTTCCCCCGCAGGCTCAATCAACGGCTTCTCAAAGTCTTCGTTGTTCAGGACTTTTTTCGTCTCATCGGTTATCGTTTCATCGGTAATGACATATTCATACTCCAGATCAGCAGGCAGTGTACCATCACCGTCCGGGTTCACTGGTATCTTCTTATCCACCACCGTAACCGTCAACGGCCGCTTTTTGATGACAAAAGGAATCCGCCACTCATTTGTCACATAATTTTCTGACACATCCTCCATAATTTTGACCACAAGCTCATATTCTCCGGCGTCCGCAGGCATTTTGCTCTTATCCGGGTTCTTCTGGTCAAATACTGTCTCTTCATAACCGCTGCCCGTACCATTTACTGGTATGACTTCTCTAATATAAAATTCCGGCTTCACCAAGTCCGTAATATCGATATCCTGTTCCGTCCACACTCTCGCGTTCTTGATGGGCTCGGAAAGATCTGTAACTGCTCCATTATAAACCTTATTGGCCACACCTGTCACACCGACAAGCTTCATCTGATACGCCTTCAGCGGCAGAATTTGGAAGTCTCTGTCCACGAGGGCCTCGCCATCATAGTCATATACATTCTTCTCGTCATTGATCTCCGAGAAAATGCGTACCGTATAATCCCCCACTTCGGTCGGCGCTATCTTCTGATATTCCTCCACGATACTCCCAACGGGAACCTTTACGCTCTTCCGCTTATAATTGTTATTTCTGGTATCTTCCGGGTCATCTTCCGAATCCCAGTCATCGTCAATCTTTTCGTATCCCTCTTTCCTCACCTCTCCTGTGACGATAATCTTATAAGTTTCCGTTCCCCCTGTCGCATAGCCGCTTATGCTGTGCGGCTGGCTGCTGTAAGTCATGTCAGCTACTGTTATGGAAGTGAAATCATACTCATATTTCTTCCTGCCCTCCACTGTCAGAACACCGGGCACATAGGTTATTTCATAGTTATTCGTATACTTATTAGACGGGTTATAAGGATTACCGTCCGCATCTTTATCACGAAGCTCGGCGCCGTATGGGACAATCGCATAAGTGCCCGCCCTGTTCTCCGATATACCGCCTTCTTCATAACGCAGTGTCAGATCCTCTGTGTTTAATATCTGCTTCTGCTTAGTCAGGTTATTCTTATCTTTGTCCAAAAACCCTTCCACGGTATAATATTTCTTATCTTTTTCCAGCAGCTTTTCAATCAGTTCGTTTTTCTCATCGGTTATCTCCGGCACCGTCTCCCCTGCCGCCACATGGTACGATCCCGCTGTTATCGTGAGAACCTTTCGTGTTATGCTGAAAGTGTAGATGGCCCCTTCCAGCGCATACAGCTCATCCTTGTGATCAGTTGGTCTTTCCTCCAGCTCAAAGGTTACTGTATAATCGCCCGCTTCCGTGGGCGCCTCCGCAGTCCCCGCATCGTTCTCCGGATACGCCGTGCCGTCCCAAAGCGTCCCCGAATAAGAGGCTGTCGCAGTTATATCGGGCACATTATTTCCATTACCAAATACGACTCTGGCATTGTCTCCATAAGGCCATTGCTTTTCATCATACTCTTTATTGAGCCCGCTGTTTACGCCGCTGATCCTTACCGCCGTCGGCGTAAATTGGCTTACCCGGAGAGTTCCGTTTATTTTCTCTATATTATCCAACGCATAATTATCGCTCGCCGTGCCAGTTATACTCACACTTTTCAGAGAAATGGTATAATCGCCCGGCCTAGTTAAGTTATACATGCACTCATAGACGACATCAATATCGATGATACCCGGTTTCCCCTTACCGGTCCCGCTATCTCTATCTGCAGCCGCCAGCCCTGAAACCGTATAGTCAAACTCAGGTTTTGTAGTATCCTTATTATACACTTCTACCGTATCATCATTTTTGATGATATAGGTAGTGGTAGTTCCATCATCATTATCTTTGTTTTTGAAAGAAATCCCCTGGCTCACCGCCGTGATCTGCAGTTTTGCCTTTTCAATCGTGAACGTCACGGTTTTCGTTCCCACACAGCCGGTTGCTGACGTCCCTGCTCCCGTTACCGTCACGGTACCATTTCCCGCCTTGATATTATCTCCATATGTTACCCTAAAATCTGTAGTCGGTCTCAAAGCTACCCCGCCGACCGAAACGGCCACTGTCGGTTTCTTTGCCGTCCCGTCATAAGTAGTAGAATACGTGCCTTCATCATGGGACAATCCGGCTCCGGACAGCTCTACCGTCACATCATCCCGGGAATTCAAATCGCATGTAACGTTAACCTCCTGCTTCTCTATCGTAAGCTCTTTAAAAGTTCCTGAATTTGTGGGCCTAAATTTCAGCTCATATGTCTGCTTTCCGGCGCGGCCTGCCGTTGCGGGAACATTTGCGCCCCACGCCCACGTACCGAATGAGCTCGTCGGCAGAATCGTTGAAAGATCTTCCCCAAAGTCAATGCTTAACGCCCCGGGCTTCTGGATCACCAACACATCGAATGGCTTCGAAGTCACGGTTGCAGTTCCATCCTGGTATTGTATCCCAACGGATTGCATACCCTCGGTATTTTCATTATAGCCTGTTATCATACTGCTTGTTACATCAATATTTTCGATTGTAGTACCAGTCGTCTTCACAATTTTGGCGCCTGTCACATCGATTCCGACGCCTACAAAGTAGGTTCTATTCGTCGGCGGTGTAAACGCATAGGTTGGTGCCGGCGTATCATCCTGTAACACCTCGGCCTCCGGAATTTCCTCCTCTTCCACCTCTGCAGCAGCCGGTTCCCCGTCAGGGGCTTTCGTCACAACACTATCCGCATCCGTAATCTCCACAGAATCGGCAGGCTCCTCAGGAATAACCGTTTCCTCAGGTTCAACAGATTCAACAGGTTCCGATACCACTGCATCAGGAATAGCGGGGGCTGCAGCTTCTCCCGCCTCCGTATCCTCCGCGGACATGCTGTCAGAACCCAGATCTGCAGATCCATCAGTCTTCTCCGTCTCTGTCACAAATTCCCCCGGTGCTTTCCCGGCTTCTTCCGCATTTGTCCTGACTTCCTTTTCCCCTTCTGCTGTCACTTCGCTTGTATCTGATTCCTGTTCCACCGTTACTTCAGCCGCATATGCCGGTAACTGTACGCTGGTCACCGTCATCATACCCGCCAGCAGGAAACATAAAAGCCGCATTGAAACCTTTCTCTTCATTGCCAAGTCACCACACCTTTCTGAAACCCCTAATACTAAAAATACTCCTGTTATTATTATATCTTTTTGCACCCACACTTTCAATCTATTTCCGACAAAAAAACTGAATTGAACAGCACAACACTTGCAATATTAGTATTCTCTTCCAATAAAGAGATACTATATATAGTATATCGGCCCGTTTTCTAAAAAACTTATTTCTTTTTCTGTCTACCCCATTAGACGCCTGCCAGGCGCACACCTAAAAAATCGAGCAGCGCTTGCTCGATTTGGTTTTATACTGTCATAATTTACTAAAAATAAATAAAGGACAAGGCTCATTTTAGCTCTAAAGGTTTGCCGCATAAACCCAGTTATGATATGCTTGACATATAACAATATCATTTACAATGACAACGCATCCACACCTTCCTTCAGCACTTCCCCCACATGGCTCTGCAGGAAATTATCCTGTTCCCGTGACAGTCCCATCTCATTTAAAATCTGCACTAGCACATTGCAGACCGCCTCGATGATAAGCGTGCGGTCTGCTTCCGCCTGCGTTTGATAAAGAAGCGCCAGCATATCCCCGATTTCTGCACCCACAGGAAGCTCTTTCAATCCTCTGTGCATCCACTTGTAAAAGGGTGCATACCTTTTATTCAGAAGATAGACCAGATGCATAGCCTCCTCCACAAATTTAGCAAGAGAAAGCTCCGCCGCAATGCGTTCTCCCCGCTTCATGGCGCGGGCGTAATTGTACTGGCCAGACTGCGCTGTCTCCGCCAGGCTTTGGGCAAGCTTTTTTAGCCATACTTCCACCGGATAGTAAGCCAAAAGCTCCGCCCGAAGTTTTGTAAACTGTCCGCAAAGATCTTCAAACACTTCCCCATTTGTCGCCGTGGCAAGTGCCGTCTCCGGAATCATCAGCCACTCTTCCGCCGTCTTTGGAACCGATTTGATCCCCAAAATGCCATAGTAAAAATCTTCCAGGCAAAGTACGCCGACCCGCCCCTTTCCCTGTGCTTCCTCCACTCGTCCGGCAAAACCCATAAACTCTTTGGGTAAAGCATCGTAGGCATCCTGCATTTTCTTTCCATACTGTATGTACGTTTCCCGGGGCAGCCAAATACAGAAGGAAGGGCCATAATCGTGATCTGTCGAAATCTCATCATCAAAGCCAAAGCATTCGGAACCGTAACCCACAAGTCCCACAGCTGCCTGATCTGCAATTTCAGGAAACTGCTCCTTCAGCATCTTTCCTCCGTATTTTGCATAATACTTTTTCGATAATTCCAACCCCTTCATTCTGTCATCCCTCCGCTGTAAGAACCACCTTGCACACGGCTGATCACCTCTCGCGCTTTATCGGCGTAACTCTTCTGCCGTTCTTCGTCCCCCAAACTGCCACACACCGCTGCACAGTTCTCACAGAGGATGCCGTAGCTCATATTTTCACCGTAATGGCGTTTCACATCCTCCAAAGCCCTTTCATAGTAGTTCAGAGATTTCTCGTATTCCTTATCCCGATAGCACGCCTCTCCCATCCCAGCCAGAGCGCCGCTGTAGTGCTCGTTTGGCTCGTCATTTTGCTCAAAGAGCGCAATTGCCCTCTCAAGGCACTGCTTCGCCTGTTCGTTCTGGGAAACTTTGAAGTAGACCAGTGCCAGATTCGTCAGCGTGGTCGCCGTCTGCGCTTCATTTCCCTCCTGTTTCTCAATGATAGAAAGCGCCTTTTTCCCGCACGCAATGGCTTCCTCATTCTCATTCGATTTTTCCAGCATGATGCTCATATTGTTGTAAAGCCCCGCCCACCGGTAATCTTCCGGCTTAAGAAGCCCTTCATAAATCTGCATCGCCTGCCTGTAGAGCCGCAAAGCCTGCCCATAATCGCCTGCCGCGCTGTAGGCGGTAGCCGCATTCAAAAGTGTGGTGGCAAAGTGCTCCGTATTTTCCAGTTTCAGCTCTTCCATCAAAAGCAGCACATCCTCAGAGACTTCATAGGCTTTTTTGAAATCAGATATGCTGCGGTAAAAACCGATCATTTCATTGCAGATGGAAATATAAGCCGCATAGTCCTCCTCCTCTTTGGCCTGTGCCAGAGAAGCTGTCAGAAAATCATCAATCTTCTCCACCTGATTTTTTTCAAAGTAAGAATCCAACTCTTCAAAAAATGCGTCAATATTCATTGATATCTCTCCTTCTTTTCGTACAATAATTTATGTATGGAGAGAGTACCCATCACAGGTACTCTCTCAAATCTTTAATCAACGTTTCCTCTGCCGCAATCGTTTCTTTTGCCAGTTTTTTGACTTTGTCATCTGCCGCCTGGTACTGATTCAAGTAACGATGCAAAGACTTGACGCCCATATTACAGCCGTCCGTAATCAAATCAGCCACAACCCTGTCCGAATCCTCTCCTCCAAGCTTGACGTTTGTTTTCATCCACGACATCATTTTCGCCATCGGCGCAGGTTCTTTGCCCTCGTCATGATATTCCCGCAGATAATCGTGCGTCTCATCCCCCAGCCTGCAATGAGTGTCCTTACTTTTCATCAGCAGCTTTTCCAGAGAGCTGTCCTTCACATGCTCCATCACATCATCCAGCGAGGAAATACCCATTTTGATACCCGCATTGCACTCTCGAAGCAGTTTAATTGTATCGTCTTCCATCATAAAGGCCTCCTTTTGTCAATTTACCGCGTCAACAATAGTATGCCATAAATCAACAAAATCATCCTTGCGAACCGTTCATTACTTCCATTCGCTTTACAATCCTTTTTTGCTTATAAAAGTAATATGCGCTCACCAGTACCGCGCACACCACCCAGCTGACCGGATAGCATGCCACAATCCATACAAGCCCGCGCCCCGGCGTGATAAAACTTACCCATATGATTCGGTACACGCATACCCCGAGAACGGAAATAAGGGTGGTCACAAAGGTATATCCCTGCGCTCTCAAGGAACCTGAAAATATCTCTATAAACACAAACATGACAAAAGCCGGTGCAATATGACGCATCATAGTCAAACCGATTTCCACCACTGCGGCGTCTCCCGTGAAAATACCCAGAAGGAATCTGCCCGCCATCATCAAGATAACAGTCAGACCAATGGCCGTGCCCACCGCCATCCCCAGGCAGACTCTTGTGCCTTTTTTCACCCGGTCCCACTTCCCAGCGCCGAAATTCTGCCCAACAAAAGTGGTGAGTGCGATGCCAAAAGAGGAGTTTATCATCCAGAATACACTGTCAATCTTGCCGTAGGCCGTCCACGCCGCCATGGTATCCACACCCAGCAGATTGAGCGCCGCCTGCACAATCATATTGGAAATGCTGTACATGGAAGCCTGCAGGCCGGAAGGAAAGCCGATCTGCAGCATACTTGTCAGCACCTCCCTGTGTATTCTGATTTTTCGTATGGAAAGCATCATACAGTCTACCCTGTACATCAGCGCCCAGGTGACCAGTCCCGCGCTGATTGCCTGTGAAACCAGCGTGGCGGCCGCCACACCGAGGACACCCAAATCAAAATAAAGCACCAGAAGCAGATCTAATATAATGTTCACAATACAGCACACCACCAGATAATACAGCGGCCTTTTGGAGTCACCGATGGCGCGCAGGATTGCCGCTCCCATATTATAGAGAAATACAAAAACAAGACCCGAAAAATAAATCCGGATATACAGCACTGACATATCCATCAGCTCTGCCGGCGTATTCATCCATTCCAAAATGAAAGGTGCCGCCACAACCCCCAGTATTCCAAAACCGATCCCGCCGATGATACCGAAGGCGTAGGAAGTGTGAAGCGCCTCCTCCAGTCTCTGCTTATGGGATGCCCCGTAAGCCTGGGAAATCAGCACTGTCCCCCCGGCTGTAAGGCCCGTAAAAAAGCCAACCACCATATTGATAATCTGGGACGAAGAGCCGCCCACACTGGAGAGCGCCTCCTTACCCGCAAACTGCCCCACAATCACTGTATCTACCGTGTTGTAGAGCTGTTGAAAGAAAGTGCCAATCAAGATTGGAAAGAAAAAGAGCAACAGCTGCTTCCAGATGACACCCTCTAATATTCCGTTTTGCGTTTCTTTCGTTTCCATTCTCTTCCCTCAAAAATAAAACTTCTCCCGCAGTCCTCCCGTATATTCCATAATACACGCAAGAAACCGCTCCCCGTATTTTTCGTACTTGTAAGCGCCCACACCGTTCACTTCCAACATTTCCTCCCGGCTCATGGGAAGCCGCACACACATATCCACAAGTGTTTTATCAGAAAAAATGAGGTAAGGCGGCAGTCCCTGTTCCCTGGCAATTTCTCTGCGCAGTTCCCGCAGCACCTCAAAAAAAGCAATCCCTCTTCTGTTCAAAATATCGGCATATCTGCCTGTACTGCCCTTTATTCCGTTCTCTTTTTCCACCGTTTTGCTGCTCTTAAGTTCCATTTTAACGGTGATACTGCAAAGACCATCCAACAGATCCTGCGTCTTGCCCGTGGTCTGCAGCAGACCGTACTTATCCTGTGTCTGCCGAAGATACCCCTCCTGAATCATACTGCCGATCAGATCTCTGATTTCCTGTTCCCGCCACTTACTCAATGTACCGTAAGACGGATACTGATTCACCTGATACTCCTTCAGCTTCGCGTTCTTTCCGCCGAGCAGAGTTCCCACAACCACACTCATACCATATCTTTCTCCCTGTTCCTCCAGACAGTCTACCACCTTTTTCGCTTCCTGCGTCATATCTTTTTCCAAATATTGCTTCTGGCAGTTTCCGCATTTACCGCAGGCCCCCTCTCCTTTCTCCCCAAAATAACGAAGAATATAAGCGCGCAGACATTCTTTTGTATTACAATAAAACTGCATAATCTGCAGACGTTTTTCATCCCTTTCTCTGATTGTCCTAAGTTCTTCCTCTGTAAAATCAGGATTGCTCTCCTTATTTTCAATAAGGAAACGGTTAATCATCATATCCTGCGCAGAATAGAGAAGAATACAGTCGGAAGGTTCGCCGTCCCTCCCCGCACGCCCAGCCTCCTGATAATAATTTTCCATACACTGCGGCATGTTATAGTGAAGTACGTATCTCACATTTGACTTATCAATACCCATACCAAAAGCATTGGTCGCCACAATTACGGATTTTCTATCATAAATGAAGTCATCCTGGTTCTTCTGTCTCTCCTCACCGGAAAGCCCAGCGTGATATCTGGTGACTGCCACCCCTTCTTTCGCCAGCAGCTCATATATTTTTTCCACATTCTTTCTTGTGGCACAGTATATTATCCCGCTTTCCTTCTCATGATCCGCCACATAATGCTGTATATACTGGGAGCGGTTTTTCACCTGCTCTACGGAAAAGAAAAGATTCTGCCTGTCAAACCCTGTCACTAAAGTCATAGGCTCCCGCAGACCGAGCACCTCGACAATATCGTCCTTGACTTCCCCTGTGGCAGTGGCGGTAAAGGCGCTCAGAACAGGACGACGAGGAAGTTTCTCAATAAACGACACAATATGTAAATAGCTGGGGCGGAAGTCTTGTCCCCACTGGGAAATACAGTGCGCCTCATCCACTGCAACCATACTGATCTCCACTGCAGCCGCGAAACGCAGAAACCGCTCTGTCTCCAATCTCTCCGGAGCCACATAGATAATCTTATACCGCCCCTGTCCCGCAAAAGCAAGCGCCTTTGTAATCTGATTTTCCGAGAGGGAGCTGTTGATATAAGCGGCGTGGACACCCGCCTGATTGAGGGCCTGCACCTGATCTTTCATCAGAGAAATCAGAGGGGATATCACCAGCGTAATCCCCGGCATAAGAAGCGCCGGCACCTGGTAACAGACAGATTTCCCAGCACCGGTAGGCATGATGCCAAGCACATCCTTCCCCTCTAAAATATGATCGATCAACGCCTCCTGTCCTTCTCTGAAAGAACGATAGCCATAATATTTTTCTAAAATCTCGTACTTATTCATATTTCAAACCTATACTGTCATGATTTTTCTTCGCGGAATCTCAAATCCACGCTAATAGCGTCCGTTAAAGATCTGCGTGATTGGAGAATCCTCCGTCAAGATGACAGTCTTATTGTCTCCCACTACACTCTCCTTCAAAGCGTCAAGTGCGCGCACAAAAGAATAGAAATCCGTCTTCTCCGGATCCGCATAGGCCCCGGACAAAATCCGCATATATTCCGCCTCGCCTTCCGCAATGGTGGCCTCCGCTTTCGCCTGCGCATCAGAAAGCATAATAGAAACCTCCTTGTCCGTGGTATTCTCGATCATTTTCGCCTCAGACTTACCCTCCGCCGTATACTGGGCAGCAATATTGCCGCGCTCAGAAATCATGCGGTTATAGACTGCCTGCTTATTGTCGTCCGGCAGATCCAGCTTCTTGACTTCCACTGCCACCAGTTCGATGCCGTACTGGCTTTCCACATGATTGATCTGCCCCATCACTTCCTCCGTCAGGGAAGTAATCTCGATCACTTCCTCTTTCCCCTCAGAGAGATCCAAATCATTTCCGGAAAGTTCGTTCCCTGTCTCGTCCACTGTGATGGTCATTTTGCCGTCGCGGCTCCTGATAACCTCGTCCTGTTTCATATTGGAGATGGTATTTTTCGTTGCGTTGTAGACGATGGCGTCAATACGTCCCTCCGCATTCTGCACGGAGCAGCTCAGGGTCTGGGCAAATTTCAGGGGATCCGTCACCCGCCAGAGCACATAGCTGTCCACAATCATGGTTTTCTTGTCAGAGGTAATCACATCCGAGGCCGGCAGATCGTAGATCAAAAGCTCCTTGGGAACGGTGTCAACAGACTCCACAAATGGCAGTTTAAAGCTCAGCCCCGGCACGGTCACCACTCTGTCCACACGTCCAAACTGCCGAATCAGCTTGAACTGGTTTTGCTTTGTCACTACCATACAATTTGCCAGAAGGAATACGGCTATCACAGCCAAAACCCCCAAAAGCAGACCAAATTTACCAGTCTTTTTACCATTTCCTTTTTCTTTCTTCTTCGTACCATCAGAATTAAATCGTTCAAAACTCTGTTCATTTTGATTTTGTGTAAATGGATTACCCATATAACCAGCCATGTCTATTCCTCCTCTTTTCTGTTTTCATCCGCCTGTGCATTCTGTGTTTCCACAGGTTCTGTGACAGAGCTGCTCTCCTCTGAGACAAAACTGTCAAGCGGCAGCATAGTGGTGGTCTTTCCACCCTCTCCCTCTATAACAACCTTTACATCAGGAAGCACATCCTCTATAGCCTCATAAAACATACGTTTTTTCGTGACTTCCGGATATTTCGCGTACTCCTGATACATGGAGTTAAAACGGGCCGCCTGACCATTCGCCTCATTGATACGCTCCTGTTTCTTCGCTTCCGCATCCTGCAGAATCTTATCCGACTCGGCCTCAGCGTTTGGGATCTGTTCGTTCCTGTATTTATTGGCATTATTTAAAGCCGTCTCCTTGCCCTGTTTGGCCGTCTCCACCTCCTTGAAGGCGTTCTCCACCTCAGCCGTTGGCGGCGTAGCATCCTGAATCGTAATATTCACAAGCTGGATTCCTATATCGTAAGTCTCCAGCTTATCCAAAATCATCTGTTTAATGTTTGACTGGATCTCGTTCTTCCCTGTAGTGAGCACACTGTCCACACTGTAGGAACCAATGGTGGTTCTGATACAATTCTGAGCGATGTTTTTCAAAATCAACGCTGGATTTTCAGAAGCATAAAGAGCTTTGACCGGATCAGTCACCCTATACTCCGCATAAAAATCCACATAAATAAAATTATAGTCGGAGGTGATCATCAGAGCGTCTTCGTCCGTATCATCATCAGGCTCCTCGTTATACGTATCCCCTTCATCCCGGTAACCGATGTTAAATCCTTGAATCGTAGTGTTGACCTTGGTCACCGTCTGAATAAACGGAATTTTGAAATGAAGACCCGGCGTTGTCACTGCCTTCGGAGAACCAAAGGTGCAGACCACAGCCTGCTCTTCCTCCTGAATCGAGTAATAGGAATTGCCCACAAGAACAGCCAGCACAACAAACGCCAGCACAATCTTTGCCGTTGTCATTCCTTTTCCTCTAGGTACACCAATATTTTTTTCTCTTTTTTTACCAAACATAATACGCTCCATTCCGATGTGTTTCTACACATCTTGTCATTCTCTGCTTCGCGCCGCTTGTTTTTACTT
>DLAA01000051.1:17282-17429 GCA_002493835.1 Lachnospiraceae bacterium UBA7060 | reverse complement strand
CTTCGCGCCGCTTGTTTTTACTTTTGCGACCTTTCTCTTTCATACTCGCAAACTCGCGCTTTGCGCTCCTTGTTCGATTTCATCGAACGTTTGCTCGTTATCACCGCAGTAAAAACAAATGTCGCTTCGCGCCGCTTGTTTTTACTT
>DLAA01000051.1:0-16968 GCA_002493835.1 Lachnospiraceae bacterium UBA7060 | reverse complement strand
CTTCGCGCCGCTTGTTTTTACTTTGCGGTTATTATATTATAATCTCAGAAGGAGGCGGGGTAAACCCGTAAAGAGATTTTAGAATTATTAAATTTTTAAGAAAGAAGGCGACAACACATGAAAATCATATTTATCAGACATGGCGATCCCGATTATGAACATGACACCCTGACCGAAAAGGGTATCCGCGAAGCAAAACTGCTGGCAGAGCGTGTCGCAAAATGGGACAACATTACGCAGTTTTACTGTTCCCCCTTAGGACGGGCTAAAAAGACAGCCTCCTACTCTCTGGATGCGACCGGGCGGGAAGCCATCACCTATGAATGGATGAAAGAATTTAGCTACTACATCGATGATCCCGTGACGGGACGCCACGGCGTACCGTGGGATCTCATGCCCAGCTATTGGACTGAAATACCGGAAATGTATGATCGGGAGAACTGGAAGGCCACAGATCTGTACCGCTCCAACAGCGCCCTTCTCCCAGCTTACAATGAGGTCTGCCAAGGGCTTGACGAGCTTTTGTCTTCCTACGGTTATGTGCGGCACAACAATTACTATACCACAGATCCTGAAATAAAGAAGACAGAAGACACCATCGTCATCTTCTGCCATTTGGGCGTCACCTGTATCATGTTGAGCCATCTATTGAACATCTCACCCGTATTACTTCTGCATGGCTTTTTCCTGGCACCCACTTCTGTCACCGTTCTCGCCAGTGAAGAACGGATGGAAAACGACGCCCTGTTCCGCGTACAGATGATGGGCGATGTCTCACATCTTTTGCATGGCGGGGAACCAATCTCCCGATCCGGCTTCTTTACGGATCCTTTTCAGGGATAGCGGCAGCCGCCATCCCTGTCCCATTGCCATGGGAGCCGGATAATTTTCCGGCAATTCTGCTATTGAAGAGCCTATCATTTGTCAGGCTGACTGATCACCGAATCCGCTCGGGAAAGCCCACCTTTTTTTGTACCTTGCGCAACGTTTTATTTGCAAAATACGATGCTTTCTCACCATTCTCCTTGATGATCCTATCAATATAATCCTTATTCTTTCCAAGATCTTCGTATTTCTCCTGAAGAGGCTTTAAAACACTCACTACCGCCTCGCCCACGGCCATCTTAAAGTCCCCGTAGCCCTTACCGTCAAACTCTCTCTCTGTCTCCTCCGGCGTTTTGCCCGTGCAGGCACAATAAATATCGATCAAATTCCGTATACCCGGCTGCTCCTGCCTATAGCGCACAGCACCTTCCGAATCCGTCACGGCCCGCTTAAACTTTCGGATCACGGTATCGGGATCATCCATCAGATAAATGCTGGCATTAGGATTTTCATCAGATTTAGACATCTTCTTTTCAGGATTCTGCAGACTCTTGATGCTGGCCCCTGCCTTACCGATATAAGGTTCCGGAATTGTAAATACATCGCCATAAATCGCGTTAAAACGTCCAGCGACATCTCTGGTAAGCTCTAGATGCTGCAGTTGATCTTTCCCTACAGGCACCACATCCGCCTGAAAAAGCAAAATATCCGCCGCCATTAATACCGGATAAGTGAACAGGCCCGCATTGATATTATCCGCGTGTTTTGCCGCCTTATCCTTAAACTGCGTCATGCGGTTAAGTTCTCCCATATAGGTAAAACAATTTAAAATCCAGGCAAGCTCTGCATGTCCCGACACATGTGACTGGTAGTAGAGACAGTTTTTATCCGGATCAATGCCCGCCGCAATATAGAGCGTAAGAAGATTCCGCGCCCGCCTGCGAAGCTGTGCAGGATCCTGTCTTATTGTGATGGAATGCAGGTCCACCACACAATAAAAGCACTGATATTCGTCACAGAGATCTACCCAATTTTTCAGTGCACCCAGATAATTCCCAAGAGTCAGATTTCCAGTAGCCTGCATACCGCTGAATAACACCTTATTTTCATTAATCATAATGTTGTTTCCTCCATACCTAACTAATATAACACCGCCCTTCATTCCCGTCAAGAAATCCTGAACTGTTACCGGCGAACCAACGGATTTTGCTGCTGAGCACAGCCCTTTTCTATATGCCAAACACAAAAAAACAGAAAAGGACCGCCATTTGCGATCCCTTTCCTATCAAATACATATATCAGTTACCTTCTCCTTCGCACCCACAGGTAGAACCGTTTCCGCTGAAAGGTCTCTGCTCAAAGCGGGGCTCAAATCTGGAATCCTCACATCCACAAGGCTCCGGTTCCGGTCTGCCGCAAGGCGGTTCAGGCCTTTGACAAGGCGGTTCCGGTCTTTTGCAGGGCGGCTTCGGTCTTTCAGGTTCTTCGCAGCCACAGCCGTTACGCCCAAAAGCACCGTTCTGTCCACAGAAAAGCAACAGCAGTATAATCCAAGAACAATTCATAGGTTTCATCTCCTTTTTCTCTGATACCATATCCTATGCGAGAATAAAGGAGCTGTTACTTCTTCAGAATTTTTTTGCGGATATATTGAAAAGTTTTCTCTTCGCCCTGCTCTGCCAGCATATGGAGAAGAAATTCTAAAAGTCGCTTTGTCTTCTTGTGAAGAGGAGGCGGCGTCTTCGAGGACTGATAATAAGCTAACGGATCCTGATCTTTATAAGCAGCCCCGTGGTAAACTTTGCAAGCAGCCACCCTGTCGATAAACATTTCTACAATATAGCGGGTGGGCATGGGCGCTGGGGCCATACCTCCCTCTATCCCTCTGGAACTGTAGTCGATCCAATATTCATAATGGTGTTTATTTCGTCCCTTGTGATGCAGCCATGCCGACGAATATCCGATATCCTCCCTTTCCGCATTGTTTGGACTCCTGTCACCCTGCCAATATTTTGCTCCAACCATAAATTCTGCTGGCGAGTACTTCGACAGATCATGGAGAAGCCCCTGCCTGTAAAGTCCAACCTTGAAACACCCACCCATAACCAGAAATTTATGATATGTAATCGTCTTAAAGTGTTCCCATGCTTTATGCATCCGCCTCTTTCATCCCCTTCTTCTTTTTGCCCCTGTCAGCTTTTTTCTTCCCTGCCTTTTCCGGATCTGCAGGTTTCTCTTCTTCGGCAATGCAAAGCACAATAGCCCTTGCTGGCACACAAAGCTCCTGAGAGGAATCTTTATCCTCTATATCAGGAATTCCCCTGCTCGTAGAAGCACGGTACACCCAATGCCTCCCCTTGGGGAGCTTTGGCAGCCCTAAATAATTCACCTCCCAATGCATATTAACTGCAATGTAAAAAAAGCATTCATCTTCCGGCTCCCCTTCCGCCCCATAAAATCCGCAATACATAATCCCCATGCTGCGGCTTATCGGCGTGGTATCCGGCCTCCATGCTTCTCTTCCATGGAAAGAAATATCAGGGAACCCACAGGATAACGTATCTACACCGCGTAAAAGCGTCCTACTGTGCAAAATACGATGAGCCTTCCTCAATCCAATCATAAACTTCGTGTAATCGAGAAGCTCACGCCCCATCTCTGTCATATTCCATTTAATCCAGGCAATATCATTATCCTGGCAGTAAGGATTGTTGTTTCCCATCTGCGTATTGGCAAACTCATCCCCGCCATAGAGAAGCGGCGTCCCCTGAGACATAAAAAGAAGAGTAACAGCATTTTTCATCTGCTGCAGGCGCAGATCCTGAATATTTTTCCTTCTGCTTTTTCCTTCCACTCCGCAATTCCAGCTGCAGTTATAATCCGTGCCGTCCTGATTGTCCTCGCCATTTCCTTCATTGTGTTTACGATCATAAGACACGAGATCCATAAGACGAAAACCATCCCAGCGGGCAATACTGTTTATCACACCAATCTCATCCTTATTTTCCCGCACACGTAAAAGGAATTGATTTATCATATTGTCATCGCCCTTTAAAAACCGCCGCATATCGTAAAGGAATCCGTCACTTAAACAACCCAGATTACGCGTTTTCCCTGCCCATCTGCCAACATCTTTCTCCCCGGCAAGAAGCATAGTCCTCGCAAGGAGCGGTTCCCTGGCAATAAGTTCCATAGAAAGAGAGGCGCTCATCAAATGAAAACCATCTATATGGTACTCCAGGACCCAGTATTTCAAAATATCCAATATTTCCACCGGATTCATCTGCGCCGGAAAATAAAACTGCATCGCCACACCTATGCCGGCTTTGTGAAAGGCCCGTACCATATCTTTGTACTCCCCCGCCGCATCTTTCCCGTGGGCGTATGCACTTTTGGGCACATAATATAGTCCCTGCTGATACCCCCAATAATTGATACGCGGGCTTTTCTCCTTCCCCTCATCTGGCGAAGGCAGCTCCTGTTTGTAGGATAGAACTGCCTGCTCTATGGTCTTTACCTGATTCTCCGGCATAATCTCATCAAACTCATAGGCGGGCATGAGAAGAACCATATTAATCCCCAGCTCTTTCAGATAAGGGATCTTTTCTGTCAACCCGACATAAGTCCCCTTCCACTTCACACCAGACGAACGGTGCTTCGTGTAACCACGCACATGCAAAGCGTAGAGAATCATCTCCTCATAGGGCACATGAATGTTCTCATCATCTCCCCAGTCATAGGAATCCCCGGCCGCCTTACAGTGAGAAAGAGAGGGCTTTGGCACACCATAGCCACACAAATTATCCACCCGTTTGCAGAGCGGATCCTGGTAAACCTCATCTCCTCTGTAAAAAAGATAACTCATGCTCCTGTCCCGATAACCGGAGAGCAGCATAGCGCAGACCATCCCTATCCTGCAGGTCTCAGGGAAAGGAACACGAACGCCCTCCTGATGCCTCCTGTCATAGAGAATAATCCCCGCCTCTTCATTTCCTTCACATACCGTTGAAATCCGCAGTCCCTCTTCCTCAAAAGATACGCCAAGCGGATACATTTTTGTCCTGTCAACATGCTTTATCTGGAATGTCTTCTGCATCAAATCCTCCGTTCAAGCCTTGTTCCCTTCATCCGGCATTTTTCTGGGAATCGTATGTTAAGTCAGTCTATATTATACATAAAAATCGTCTCTTTTTCAATCTAAATATATCCACAGCCTTTTACTTATGATACACTATATTATAAGAAACTGTCTTCTTCAGTATAAATTGTCACATTTGCTGCACAGAATGTAAATTTTATGCATGCAGACATACACGAAACCACATCAAACGGAGGGAATCATGAATAAAAGCAGAAATCAAAATACCAAGGAAGAACTGGAAAAGGAAGAGATGACCGTCGATCTGGAACTTGATGACGGCACAAATGTCACCTGCGCCGTGGTCACTATATTGACTGTCGCAGACCAGGATTACATTGCTCTCCTGCCTCTTGATGAGAATGGCAGTAACACAGACGGCGAAGTCTGGTTCTACCGCTACAGCGAAAATCCAAAGGACCCAAATGAGGAACCAGAGCTGGGTTATATCGAAGACGACGAAGAGTACGAATCCGTAGCGGACGCCTTCGATGAATTTCTTGACACTGCTGAATTCGACGAGCTGGTAGACGAGCCCTGAGAAAACAGCGGATTTAAGAACCGGGATGGTGCGTCCTTCCCGGTTTTCTCATTCTGAAAGAAAAGAAAAAGCCTGTTCTTAGCCCTCGTCATGGCCACATAAAACATCCGCCTCTCCTCCTCTATCTCCGCCTGCGTTTTTGCCTGATCCGAAGGCGTTTTCCCCTCATTGCAATCCGGCAAAAAAACCGTCCCAAACTCAAGCCCCTTAGAAGCGTGCATTGTCAAAAGTTTCAAACCATTTGGATCTGTCCTTGGCTCCTTTATTACCTGAACATATTCTTCCATGAAAATTTTCATCTCCTGTACCGAGCAAAACTGTCTCGAAAAAGCCTCAAATTCTTCCCCTATCCTGATCAACTCTTTCGCTTTATCTGATCCATATTTTTCCCTCAGATAGGCTTCATATCCTATCACCTTTCGAATGTAATGAATTTGCAGATGCACCCGTTTCCCAGACAGATTGTCGATATCTTTATAAAGCCGTCTCACCCGTTCTTGTATTGCGGGCGTATCCGCATAGTATCCGATCAGCGCTGCCCGCTCCACCCATTCTGAAGGCATACTGTCACGCCTGATATAGCGCACGGGCCGATTCATAACGCGAAAGAAGTGACGTCTGCTGTGATCGCCCTGCCCCAAAGCCAGATAAGCACAAATATCCCGAATCACAAAGTGGGAAAACCGATTTTGCGGCCTCTCCCTAAGCACATAGGGAAGTTCTGCTTCGTGGAAAATCTGCGCCCAAAAACCACAATCTAAATTCGTTCTACAGATGATAGCACAATCCGCAAGATTCCCTGACGCCTGCTCCTTTTTCAGAGCTGCCACCACCGCCTCCTGCAATTTTTCTCTAGACTGTACAGGACAGAGTTGGATTCCCTCCCCATCTGTATGGTTCGAATAAATCTGTTTGGGGATACGGTTTTTATTCTCAGCAATCACATTTCCTGCCGCCTGCACAATTTTTTCATGACACCGAAAATTGACATCCAGCAATATCCGCTTCGCCTGAGAAAAATCTGCAAAAAACCGCTGCACACTGTCCGGACTTGCACCCCGAAAGCCATAGATAGACTGATCGTCATCGCCCACGATAAAAAGATTGTTCTCCGGCGCGGCAAGAAGCTTAATGATCTCATATTGGGAAGGAGAAATGTCCTGAAATTCATCCACCAGAATATAACGGAACTGTGACTGCCATTTTGACAAACAATCTACGTCCTCACGTAAAAGCTTCAAACATACCATCATCAAATCATCAAAATCAAATTTCGAAAATTCGGTAAGCCAGCTTTGATACTCTCGCCATAAAAACAGAAAGTCTTCCTGCTTCATTTTCTGAATCGCCGGTGCGACATCCACTTTCCCCTGACTCTGATCTCCAGCCATCTCCTCTTTCGGAGTCTGTGCCCGGCTTTCAGCCGCCTTTGTTTTATATCTGCTCAAGGCAGTTAAAATTTCCTCAATGTCCTCCTCCTGTAAATAGACAAACTGCTTATGGTTATGTATGATATCCCGGATCAGTTTTCTCTTTTCCGTCTCTGTAATAATGGTATAACCGCGATACCGCGCTGACTGTTTCAAGATATGATAGAATACCGCATGAAAGGTGCCAAACCAAACCGGAAGGGAACTTTCCATCAGACGGAAAAATCGTTCCTGCATTTCCAATGCGGCCGCTTTTGTGAAGGTAATGACCAGAATACGGGCCGGATCAACGCCCAGTGATGTGATGAGTCTGTGAATACGGTGTACGGTGACGAAGGTTTTGCCACTGCCAGGCCCGGCTAAAACTGCCGCCGGGCCGCCGCCATGAGTTATCGCTTCTTCCTGCCTCTTCGTGCAGGCTATTTTAAGCTTGTTCAAGCTTTTCGATCCCTTTTCGAATCCTTGCGAGGGATTCTTCCTTTCCCAATATCTCCATAAGCTCCGTCGCGCCGCCCGGCGTCATCTGCTTTCCGGAGACCGCAGTCCTCACAGGCCACATCACATAGCCATTCTTATATCCTTTCTCTGTCACATAGGCAGTCAAAGTCTGATAAAGTGCATCGTTTGTATAATCCTCCTGCGCCTCCAAAAGCGGTAAAAGCTCCTTTAATACAGCGAGAGATGTCTCAGCATTGGTCTTCATTTTCTTGTGCGTGTACATCGCTGCATCATATTCCGGAAGTTTGTCAAAAAAGTCCACGTGCTCTTTGATATCCGGGAAAATCTCAATTCGAGTCTTCACCATGGCAGCAATCTTTCTCAGATCATAGTCCTTGGTTACCGCCTCTTTCAAATAAGGTTCCGCCATCTCATAAAAGCGATCAAAATCCATCGCTTTTAAATACTCTCCATTCATCCATTTCAACTTCGTATAATCAAACACCGCTGGGGATTTGGAGAGATGGTGGTAATCAAACCGCTTTACAAGCTCCTCCAAAGTAAAAATTTCCTCATTGTCTTCCGGACTCCAACCGAGAAGTGCGACAAAATTCACAATCGCCTCAGACAAAAATCCTTGTTCAAGCAAATCCTCATAGGAGGAATGTCCACACCGCTTAGAGAGCTTCTGGTGGGACTCGTCCGTAATTAACGGACAGTGCACATACTCCGGCACTTCCCAGCCAAAGGCGTCATAGAGACGGTTGTATTTCGGCGAGGAGGACAAGTATTCATTTCCCCGAACCACATGTGTAATTCCCATGAGATGGTCGTCCACCACATTGGCAAAATTGTAGGTGGGGTAACCATCCGACTTGATCAGAATCATATCGTCCAACTCCGCGTTATCCACCGTAATATCCCCATAGATATCGTCATGGAAGGTGGTTGTCCCTTCCGTCGGATTATTCTGCCGAATCACATAAGGTCTGCCTGCAGCGAGATTCGCCTCAATCTCCTCCTTTGTCAAGTGCAGGCAGTGCTTGTCATAAATATTAATCTCCTTGCCAGCCACTGTCCGGTTCAGGGAAGCCAGCCTCTCCTTATCGCAAAAACAGTAATATGCCTCGCCTTTCTCAATCAGTTCCTTCGCGTACTGTAGATAAATCCCTTGCTTCTGGCGGTCACTCTGCACATAAGGCCCAACACCTCCATCCTTATCAGGACCCTCATCGTGTACCAGCCCTGTGCTCTCCAGCGTGCGGTAAATAATATCTACCGCCCCCTCCACATAACGCTCCTGATCCGTGTCCTCAATCCTTAGAATAAATTCGCCGCCCTCATGCTTCGCAATCAGATAAGCATAAAGCGCTGTCCGCAAATTTCCCACATGCATCCGCCCGGTGGGACTGGGCGCATATCTGGTTCGTATTTTTTTCATCGTTATTTGATTTTTCCTGCCTCTCTGTTACCTACTGTGTAACTTTGTTTATATCCCGGTCTGGGATTTTCTGATCCGCCGCTGCCTTAAAGGAACCTACCGCCTTTGCAGCCACAGCAGGCGCAATGTTCGTGCCTGCACCGGCAACACAACCTCCGGGACAAGCCATGCCTTCTATCAGACAGCCATTTTTCTTTCCCGCTTTCGCCAGCATCAATATCTTTTTACACTCAGACAAGCTTTCCGCATGCTCAATGTGCACTTCCACATCTGGATAGTACTCTTTTACACACTCCTCAATGGCGCTCGCAACACCACCGGCGACACCATACCCTCTGCCTGCACCCGTGGCATCCTTCATCTCATCTAATGCCTGAATCTCTTTCAGGAAAATTCCCTTCGCTTCAAAAATACCCGTCAGTTCTTCAAAGGTAATGACAAAATCCACATCGGAGCGGATCGTCCGCCTGGATGCCTCCAGCTTCTTGGAAGCACAAGGCCCAATAAACACCACTTTGGCATTTGGATGTTCCTGCTTAATAATTCTCGCCGTAGCCACCATGGGTGTAAGCGCGTTCGATATCTTATCAATCGTCTCCGGGAAAAATTTCTTTGCAAGAACCGACCAGGAAGGACAGCAGGAAGTCAGGCTGAACGGCAGCTTCCCGGCTGCTACCTCGGTGGCATAATGTTCCGCCTCGGCTATCGCACCCATATCCGCACCTATCGCTGTCTCATATACATCGTAAAAGCCTAATTCCTTCAAGGCCGTTTTTAACATATCAGGCGTCACATCCGGGCCAAATTGCCCAGCAAAAGCAGGCGCCACCTGAGCAATAATCTGATCTCCCGTCTGCAGCGCACGAATCAGTTGGAAAATCTGAGACTTATCCGCAATGGCGCCAAAAGGACAATTCACCATACACTGCCCACAGGAGACACACAGATCATTGTCAATCATGGCACGTCCCTTTTCATCGTTCTTTATGGCATTCACGCCGCAGGCGCCCGCACAGGGCCTCACCTGATGGGCAATGGCATCATAGGGACACACCGCCTTGCACTTACCACATTTGATACACTTCTCCGGATCAATTACAGAACGTCCATTCACCATAGAGATCGCGCCTCTTGGACAGACCTCTCTGCAAGGATGAGCCACACAGCCCATACAACGATTCGTCACATAATAAGAATTCTCCGGACAAGCATTACATGCGGAAGGAATAACCTGCATCAACGGCGGTTCATAGTATTTCTCTGAAATATTACTTTCCTCAAGCCCTTGGGTCAGATGTACGGGAACATTCTCCGGCCGCAGAGAGAGCCCCATGGCCAGACGAATTCTCTCACGAACAATAGCACGGTCTCTATAGATATTCTCATATTCAGACTCATCATAGTCTACGATCTTGTAGGGAAGCGCCTCAATATCATCCTTTAAATTTTTAGATTGATAGGCTAAATTTGCCACTTCCTTAAAAATACGTCTTCTGTTCTTACGAACCTGCGTATCTATTCCTCTCATCTCTTTCTCCACTCCCTCAAACTTCAAAACTGTAGTGCCCGTGAGCTGCCTGCGCTTTCACCTGCCACACTTATCCTCTGCCTGTTCTTTCATTCGCAGTGCCCGCTCGATAAACCTTCGGTTTCTCTCGCTCGCGGGCTTCGCCCTATGCAGTCATTCGTATAAGTGTGTCTGGGAGCCAGCTCCCGCCACACTTATCCTCTGCCTGCGCACTGCTCATTGCTTTCACGTATATTTTGGCACAAAGTCTTTAGGAAGTCAATATTAGCGCCGCCTTCTTCTAAACCAGATGGCAAACCCTGTGATCAGCGTCGCAAGCGGCACCACGATTACGCACAAAATTGCTGTGATATAGGCTGTCTGCGCACTAAACGTCAGATTGGACATAGCAAGGCTCTTTTCTGGAATTGCAACAGAGGCCTCCCGCTCCGCCAAAGAACTTATCATACTTGAGAAAAGCTTTACATTATTTCCCGGCGCCATGTCGTCTGCCAATCCGGTAAACATGCTCTCTCCTCCCACAAGGAACGCATGGGAAACCGCTCCGCTCGAAGTAGATTTTTCTGCCTCTACACTGACAACAAAAGGACCGTCAATGTCTGCCTCCCCCTTACTGTAATCGCTGCTGTCCGTGATATCTGTCTTACTAAAAGCAATGTCGCTAGTGGTGAGAAGCGGGGTATAATGCACGTCATCAGAAGTATCCTCGTAGGAAAGTCCTCTGGAAAAAGGTGCAAACACCAGCCCATCAGCCAGCGGCGCCGTCACTTCCGCAGACTCGATTTTCGGGAAAAGATAGTAAGGATTCTGGTAGTAATAATTCCGATCCGCCTCCACGATTGTCCCCTCCACCTCAGATATTCCATAAAAATCCAGAATACTCTCAAAGTTTGTCATTTCCCCCTCCGCCAAAGTGGAGACAATCAGTGCATTGCCGCCCTTTTCCAAATAGGCCGTCACTTTTTCGGCATCCTCTTTCGAGTAATCACTGGTGGGCGCATTCAAGATAAGCCCCTGGGCATCCTCCGGAATCTCATCCACCGAGTAAAGCATCAGCTGTTCACAGGACACATTTTCCTTTTTTATCGTATTGACAAATTTCTCCTCCAACTCCAGTTCTCCATGTCCGCCTATCGCATAAAAAACTGGCATTTCTTCTGTGGTGACATAGGCAAGGGCAGAGACAACCTGCCCCTCCCCGTCATAACCTGTAGTCTGGTAGCTGTAGGTGGAATAATCCATTTCATAGGTGTAAATATCTCCAAAATCCACTACCGTATCACGCTTCTGCCCTTCTACAATCAAACTGCCCGCAGAAGGCTGTTCCGTGACATAATTTTGATAAAAATTTGGATTCTTTGAGAGACTCACATATTTCACCTGCAAATGCCCCGACTGGTCCGCCATCCGCTCCAAAGTTTTGGAGAGATTTGCATCTGCGGCATCCTCTTCAGAGAGTACATAGACAGTTACATCCTCGTTCAGCCCCGCAAGAAATTCTTTCGTCTCCTCCGTCAACGCATATAATTTATTTTCTGTCAAATCAAAAGAGGAATACTGCTCCGGCACATAATTCAATCCCAGATTAACCACCACAACAAGAACTGCCGCCAAAATAATTCCCGTAACACTGTAAGCTCCCAGCTTTAAACCGCCGCCGGAAACATTATATCGGCGTTTCTGAATGATCTGAGCCGTACAAAAGAGCGCCAGCGTTATGGCTGACAGATAGTAAACCACTGCCTCCACTTCAAAATAGCCCGAGGAAAGCGTGTCAAACCGGCTCACCATATCGAAACAGGAAAGTATCCGTCCGACAGCCGTGGTAACCGCCGAAGTTCCCGTAGTGGAAAGCAGATTTGAAATACCCGGCATAATATATCCCAAAAATAATGCACCAAAAGAGAGCACCGCCGCAATCACTACATTCTCCGTCAGGGACGAAAGGAAAAGCCCCAATGCCAGCGCCAAAGAACCGTACAAGAAAAATCCCAGCAAAGCAGCGTAAGAGATGCCCAGTCTAAACTCCCCCGCCTGCATGAGAAACAGAGGCAGGATTCCCATAAACACGGTTGGCAAAAGAAGCACCGTCACCAACGCCAGATATTTACCCAGCACAATCCTGCCTACCGAGACAGGAGCCGTCAGAATAAGCTGGTCCGTCTTATTTTTCCGTTCTTCTGAGAGAGTGCGCATGGTGAGAATGGGTATCGTCACGATAAAAGTGAAGACAATGCTCTGCAGCACATAGGATATAGTCGGATAACCCATCAGCATATTGTAGACAACAAAATATAATCCCATCACGAACAAATTTACCGCCACAAAAAGCCAGCCCGTAAAAGAACAAAAGTAAGATCTCAATTCTCTTTTATAAATCGCCCGCATTTGTCTCCTCCTTCGCTGTCCCTGCTTTCTCAGCTTCCCCTATCTCTGAATCTGCCTCCACGATTTTGCCGACAGCTTCTTCATCTGATTCTTCCATATTTTCTGATTCCTCCGGCTCCGCCTCATCACATGCATCAGGTTCTTCGGCTTCCGTCAATTCTAAGAAAATATCCTCCAGAGATTTCTCTGAGCGATTCATGGAAAGAATGGGCATACCTGCCCCTGACAAAGCCACAGACAATTCTCTGCGGATATCCACACTCTCCTCCGTTTCAATGCAGATACGAATACTGTCTTCCTCGCTGCCTTCCTCAAAAGAATACTGCACAACAGCGCTCATCCCTTCGAGCACTTCCTGTGCACGGTCACGCTCACCAATCACCGTCACCATAAGCTGTGCCGCACCATGCATCATCTTCTGCAGCTCCTCAGGAGAACCTGCAGCCACAAGCTTTCCCTTAGAGATAATTAGAATATGTTCACACACCGCACTGATTTCTGAAAGAATATGGGAACTCAAAATCACGGTATGCTCTCCTGCAAGCCCTTTAATCAAATCCCGCATCTCGATGATCTGCTTGGGATCCAAACCTACCATTGGTTCATCTAAAATTAAAACTTTGGGATTTCCCACAAGCGCCTGGGCAAGCCCCACTCTCTGCCTGTAACCCTTGGAGAGGTTCTTGAGCAAGCGGTCTCGCATCTGTGTAAGCTCCAGCTCCTGCATCAGTTTTTCTACCTGCTCTTTTCTCTCCCTCTTCGATACCTTTTTAAGCTCTGCAGCAAACAATAAAAATTCCCACACCGTCATATCTGAATAAAGAGGCGGTACCTCCGGCAGATAACCGATACAGGACTTCGCTTTAATAGGCTCTTTTAAGATATCATAGCCATCAATCTTAACTGTTCCTCCATCAGATGCTATATAACCCGTCATCACATTCATTGTAGTGCTCTTTCCCGCTCCGTTAGGACCAAGAAAACCGTAAATTTTTCCCTGCTCCACAGTAAACGTCAAACCATCTACTGCTACATGGTCCCCGTATCTTTTGACTAAGTTTTCCACCTGTATCAAAACTTTTTCCTCCCCTTTTTATTACATAACTGCGTAAAATAATCTTTGTTCAATCCTAATACAACAAATATTAAATAACTGACATATTCGTTGTACTAGTACTTCCAAGCCAGCTGCGCTGACTTTGCGAAACAGCCTTTGCTGTGAGCGGCTAGAAGTACTTCTCACACTAATATACTGGCAAAATGTGTCTCTATTCGTATCAAATTGTGAATATTTTGTGTCTTTCTCACGCTAACCAACATTTTGCCGCTGTTCGGCGGCACAAATCTGGATGATGCAAATATATTGCCTTACTTTTGGCGCCATTCATTTACAATAGTATCATAGGCGTTTACAAGACGCCAGAACCGAAATACCTGCCTTTGTTCTGATAAAGAAAGATCAGGGCTATTTTAAGCTACACATTTAGGTGATTATAGCATACTATATGACTAAAAACACATGAAATTTGTGTGCCAGTTTTTCGGCACACCCGCAGAAAGGAAAATATTGTATGAAGGATTATCTTTACAGGGAACCATGCGATGAATTTCCCATCGCCATGGCCTATGTTCCCTGGCAGCACTTCAATGGGATCTGCGAAGATCTTGAAAAAGGGTATTACGATGGCACGATCTTCCCTGAACTCAATAAGCCATTTTCGGGAAGGAGATGTTGTAAAAGATGAACACACAATTTGCAAATGAACAGGAGAAACTGCTCCACGATATCGGCGTCTTAAGCTTCGTTGTCATCGAACTGTCCCTCTATCTGGACACTCATCCCACTGATCAAAATGCTTTAAAATATTTTAATCACTACAACCGTCTGGCAAACCAAGCAAAGCAGGAATATTCTGCCAAATTCACGCCTCTGACAATCTCTTGTGCAGACACATCAAACTGTAACGATTGGAGCTGGGCATTAGCTCCCATGCCCTGGGAAGGAGGCTGTAATTAATGTGGAATTATGAAAGAAGACTGGAGTTTCCTGTAAACATTAAAGAAGCCAATGCGGACATCGCACAGGCTATCATCAGTCAATATGGAGGTCCTGATGGAGAAATGGGCGCATCCATGCGCTACCTGTCTCAGCGATATGCGTGTCCTTACAGAGAAGTTTCCGCAGTTCTTACCGATATCGGCACCGAAGAATTAGCTCACTTAGAAATGGTAGCCGCTATTGTGCACCAACTCACTAAAAACCTCTCCATGGAACAGATTGAGGCAAGCGGTTTCCGCAATTATTACGTGGATCACACCGTCGGAATCTGGCCCCAGGCGGCAGGAGGCGTTCCCTTCAATGCCTGCGAGTTTCAATCCAAAGGTGATATCATTACCGATCTGATGGAGGACATGGCAGCAGAGCAGAAAGCCCGTTCCACTTACGACAACATCCTGCGTCTTGTAAAGGATGAACCCGATGTATACGAGCCAATTAAATTTCTCCGTGCAAGAGAAGTTGTACACTTCCAGCGTTTTGGTGAAGCAAACCGGGAACATTGCAGTAAATCGGAACACACAAAATACAATCATTAAGACGCATACCCGCATTTCCTCAAAGATATGATTTAGACTTTCACATCAAAAGAAAGGACAAACTATTATGCCAGTATTCAGAGTAAAGAAAGTCAAAGATTATACGATTATGCCAAATCTTCATTTACGCAACCGCCAGCTATCTTTACGGGCAAAAGGATTGCTGTGTCAAATGATCTCAATGCCCCCGGAATGGAATTTTACTTTACTAGGGTTAGCATATATCAACAAAGAGGGTTTAGACGCCATTACGACGGTTATACACGAATTAGAGCAGGCGGGATATATTACCCGTGCCAGAGTACAGAACGAAAAGGGACAACTTCGTGAAATGGAATATACAGATACTTTACCGAGTTAGTGTTTTTGCCTGCTGAAGATATAGAGTAATTGAAAAAGCCGGGGAGTGGCAGCTTATACACTGTCGTTTCCCGGTGTTTTTCTTGTTATTGCATAATATTTAATGCTAAAAAGAATTGTTATCAACACAAAATAGTAATATTTCATATTCTCAAAAATACTTGCGTGCGCACGCACATTGTATTATAATACTTGTGATTAGGAGGAATACATCTATGAAACTATTAAAATGGCTTTCAGTAGCAGACCGATTTTACAAAATCTATTTAGACAAACAGCTTGCGCCCTTTGGAATCAACAACAGTCAATATATGTTCTTAATCAAAATCTGTCATTCGCCCGGTATTCTACAGGATTCTTTGTTGGATATGTTTTATGTCCATCCGAGCAATATTGTACGAACGGTTGCGGCATTAGAAAAGCAGGGAATGATCACTCGTTCCCCACATGATAAGGATAAACGGACTTGTAAGCTGTATCCTACGGAGCGTGCATTGTCTGTTATTGACGAGGTACAGACGATATGCGAAAAGACAGAAGCTCTTTTATTGCAGGGTATTAGCGAATCAGATCAGAACCTCTTTATGGATTTTCTAATGCAGGCGGGCAAAAATATTACATCAGAACTCCATATAGAAAGAAAGGGGGAGGAGTTCAATGACTGAAAATCCCTTAGGCTATGAAAAAATTTCAAAGCTGTTGAAAAATTTTGCTGTTCCAAGTATTGTGGCATCCCTTGTCGGCTCAATTTACAATATTGTGGATCAGATTTTTATTGGTCAAGGTGTCGGCTATTTGGGAAATGCAGCAACCAATGTTGCCTACCCGTTTTCTACCATCTGCCTTGCCATTGCATTGTTGGTCGGAATTGGCAGTGCTTCCCGTGTTTCCCTCTGTCTTGGACGCAAAGAACCGAAAGCTGCCGCCAAAGCAGCGGGAAATGGTATTGTTCTGATGGGGATTTTCGGAATTATTTATTTGTTGGTTGGCAAAGCTCTGCTTCCTTTGCTCCTAAAGGCATTTGGGGCAACGACAGATGTATTTCCATATGCAAAGCAATATGCCAGCATTACATTGATTGGAATGCCGTTTCTCATCGTAACGAACGGCATGAGCAATTTGATTCGAGCAGATGGAAAACCAAAATATTCGATGGTCTGCATGGTTGTGGGAGCTATTGTCAATACCATCCTTGACCCTATTTTTATTTTTGCCTGCGATTGGGGAATTGCCGGCGCAGCTTGGGCAACGGTCATTGGACAAATTTTTTCCTTCATACTCGCA